>JANPGB010000246.1:0-11957 GCA_031423695.1 Verrucomicrobiota bacterium
CTGGCCAAGAACGGCAAAGACCTCAGCCGCCTGCTGTCCGATCTGCTCAACCATTTCCGCAACCTCCTGATCTTCCAGGTGTCCAAAGGCGATCTGAACATGCTGGAAGTCTCGGAAGCCGAAGCGTCCGCATTAGGAGAGCAAGCCAAAATGGCTGACAGCGGCGCGATGACCCGCATCATGGAAGTGTTCACCGACGCGGAATCCCGGCTGCGCGACGCCGTCTCAAAAAAGATTCTGCTCGAAGTCGCGTTGCTCAAGGCCATCGAAGCCCGCAACGCCGTCAGCCTGGACGCTGTGCTCAAACGGCTGCAGGAGTTGCGCGAAGGCGGGGCGAGTTCCCAGCCCACCCCGGCTCCGGCTGTTGCCGCACCAAGTCAAGTTCCCCGTCCGGCGGCACCGCCTGTTTCCCACGCCGCGCCCGCCGCGCTGCCGGCAAAACCCGCACCCGCGCCGGCACCGATGGCCTTGGCGGAATCGGTGACGCCGATTGCGCCAGTCCCCGGCGACGGCAGTCTCGACACACTCTGGGCGCAGTTGGTGGATGCCGTGGGCCGCGCCAGTCCATTCACGCGCAGCTATCTGCTCGAAGCGCATCCGGTGTCGTTTGCGAAAAACCTGTTCGTCATCGGGTTCGATCCTGAATTCGCGGATCACCTCGCGCTGGTGGACAACGCCCGCAACCATACGTTGCTCCAGACCAAGCTGTCTGAACTCGGCCATCCCGGCACGCAGTTCAAGTTCATCAAGGCCGAAGCTCCCGCAAACCGTCCCGCGCCCGTCGTTCCGACGGCGCCGGTTGCGGCGACACCTGCTCCCAAAGCCGCCGGCCCGGCCACCGCCGCCAAGCCCGCGCCCACCGCGCCGCCGGTGAAGGAAAAAACTTCTCCGATCCAATTCAACAAGGACGATTTCAAAAACGATCCGTTGATCCAAAAGGCATTGGAAGTTTTCAAAGGAACCATCGTCGAAGTCCGGGCGTGACCGGCATTTTTCAAATCGCAAATCGTAAACCATCAATCGTAAATTCACATGTCCAGCATCGGAAAACTCATGAAACAAGCTGCGCGCATGCAGCAGCAGATGGAACAAGTCCAGGCGCAGCTTGCCGCGCGCACCGTGGAAGCCACCAGCGGAGGAGGCGCGGTCAAGATCGTCGCGAAGTGCGACGGCTCGATTGCCTCGGTGAAGATTGATCCGCAGGCGCTCACCCCGGCCGACGCACAGCTGCTTGAGGACATGATCGTCACCGTCGCCAACCAGGCGCTCGGCCAGGCCAAGGAAATTTCCAACGCCGAGATGGGCAAGGTCACCGCGGGCATGAGCCTGCCAGGGTTTGGCTAAATTATTTCCTTGTCCTCGTCCTCATCCTCGTTCTCGCAATCGGAAATTCGAGGACGAGGACGAGAACGAGGGCGAGGACGAAACATGGCAATTCCCGCCCCCATCACTGCCCTGACCGCCGCGTTGAGCAAGTTGCCCGGCATCGGCCCGCGTTCCGCCGAGCGAATCGCCTTGCATCTGGTTCAAACTGAGATCGGCGCGGTAAAACAGCTGGCGGACGTGATCGTGCAGGCACGCGAGCGAATTCATTTCTGCACCACCTGCGGCGCGCTCACGGAAAAATCCCCCTGCAGCATCTGCGACGACCTGCGCCGCGACGCTTCGCTGGTCTGCGTGGTGGAACGCGCCGTGGACATCCTGAGCATTGAGAAACCTGTCACGTATCGCGGCAAGTTCCATGTCCTCGGCGGAAAAATTTCCCCGCTCGACGGCGTGGAACCAGACGACCTGCGCATCGCGGCACTGGAAAGGCGGCTCACCCACGAACCCATCACGGAGATCGTGATCGCTCTTGGCACGGATGTGGAGGGTGATGCGACCGGCTATTACCTCGCCAAGCGGCTGGCCCGGCCCGGCCTGAAAATTTCGCGCATCGCGCACGGCCTGCCCGCCGGCACCGGCTTGGAGTTCGCGGACGAACTCACCCTGAGCCGCGCGCTGGAAGGGCGGAGGGAGATGCTGTGAAGCGAAGTTCCAAATTCCAAATTCCAAGTTCCAAACCACAACACGTCGCCAATCAGATTTCTTCGTTGGAATTTGGAACTTCGATTTTGGAATTTTTATTCCCGATATGATCAAACCTTCCGCCATTGTCTTCGATCTCGGCAAAGTCCTGGTGGACTTCGATTACAGCATTGCCGCGCGCCGCATCGGTGCGGCCGGCAAACTGCCGTTTGATGAAATCCAAAAATATCTCAGCCAGTCCGACCTGCTGATCCGATACGAAACCGGTTTGATTTCGCGGCAGGAGTTTTACCAGGAAGTCAGCGCCACCACCGGCTTCGCGGGCACGCTGGAGGAATTTGGCCGTTTCTTTGGCGGCATCTTCACCGAGATGCCGGCGATGACCGCGCTCCATGCCGCGCTGCGTCGGAAGGGTTTTCCAACCTACATTTTTTCCAACACCAACGATCTGGCCGTGGAGGACATCCGGGAAAAATTCCCGTTCTTCGCCAATTTCGACGGCTACATTTTTTCCTACGAAGTCCGTTCGATGAAACCCCACGCGAAAATTTACGAAGCCTTGGAGCGCATGGCCGGGAGGCGCGGCAGCGAGTTGCTTTACATTGATGACCGGCTGGAAAACATCGAGGCGGGAGCAAAGCGCGGCTGGCAGACGATTCTGCAGGAGACGCCGGAAAAGACGCGGGCGGCCATTGAACAACTCGGCTTGTTGAATCACGCCTGACCTGACACTTCGCCGTCACGCTGCTCGTTCAATAATTTTTCCAGAGAGTAATCCGGACCGCTCATTGAAAACAGCCGGTCGGAAATATCATTCAACGCCAGCCGTGTCGTGCCAAAGCGTTCGGAGAGAGTGCTGAAGACTTCGGCCAGTTCGTAACGTTGCGCCAACCGATGATCGCTCGCGGTACCGTAGTGCGAACGCCCCAGCGCCTCGTAGTATTTCAGATCCGGAAAGCCGCGCCGCTCGGCCCGCTCCCGGATGCGTTCGGGAAAAATCCCGGACAGGAAGAGGGTGTAGTTGCCGATATGCGCGCGGATTTGAAAAGCCGTCCGGTCATCCGCCGTTTGCAGGGCGGCCAGCATTTCAAAAAAATAATCCAGCGGGGCCGGCTGGCCGGGAACCACGCAGCGCGACTGCTCGGCGCGGGCGAATTCCGCCAGCACTTCGGCGACGTAATCCGCCACCGTCCGATCCTCAATGCCAGCGCGGCGAAAGACGTGGCGCACGAGGATGTAGAAATAGAAGTGCGTGGAGACGCGCAGGCAGCCGCCCCGCTCCAGCAGCGCATGGAAAATCTGTTCGTCGTCAAGAATGGTGTCGCGCGATTCCTGGTCCGTCAGCAGCTTCACCAGCACTTCGGTGTCGCCGAACCGGCGGCCCAGCACGGAGCAGATGAAGTCCATGTCCTGTGCGGCAAACTGAACCCGGCAGTTGGGTTGAATTATTTTCATCGTCGTCGTCCTGTGTTCACTGACGAATCACCGATCACCCGCCCTACCCTTCACCGTCTTCGCCGTTTTGCAACCGGGCCAGGCTGGTCCGCGTCATTTTCAAACCAGCCGCCTTGTTATCGGATGAATTCCCGGCCCGCTTGAACCGGCGAAGGGTCAACCTTGCCGGCCAATAAAAAAGCACGCCGGCTTGCGCCGGCGTGCGGTTGAATTCAGGAGGCAGATCTTTCGCTCAGTAATTCTTGGCGACCTCGGTCCAGTTGACCACGTTCCAGAATGCCTTGAGGTAATCGGCGCGCTTGTTCTGGTATTTCAGGTAGTAGGCGTGTTCCCACACGTCCACCCCGAGAATGGGCGTGCCCTCGCATCCGGCGACGGCCTTGCCCATGAGCGGATTGTCCTGATTGGGGGTCGAGGCGATCTCCAGCTTGCCGTTGTTCTTGATGAGCCACGCCCAGCCGCTGCCGAAGCGGGTGAGGCCGGCCGCTTCAAACTTGGCCTGAAAATCCGCAAAACTGCCGAACGCGGCAGCGATGTCCTCGGCGAGTTTGCCGGTCGGCGCGCCGCCGGCTTTCGGTGCGAGGATGCGCCAGAAGAAGGAGTGGTTCCAGTGCCCGCCGCCGTTGTTGCGCACCGGGCCGCGGATCGCATCGGGCACCACGCTCAAATCCTTGAGGATCTGTTCGAGCGTCTTGGCTTCGAGGGCGATGTTGCCGGCGATGGCCTTGTTCAAATTGTCCACATAGGCCTTGTGATGGCGGTCGTGGTGGATTTCCATGGTGAGCGCGTCGAAATGGGGCTCGAGTGCGTCCTTGGGATAAGGAAGTGCGGGTAGTTCGTGTGCCATAATTTTCAGTTTGGTTTGTTGTGACAGTTTACTGCCGTTTGGTAGCGAAAACGTATGCAAGTTAGCACCACCGCGCAAGAGTCAACTCGCTGCAGCCGGTTCCAGCCGCTTGGCAGACCTTGGCCGATGCATTGATCCCCGTTCCGAATGCAGCCGCAATGTCCCTGAGTCAGAGCTCCCTTCACGAGTCGGCGGCGCTAGTCGGCTGTTGCAATACGCGTTCAGGATTCTGCTACGGCTGCAAAATCTCCGGACGCAACTGGCCGACGAGCTGGTTTGGCAGCCGTTGATCCAAGGAACCCGGCAGCATTTTTTCCCGGCCCACATGACCGTCACCAAACACGACACTGGCTTTCCCTGAATGACGGAAGTGGCCGTTGGGATAATAACTGGCCGCGGGCTGGTTCGTCTCCACGGAAAGCAGATACCATTCTTCCAGCATCGGATTTTCGGCGAGGTCTTCCGTTTGAAAATTATTGATCTGCGCGGTGTCGGCAAACAGCGCCGTCTCCGTCGGACGCGTGATCCGGTTCACGTTCACCGCCGGTTGGTTGTTGGCGGCAAACAGATACGAGTTGCAGCCGTAACTGAAGACCACGCTCGTGGCCTTGGGCTTGAACTGCGCCGAGGCCCACACCGGCGAGGGACACAGTCGCACGTCGCTGCCCTGGAGATACGGAAACAAAACCCCGGCGGACAAATCGAACTTCCGCTGTCCTTCCGCCGCCGCCGCGCCTTCGAGCCAGCCGAACCACCAGACCCGGCCGTTGTTGGTGTTGCTCGACCATTGCTTGAAACCATTGCCCCGGTTGTCCTCCCAATATAGCCGCGTCGCAATTCCCAACTGCCGCAGATTGCCAGTGCAAACGGTGCGTTGCGCGGAGGCCTTGCCCTGATTCAACGCCGGCAAAATTAGCGCCGCAAGAATGCCGATGACGGCGATGACCACGAGCAGTTCGACCAGCGTGAAGGCGCGATGGCGTGAGATTCCAAATTCCAAATTCCAAATTCCAAACTTTGAACCTGGCCACTTTAAGTCCGGTGCCTGCTTGGAACTTGGAACTTGGAACTTGGAACTTGCCCCGTTCATGGCCGTTCCCCCCGCACCCGATAGAACGCCTGGCCCATCGGAGGATTTGGGTCTGACAGGAATAAGTTGGTCGAGTTGCCGAAAATTGTCGGCGACACATTTGTCCACGATTGCCACGTCGCCGTTCGTTCCAGCGTGTACTGCCAGTTGCTCCGGCTCAGAAACTGCGCCTGCCAAATTCCATTGGTGAAATTGCCGGTCAGGTTTTGCACCGGGGGCGGCGGCACCGTCACCACCAGATTGTCGACCACGCCATGCGCGAGCAGCGAACCATCCGCGCCCGCGTCGCAGTAACTCGACACCGCGAACTGATCGAGACGGAAATCCTTGAAGCCTGCGCCCAACACCACGTCGGGGATGGGGCCGAAGGCGTCGCCGTTGCGGGTCATGACGGTGCGCAATGTTTTATTGCTCGCGGTGTAGTTCAGCGTTACCACAAACAACGCGCCAGGGTCCAGCTCCAGCGGATACGCGAACACCGTGGCGAACTGGCTGTATTGGCTGTTGGTGGAAATCATCGTGGGCGAAATGGTCGCGCCAAAACCGGAGTCGGGAAAATAATCGAACTCGCACAGGTTGCGCGCGCCATTGTTGGTGGTGACGAGGCCGCGCTGATAATTGGCGCTCGTGGCCACGGCCCGGTTGATGAAGCCCGCCGCCAGCTCGAAGGTGTAAGGCTTGCCCGGATTGAGGCCGTTGGTGAGGTCGGCCAGTTGCAGCTCGAAGGAAAAGCCAAAGTCGTCCGCCTTGGTCAGGATGGTTCCGAGCGGCTGATAAAAATAACTGTTCGCCCGCGCCGAATCCCAGGTGACGGCGAGATTTTGATTCGGGGCGTTCCATTGAAACAAACCGGGGTCGCCGAAGATTTTCCACCCGTTCGCGAACGGGTCAGCGGCGAACGTCTCCGTCCAGGTCGCCGCGGCGAGGAGGTGGGCTTGCAGCACGCCACAGAGCAGCAGCCAGCTTATGTTCCGGCAAAAATTCATTTTGAATTTGGAAACGGACAATGCCGGCACCCGCTGCCGCAACAATCGCCGCGCCGCAAATGATAGGCGGCGGTGAAAACCATGCGGCCCGCCTCGAAATAAAATTCACCCGGCAAAGCCGCACAGTTTGACACCACCTCCGGCTCCCGCTCCCCGCCCAAACGGGGGGCGGGTGGGGCCAAGGGGATTTGCGCGGGGGGAAAATTTGCCGCCCCACCCCGGCTCTCTGCTCCCCCGGGGGCGGAGAGGGAGAAAAAAGAAGAAGTGCGTGGACGCGCATCGGATGGATGGCGGGGAAAGCCCGCCACGCAGACGGCGCAGAGACACGCGCGATTCCGCAACTCCGCCGGCACGCGTGCCAACAGGTCGTCAGAGATGTTCGCAGTCATGCACCAGCACGAACCTGTGTAGGCGGCCACAGCGCAAAGCGGGCAGCCGTTGTCGCCGCCACACAGCGGGCAGTGGCCGGCGACGCAGGCTGACTCGCTGACTGGATTTGCGGCGATGGAGTTTGCGTTCATTGGCCGGGCCAGTGAAACGCCGCCGGTCGTGAAGACCTCCACGACCGGCGGGTTCAAATGACTATTTTTTCCGACGCGCGAAACCAAGGGCGACCGCGCCCAGCCATCCCAGCGACACCATGCCCGGCTCCGGCACCGTCACGATGGCATCGATTTCCGATTTGCCGGTCAGCACGTCCACGCGGACGAAGCTGATGCTGGCGAGCGACGCGCTCTGCGCTCAGGAAATGTCGTAGCTCGTGCCGCCGTCGGAACCGTTGTAAAGCGCGCGAATACCGCTCAAGTTCTGGCCGGCGAAGTTCGCGCCCGAGAGCGCCGGGTTGACCGGGAGTTGGAAGTTTCCACCGCTGTCCGCCGGAAACAAACCATCCACCGTCGGGGCCAGCGCGGGATTGAGCAGGTAGAAATTCACGCCGTCCGCGCTCACGGAAACGTGCGTCGCCCCTTCATTGGCACCGTAGAGCGAGCCGTCAGCCAGACCATTCGGCCAGTCGGTGTCCACAAAGCCGGCGTTGCCGAAGATGGTAAAGTCCAGCCCGAACGGATTCGCCCCGCTGTTCTGGATGGGCGTGGTGAACTGCACCGTCAGCGACCCGCCCGCGCCAACGGATACCAGATGACTGCTGTCGTACGGCGCGTTGAACGGATCCGAATTTTGATACCCGATGAACGTGGTCGGCGCACCCAGCGCGGAGTTCGGGTTGGTGTAGGACGCACCCGCGCCGCTACCGGCCGCGTAGGAAACCACCGCGTCCGCGTATTGCGCGCGGGCGGCAGGCGTGAGGGAGACGACGCAGCTGGCGAGGGCCAGCGCGGAACGGATTTTTTGCATGAGCTGATCTTTCTTTCGTAACGGGTTCCGCCGGTGAAAGCGGAACGGATTTGGGTTTCAGAGAGACCAGCGCGGAGTTGAAGACTCAAATTAAAAAAGCCTTCACCCCCGGCAAAACGGAGAATAAAGGCATTCAGCGAATCCCGCCGAAAACAGTCCGGCAGGCTGGCCTCATCCTTCTCTTTGCGGAGAAGCGGTTGTTCCAACGAACAACCCGACGAGCACACTCAAACCGGTATCCTGACTTCGAGCCTGACCTCGCCCCCGCCTTCCCGATCTTACGACCAGTGGCTTGTGGGAGTTTGTAGCCCGTTACAGTGGCGCAACCGTCTCCGATTCTCACGGAGTTCCCTGACATTTGACTGTATTCAAAGGCGGGCACGTGTCCGCCGGTTTCAAAGAGCGGGGATGGTTTACGCCGCGCACAAAACTTTGGCAAGCACTTTAACGGCGATGCCGGTCCGGGGTCCGGACGCGCCCGCAAAGAAGGTTGACAATCAATCGCCCGAAAGCATCCTTCGAGGCTGATTGACATGACGTGGAAAAGATTTCTCAGCCCGGCCCTGGCCCTGTGCGCTGCCGTTTTGCTGGCGGCCGACACAAGCACCTCCACGGCTTCACCCGGCCCCCGAAGTGAACTCAACGTCCGCGAGTTTGGCGCCAAAGGGGACGGGCTCACCAAGGACACCGCCGCAATTCAAAAAGCCCTCGACACCTGCGCCACCAACGGCGGCGGCACGGTGCTCGTGCCCGCCGGGGTTTATCTCACGGGCAGCCTTATGCTGGGAGCCAACACCACCCTGCGCCTGGAACTCCGCGCGAATCTGACCGGCAGCCCGGACATTGCCGACTACCCGCTCGCGCGCATTCGCTGGGAAGGTGAGTTCGCGCAGGGCCATCGCGCCCTCCTCTCCGCCGAGAACAGCGATCACCTGACAATCACCGGCGCGGGAACCATCACCGGACCGCCGGCCGAGTTGAGCCACCTCCGCAATCCCCGCGGCCCGGCGCTGATCGAAATTACCGAGGCCAAGCATGTCCTGCTGGAAAATTTCTCCACTCATTATCAAGGGCTCTGGTCCATCCACTTGCTTTTCTGCCAGAACCTCACCGCCCGCGACCTCACGATCCGTTCCGCCGGCGTCAACGGCGACGGCATGGATGTGGACTCCTGCTCGGACGTGTTGATTGAACATTGCGATATCAACGCCGGCGACGACGCCATCTCGCTCAAGTCCGGTCGCGGCCAGGCGGCGGCAAATCTCGCGCGGCCCACGCAAGATGTCGTCATCCGGAACTGCATTTTGACCAGCAGCCAGTTCGCCGCCGTGGGCATCGGCTCGGAAATGTCGGCCGGCATCCGCCGCGTGCGGCTGGAAAACTGCACGCTCACCGGCCATCAAAACGGCATCTTCTTCAAAAGCCGTGACGGCCGGGGCGGAGTGATCGAAGACGTGACCGGCGAGAATTTGATCGTGAACAAATCGCCGACGTTCGTTGCGGTTAATCTGCTGAACAAGGGCATTCAAGCCAGTGATCCGGTGCCGGGCGACATTGAAAAATGGGCGGGGCTCAAAAACATCACGTTCAAAAACATTCAGGTGAACCAGGTCGGCCAGCTCATCGCGGCGGCCAACATCCCGCCGGAGAAGCCGGCGGACGGCATCACGTTTCAGAACATCAGCGGCACCTGCCGCAAAGGCATCGCGCTCGCCAACATCTTCAACGCCCGGCTTTCCGGCATCCTCGTCACCGGCTTTGAGGGTCCGCTCCTCACCCGGCAGAATGTCACCGGCACCGGGCTGGACAACCCCGCGACACCCGCCAATCTCCGATAACGCCGCTTGACCACCGTTCTCATCGCCACCCGCAACAGCCACAAGGTCGAGGAAATCCGCGCCTTGCTGGGAGCACAGTTCCGCTGCCTGACGCTCAAGGATTTCCCTGCAACCCCGGAAGTAATCGAAAACGCCGCCACCTTCGCGGGCAGCGCCACGAAGAAAGCCGTGGAACTGGCCAAAGGGCTTGCGTCGGATTCCCGGTTCATGATTCCCGGTTCACGAGCCTTTATCCTGGCCGACGATTCCGGCCTCGAAGTGGACGCGCTGGCGGGCCAACCCGGCGTTCATTCCGCGCGCTTCGCGGCATTGGATCGGAACGCGGATGGCGCGTCCGCCAATTCCCCCGACGTCGACAACAATTCCAAGCTGCTGCGGCTGCTCAAAGATGTTCCGCTGGAAAAACGCACCGCGCGTTTCCGCTGCGTCATCGCCTTGCTGGAGATCCGGCAGCAAACTGCAGTACCCAATCCGCAATTGTTCGACGGCACCTGTGAAGGACAAATCGGCTTTTCTCCGCGTGGTGGGAATGGCTTCGGCTACGACCCGCTGTTTGTGCCGGCGGGATTCGCGCAGACCTTCGCCGAACTGGGCGACGCGGTAAAAAATCAGTTAAGCCACCGCGCCAAGGCGCTGGCCCGGCTGCAGGCCGGCCTGAAGTTGTAAACCCTTCGCCCCGTCCACGCGCTTCCACCCTCGCTACCGAAAAAACGCATGGCAGAATGTCGGGTTGCGGCTATCCTATGGGCCTGCCCATGTTGCCAAAAATTGATTTGGCCGGAAGTCGTGTCGCGGCCTTGATTCTGTCAATCAGCGGCCTGCTCGCCTTCCCGCCCCAGACACTCGCTCACGGCGACTTGCACGAACGCATCCTCGCGCTGACCCAACAAATCCGGACGAACACCGCCAGCCCCGAACTCAGGCTGCAACGCGCGGATCTGTGCCGGCAACACGGCGACTACCCTGGCGCAACCGCCGACGCGGCCGAGGCACTGCGGCTCCAACCCGACTGGCCCGCCGCGATTTTGCAGAGAGCGCGCATCCAGTTTGACGCCGGACAAGCCGCCGCCGCCGCCGATTCCGCAACGGCCTGCTTGCGGCTGGACGCAGCCAGCCCCGACGCGCTGGTCATCCGCGCCCGCAGCCGCTTGCAACTCGGGCTGCTCGCTGACGCGGTGACCGACTTCAACCGTGTGCTGGCGCCGAAGAACGGGCCGCGTCCCCTGCCCGACTTGTATCTGGAACGTGCCCGCGCCCAGGCCGCGCTCGGCCAACTTACCAACGCCGTGTGCGGTCTGGATGAGGGTTTGATGCGACTGGGCGAAACGCCGTCGCTCGCCCTGCCCGCGCTTGAATACGAACGGGCGCTTGGCGACTTCGCCGCCGCGCTGGCGCGCGTGGAGCGGGTGCGAAAATTTTTCACTCCGGAAAATTTCCTCGCGTTGCGCGGGGAAGTTTTGCTGCAAGCCGGCCGGCGGGCCGAAGCGGAAACGGATTTTCTGGCCGGCCTGGCGGGGATTGAAACCATTTCTCCCGCCCGCCGCGCACTGCCGCAGACGCAGGAGCTGGAAGCGCGGTTGCGCGCCGGCTTGCGACCCTCAGAAGATCCAAAGACCTCCAATGAAAAATAAACTGACCCGGATAGTTTTTCTCGCCGCAACGACGCTCGGCTGGTTGAGCCTGGCCCCGCCCGCGCACGCCGCGCTGACGCGCGGACCGTATCTGCAAAACAGCACGCCCGGCAGCATCGTCGTGCGCTGGCGCACCGGCGCCGCCGAGACGAGCCGCGTGGTTTTCGGCACGAACTACGCCGGCCTGGACCTGACCAACAGCGACGCCCTGCTGGTCACGGAGCACATCGTCACGCTCACGAATTTGTCGGCGGACACCCGTTATTATTATTTCATCGGCGCGACGAACACCACGCTGGCCGGGCCAAGCACCAATCATTTTTTCCTCACGCATCCGCTGCCCGGCACGCCCAAGCCGATCCGCGTGTGGATCATCGGCGACGCCGGCACCTCCAATGCGAATCAAATCGCGGTGCGCAACGCGTTTCAAACCTTCAACGGCACGAACACGCTGCACGCCTGGCTCCAGCTCGGCGACAACGCCTACAATTATGGCTACGACGCGGAATACCAGAACGCCTTGTTCAACATGTACACCAACCAGCTCCGCAATTCCGTGACGTGGTCCACCCTGGGCAACCACGAGACCGCGCAAAGCACCGCCTACGTGGACACCTATCCATATTTCAGCATCTTCACGCTGCCCATCGCGGGCGAAGCCGGCGGCGTGCCGAGCACGACGGAACACTATTATTCGTTCGATCTCGGCATGGTGCATTTCGTCTGCCT
>JANPGB010000247.1:0-1598 GCA_031423695.1 Verrucomicrobiota bacterium
GGCCGTGGCGCCACGGCTCCGGACGCTGGCGGAGGTGAAAGCACTGGCTGCGGTCGTGGAAAAGGTGCATGCGCCGCACTCCCAGACCGAGGACGATTTGTTCATCGAGCCGTTGGAGCATTGCTTTGACCAGTTGGGGCAGAAGGAAACGTTTCATTACGAGCACGAGCAGATCGAAGCGACGTTGGCCAAAGTTCACAAAGCCAAAACCGTGAAAGCGGCCAAAAAGATTTTGCTGGGTGCCATGGCCGCCTGCCGCAAGCACTTTGACAAGGAGGAGCGCATCGTCTTTCCCATGGCCGAGCGGATTCTGAAAACCAAGACCTTGGTCGAACTGGGACGGCAGTGGCTTCAGCGACGTGACGCGAAGTCGCGCTAGCGCAAGGCACCCAGCGCCGCTTGCACCGCCGCGAGGAGCGCATTGACCCGGGTGGCCAGCGGAAAATCCGAAGGCGCTTCGAGCGTGTAACTTTGGCGGGTCTTATTTTGTAACAGCCAGAACGTTTCAGGCCACAATGGTCGGTCGGCGGGATCAATACTGGGATTGATGACGCCGCCTTTGGCTTCGCGGCCTTCGATGACCGGTGACAGATCGATCGGGCAAACGTGCCTCACGGCTTCGATCATTTTTCCCGCCAGTGACTGACGCCGGTCGGGATTTAATTCATAGAGATAGAAGCCATGCGACTCCCAATCTTCGTGCAGGCAGAACGTGGTGGTGAAATCCGGCTGTCGCTGCAACCAGCGGACGTGCGCATCAATCTCACAGGTTTCCCGGTGGCGGTAATCGCGATTCAAATCTTTCCGCCCTTCATTTTCCCTGGAATTCAAAACAAAGCCGGTTGGGTTGAGGCAGGGCAGCAGCCACAGCTCGGCGGAAGCCGGCCAGCTATTTTCAGTCATTAATCGCAACGCCGCCAGCGGCCCGGCCGGTTCGTCGCCATGGATGCCGGTGGAGATGTAGATGCGCGCTGGGGCCTGGGAGTTGACAGTCGAGAGTGGGAGGCGATGCAGTGCGAATAATTCCAAGTCGCCGATTTTATAGAACAGTTCGGAAGTCCAACCGTGTGCCTGCGCGGCGGCTTTGACGTCGCGGAGCAGGGCGCGGATATCCAAGGTCTCGCCGAAATAACCGCCAAGATTCTTGCCGAGTCGTTTCATCGGGGACAATTGCTGCCACAGAGATTTTTAGCCAGCAATAAAATCCCGGGCTAATTTTTGATCCAGACCGTGGATTTGCCGCCCGCGTTGCTGCGCGCCAGCCGGGTTTGAGCGGCGGCGTTGGTGGAGGCACCTTCGGTTGCACCACCGGAGTAATCAATAACTGAACCTCCCGTCGTCCCGCTCGCATTAGCGTCGGCGAGGCGGTTGTTCCGGGCATAGTTTGGAATCGCCAGCAGCGGGCTGCCGTCCTGCCATTGCCCCTTGATGGTCATCACCCCGCTCAGCAGGTCGCTGCGCCATTCGGTCAGCAGCGGCGCGGCTCCCAGGGATTTACCGAGGTCGGTCTGGTCGGCTTGTTCGACGTTGTAAACCAGCGGGCCGTAACGCAACGCCACCTGTCCCCGATCCGCCGCAATCTTTTCATCGGGCTTCAC
>JANPGB010000248.1:0-2788 GCA_031423695.1 Verrucomicrobiota bacterium
GAATCGCTCGTGAAGGAAAAGCTTTCGCTGGGAGATTTCGCCGCCCTGATTTCACCGGCGGCGGGCGAACAACTGGAAACGCTGGCCCGGCGTTCGCAGGCTTTGACGCAGCAACGCTTTGGCAAGACCATCCGGCTGTTCGCGCCGCTGTATCTTTCCAACGAGTGCATTAACAACTGCAAGTACTGCGGCTTCTCGCGTGACAACGCCATCCTGCGCGTGACGCTGTCCGTGGACGAGGTCCGGCGCGAGGCGGGCGCTTTGGCGGCAGAAGGTTTCCGCAACCTGCTGCTGGTCGCGGGCGAGCATCCGAAGTTTGTTTCCAACGGCTACATGCGGGATTGCGTGGCGGCGTTGCACGCGGACTGGCCAAGTATTTCGCTGGAGGTCGGGCCGATGGAAATCGAGGAATACCGTCCGCTCGTGATGGCGGGCGCAGACGGGTTGGTGGTGTATCAGGAAACTTACGACCGCGGGGTTTATGACGACCTCCACACGGCGGGGCCAAAGAAAAATTTCGACTGGCGGCTGGAAACCCCGGAACGCGCATACGCGGCGGGGTTTCGTCGGCTTGGCATTGCTGCGCTTTACGGACTGGCCGACTGGCGCTACGAGGCGCTCTGCGTGGCGGCGCATGCGGATTATCTGCTGCGCAACTGCTGGAAGGCGCAGGTCACGATTTCGCTGCCGCGCATCCGCCCGTGCGCGGGCGAGTTTCAGCCGTTGACCCACATGACGGACCGCGAGCTGGCGCAGCTCATCTGCGCGTTCCGCGTGATGTTTCCCGACGTGGGCATCGTGCTTTCAACACGCGAGCAGCCAAAGCTGCGCGACGGCCTGCTGCCGCTGGGCATCACGATGATGAGCGCGGGCAGCCATACGGAACCGGGCGGTTATACGGGGGCGGGGAAGGAGAAGATTCATCACACCGAGCGTGGGCGAATTGTGGAACTGGCCTCCGGCGCGAGCGAATGGGCGCCGCAGGAAAACCACGCCACGAACGCGACCGGGCAGTTCAACATCGCCGATGAACGCTCGGCTGGAGAAGTGGCGGAGCTGATCCGGCGGCTGGGTTATGAGCCGGTGTGGAAGGATTGGGACGCGGCGTTGACAACTTGACAACTTTGAATGAACAAATCTCAAACTCGAATCAGACCAGCCTTCTCTTTTGGCGTATTGATGATTCTTGTCGCATGTGGTTGGTGGATTAGCTTGGGAGTTCCGACGGTAAAGGAAAAAACTAAGGCCAAAATTTTAGAGACTCGTGTCGAAGAAAGTTCGATGGGCGAATTGCTAGAGGAAAAAGCTTCTGAAGTCGGCGGGTTAACAAATATCCCGAATAAATTCATTTTGAATCCATTTCTTATCAACAGTAAATACAGTGGAATCTCATTTACCTCTCGCACCAACGCTTTGGGTGAACTAATTGATATTTGGCAAATGCCTTTCCAAATCAAACTCGCAGGTCCGACAGATTTTATTATTTCTTCTGCTGGGCCAAATCGAAAATTCAGCGACATGGACGATATTGTTTTCAACAGTGTTTCAAATAATTTTGTGAAGCCATGAATTCGTTTGTCCTCGCCAACGGAAATCAGATCGAAGCCCGGACGCCCTGCACGCTGGAGGAATTTCTCGTCGCGCAAAATTTATTGCCGCGCAGCGTGGTCGTGGAGCACAACGGCGAGGCGGTCGCGCCGTCGGAGTTTTCCCGGCGGCAACTTCAGGCAGGCGACCGGCTGGAGATTGTGAAGATTGTGGCGGGTGGCTGATTCGTAGGAGCCGACGTGAGGAGGCTCTGATTGAATACCGCAGCAGTTTGATTAGCGACCCCTCAAGTCGTCTCCTGCCATTTTTGCTTCGCCGGGACTTGTCCCGCAGGCTTTTCTCGGTTCTAATTTCCCCAGTTATGCAAAGAAAGTTTCAGTGGCTTTACTACGGTCTGATGGTTTCGCTGTGCGTGCTGCTGGTCTGGTCGGTCTGGCGTTCGGCGGCGCAAAACTCGAATGACGTGGCGGCCGCGGCCGCCGTCGTGACAGCGGGCGGTTTGACCAATCACCCGGCGGGCACCATTGCCACGCTGATCAAGAAACTGGAAACGCCCGAATGGGTGGAGCAGCTCGCGGTGAATTTTCCCTTTCTGAAAAAGGTCTGGTGGGGCAACGAACTTTGGAAGTACCTGTTCTCGCTGATCTACATCTTCCTGGCGTTTTATGTTTCCAAGTTTCTCGATTTTCTGACCCGGGTCTGGCTGAAGCGCTGGGCCGAGAAAACGGCGACCCGGTTCGATGATCTGCTGCTCGAACTGCTCAACGGCCCGGTGCGGGTGGTGGCGTTCGTGATTTTCCTCCGCATCGGGCTGGACGTGTTTCAATGGCCGGACAAGGTGCAGTTGGTGATGAACAAATGTTTCACCGTCATCGTGGCGATTTCGCTGCTCTATGCGGTGCTGAAGTTCATTGACCTGCTGATGAATTACTGGCGGCAACGTCCCCGGTCCGATGAGGATCGCGAATTCGACCAGCAGTTGTTTCCCATTGTCCGCAAAAGCCTGAAAGTATTCGTCATCGTGGTCGGCGCGCTGGTGACGCTGGACAACCTGGGCATCAACATCACGGCGGCCATCGCGTCGTTGTCCATCGGCGGGCTGGCGGTGGGCCTGGCTGACCATGACACGCTGGCAATTTTGTTCGGCGCGGTGGCGGTTTTTGTGGACTAGCCGTTCCTGATCGGCGATCGCATCTAGCTGGAGGGGGTGGATGGGACGGTGGAAACCTTCGGCCTGGGG
>JANPGB010000249.1:0-2287 GCA_031423695.1 Verrucomicrobiota bacterium
TTGCTGGAACGTGGAAGGATCCGTTCTTTAAGGACCATCAGGAGTGGTTTGTGAAAGGGTCGGACGGTAAACCATTCGACACCTCGTGGGGCGGCACTTGTCTGGACATGACGCATCCCGGCGCGCGCGATTACACCCGCAACGTGGTCCAGCGCATTGGGAAGGACTGGGGTTATCAGCTGTTCAAGATGGATGGGTTTTGGACCGGCAGCGCCACTCGCCAGATCTATGTGAATGACGGTTACAAGGAGGACGGCATTGGCGAAGCGGAGTTTTTTAATCCCGACAAAACGAACATTGAAGCGCTGCGTGACGGCGTGAAGCTGGTTCGCAAGACGGCGGGACCGAGGATTTTTCTGCTCGGCTGCTGCGTTTCGCAGAACATGCGCTCCTTTGGCGGTTCCTTTGGATTGCTGGACGCCATGCGCGTGGGGCCTGACACCGGGGCTGGAAAAATTGGTGCGCCCCACGCCTCGCGTTTGTGGTTTCTTAACGGCCGCGTCTGGTGGAATGACCCGGACTGCGTTTCGGTGCGCGCGGCGACGTCCCTCGAACAGGCGCGCTTGAACGCTTCATTCACCACCATCGCGGGCGATCTTTTTTACAACAGCGATTGGATGCCGGACTTTTCGCCCGAGCGTCTGGACATTCTGCGCCGGTGCATGCCCGCTCACAATCTGGCTGCACGCCCGATGGATGTTTTTGAAAATCAACCGGCGCGCATCTGGCATCTGGCTGACACCCGCGAGATCCGGCGTCGGGATGTGGTCGCGTTGTATAATTGGGGCAAGGAACCGGCGACCGTTTCCTGCACGGCTCATCGAATCGGACTTACGCCGGCAAAGGAATATGTGGCGTTCGATTTTTGGGAAAACAAATTCGTCCCTCCATTCAAGGATGAAGTGCGCGCCGAACTCACCGCTGGTTCGTGCCGCATCCTGGCCATTCAGCCAGTTGCCGAGCACCCGCAGTTGTTGAGCACGTCTCGCCATGTATGCCAGGGCATGGTGGATGTGAAAGGTGAAAAATGGGATGCCGTTAAAGCAACACTGGCGGCCACCAGCAAGTTGGTTGCAAACGATCCTTACGAACTTCGGATCGTGGTGCCGGTCGGAGCAAAGTCGTGGCAATGTGTTGGTGTGATTATTTCCAAAAAGGACCAGGCTGCTGGCGTCACGGTCAACTTCAAACAGGAGGGGCCCTGGCTGCGGGTAAATCTGACCAGTCCCAGCGGCCGCGAAGTAAATTGGCGGGTGCAATTCACCCCTGCAGCAATCGAGTCCAGTGCCGCCGACCGCTAAAGGTTGGCCTTGACTCAATTGGGTTGGCGGAAGTTTTGTTCGGAGGGTGGGGCTTAATGCTCAGCCCGACTGCAAGTCTGAAGTAGGATGTTTTACTGCGTATCCACAATGCTTGCACGTATCGGGTCGGATGCAAAAGCATTGGGTCCGTCAGAATGACCGTCATTGTTCCAGCGACGCTGCCAGGCGTCGTTGGCGGGATTGACCACATCTTTGCGCCAGGGAGCTTCGGCGTGGCCATCGCAGAACATCACCACGCTCCGGCCACCGTGACGGCTGCTGGGCCATTCGTTTTGATTGGTTGGGTCAATATTTCCGTCAAAATTTCCATCCATCTTGCTATCCGCAAGCATGATCATGTCGGCCGGCCGCTTGACCTGCGAATCTCTGACTTCGTTGGCTCCGCCGTCCACGTCGCCACCGAGACCCCAAGTGCCGCCGGCACCATAAGCTCCCCAGTCGTTGTAACCATAGGAGAAGCGTGAATCAGGTCGGACCGCGTAAGGATCCGCCCTGCCTATGCCTAAGCTGTTGTTGAGTTTCAGATCCCAACTGCCGTTGGGGTTGGCAGCGGGACACCAGAAGGCGTTGCGATTTCCGCCCATTTCCGAATACAGCCGATTGGGCCAGATGTAATAGCCCGACCCAATAAAGAGGCAGCCGGGATAGCGTTTGTAATCAAGGGTGTACATGGTCGCGGCGATGCCAATCTGCCGCAGGTTGTTCAGGCAGGAGGTTTGCTTGGCCTTGGCCTTCGCCTTACCAAGGGATGGCAGCAACATGGCGGCAAGGATCGCTATGATGGCAATGACCACGAGCAGTTCGATCAGAGTGAAGGCCCGGTTCCGGCGAGCCACAACGTTGGTATTTGGAGTTGCGAGGTTCATGATTTCAAAAAGCCTGCGGCAAAGCTCAACCGTGATTTTGGTTCAAAGTAGCTGATTAGATTCAAGATTGCACCACACATTGAACCGTTATCGTGTAGT
>JANPGB010000250.1:0-5243 GCA_031423695.1 Verrucomicrobiota bacterium
GTGGCGATGTCCGCCATGCCGGAATAATTATAGACCGCGCGCACCGCGTGGCCGACCGCCTCGTACTGCTGCTGCACGGGGACGTGGCTCTGGTCGTATGCATTGCCGCCGCGCCGACTTTCGAGCAGGAACTTGGCGAGCTGGATGTAGTTGTCGCCATGGCCTGCACCTTCCATGTCGTTCACGAACCGGCCGAAGCGCACGAGCGCCTGTTCCATTTCCTGATGCCCGTCAAACCACGCCTTCCTGCCCGGGCCGAGATTCGCCACCCAGCAGTCGGCGAGTTTTTTCGCGGCGTTGTAAAGGCGTTTGTCTTTGCCTTCCGTGAGCGTGTAATGGTTGATGGCCGACTCGATGAAATATCCCGCGACGTAGCCTTCGTGGTTGCCGCGCTGCGGAGGATTCCAGCGCTGCGGCCAGCGGTTGCGGTCGGCCAGCGTGTAGGCGGTCTGCAAGTAACCATCCGGTTCCTGCGCCGCAAGGATTTTCGGTATCCAATCTTCGAGCGTCGCCTTCATTTGTTCCTGCGCGGCGATCATCTCCTTGTCTCCCTGCGGATCCACCATCAGCGCGAGGCAGATCGACTCCACGGTCTGGTGAACCCAGGCATTGGCGAAGACGTAACCGATGTGTTTGCCATGGGGTTCGCCGTGCAAGGTCTTTGCTGCCTCAATAAAATTATCAATGCCGCCCTGGCCCTGCGTCAGGTTGGTGCGGTTGATGAAATCAATGCAGTGGGGAATCCAGTTTGCGATCAGCGCCTTGGCGCGCGCGTTCCACAGCGGGCTGTCTATCTGGTAGTGCTTGGTATAAACAACGTCGAGCCGGTTGGTCGGCGGCGGCAGGCTCGCCTTCACGCGCAACGTCGAGGCCGAACTCAGCTCGCCTTTGCCCGCGGTGAGTTTCAGCGTGTAGTCGCCAGCCTTGGAAAACGTGGCCTTGGTCGTGGCCGCGCTGGGGTTTTCAAAAGTGACCACACCAGGGCCGGAAGCCTTGCTCCAAGTCACCAGTGTGTTGGTGTCGGCGGATTTGAGCCACTTTACTGTGCCGGACAAATACGTTTTCCCGCCGACGATGACGTCGCGATCCAAACCCGCCGCCAGCTTTGGCGGGAACTCCGGCGACTTTCCGGAGTCGTAAACTTTCCATTCCAAAATACCGGTGGAAAGCTTGCCGTCCGACTCAATCTCCAAGCGCAGCTTGGTCGTCGTCACTTCGGCAAACGTCGTCGGGTTAAATTTATTTCCCTCAACGCCAAGTCCAGCGGCATTGGCCGCGGGCGTGAAAGCTGTGCCATCCCAGTAAAGCAGCCGCCACGACTTGGGCGCGCCCACGCCTTGACCATCCAGCCACCAATACACGTCCATCTGCGCCGTGCTGACGGGCTGGGTCCATTCATATTGCACCCACTCGATGCCGGTGTGGGGCCAGTTGCCATACGAGCCGCGGCGATTGTCGCGTGAATTGCGCGGAGCATTTCCGTCATTGACCGCCGACACCGTCGTGTCGCCTGAGACATAAGAACTGGACGGCACGGCTACGACGGCCAGATTCACGCCCGGCGCGGGGGCGATGTTGCCGAAGGATTCCTGCGTGAACGCCTGAACTGGCGGGAGAAGGGCAACGCACAGTAACAAGCTGAGGCGAACATAAACAGAGCAGGTGGTTTTCACATTTATTCAACGAGGGTAGAGTTGGTCTGCAGGCAGGCAGCGCCCCGAAACAAAATCAACTTTTGTTTCGCGACGCGCGGGGACGTGGTTTGGACAGTCACTGGTTCAGGGCAGTTTCTTTTTCGCTTCTTCCGACACTTCGATCTTGGTTGTGCCGACGTCTTTGATTTCCGTGGTGGCGTTGCGTTCGATGTCCCGGGTTTCGCCGTTGAACTCCCGCTTGCCGGAGACTTTGGATTCATACTTCACGAGCGCGCCGTCCTTGAGCCAGAACTTCACCGAACCTTTGGCGTCAGTGGCGGCGGCGGGCTGCTGTCCGCGCCGCCCAAACCCAAACGAGAGCAGCGCCTTTGCGCCCTCTTCGGTCAGGTCGCCGGTGTAAGTGTCGCCGTCCTTCTTGATTTCTTTGGTTTTGGAAACCAGGTCTTCCACTTCGGCGGCCGGCACTTTGAGATTTTGCATCCGCCGCGCCATGAAAGTGCTCGGATTGAATCCGCCGCCGCCATCGCCGGCTTCAGCGGCTGTTTTCCAGCCGTCGTCCGTTTTGACGACGACGTTGGTGCCTTTGGACAAGCCCACGCTGGTGGTGTCATTAAAAGTTGAGGAGAGCCAGGTGAAGCCATTCTTCTCCATTTTCCCCTCCGTGGGGCCGGGAGTGAATTGCGAGTTGGGGCCGAAATCGGCGGTCACTTTCCAACTGTAACTGCCGGCTTCCGCCAGTTTCTTGGCGGCGACGGTGAGATCATCCTTGGGGCTGGAATCCGCTGCGAGGAGCGAGCCCGCCAGCAGGAGCGTGGCGCTGAACACGAGGTTTTTTTTCATGGTTGGTTCTTGGTTTGGTCGTTTGGTTTCGCGGACTGGGAAATCGTTGGCCGCAGATTAGACCGGGCAGGACAGGGTGGCCAAGCAGAAATCAGTTGCAACTGGATTGGCATTTCCGGCTCAATCAACGGTATGAGTTCGAAACTGGTCAACGCTGAATTGTTCACCGCCAACCGCAATCGCCTGAAACAATTGCTGCCACCCGGCTCGCTGGCGGTGCTTAACGCCAACGACGTGCCGCCCACCAACGCGGACGGTACTCGGGCCATGTCCGCGAATTCAGATTTGTTCTACCTCACGGGCGTCGAACAGGAGCAGTCGCTCCTGGTGCTCAATCCCGACGCCGAGGACGAGAAGCATCGCGAGATCCTATTTCTGCGCGAGCCGTCGCATGAAAATGAATTGTGGGAGGGCCACAAACTCACCAAGCCGGAGGCTCGTGAATTGACCGGAATTCAAAGCATCTTTTGGCTGTCGGAATTTCCGCGCCTGTTTCATCGCCTCATGTGCGCGGGCGAACACGTTTATCTGAACAGCAACGAGCACGGTCGCGCGGTCGTCGAGGTGGAGAGCCGGGATGCGCGCTTCATCGTCGAGACGACGCGCCAGTATCCGTTGCACGATTACCGGCGGCTCGCGCCGCTGATGCATCAACTGCGGGCGGTCAAATCGGAGGCGGAGATTGCGCTCCTCCGGCACGCTTGTGAAATCACCCGCGCAGGCTTCCGGCGCGTGCTGAAGTTCACCAAGCCCGGTGTGCGTGAAAAGGAAATCGAAGCCGAGTTCGCGCATGAATTCATCCGCCAGGACGCGGGCTTTGCATACGAACCGATCATCGCCAGCGGTCGCAACGCCTGCTGCCTGCATTACATGACCAACTCCGCGGTCTGCCAAAAGGGCGAACTGCTGCTGCTGGATGTGGGCGCGGCCTATCGCAACTACAACGCGGACATGACGCGCACGATTCCGGTGGGCGGACGTTTCAGCCGCCGGCAAAAAAAGGTTTATGACGCCGTATTGCGCGTGCTGCGCCAGTCTTCACGAGGTCTCCTCCCCGGCAAAACCACCAGGGACTGGCAGAAGGAGGCCGAGCAGTTCATTGAAAAGGAGTTGGTGGATCTGGGTCTGATTTCAACCCGCGAAATCAAAAAGCAAAACCCCGACAGTCCGGCGTTGAAAAAATATTTCATGCACGGGGTCGGTCATTCGCTCGGCCTGGCCGTGCACGATGTGACGGCGGCAAAACAACCGATGCAGGCTGGCTGGGTGATGACGGTGGAACCGGCCATTTACATTCCCGAGGAGGGTTTTGGGATTCGTCTCGAAAACGACGTGCTCATCACCGAAACCGGGCAGGTGGATTTGATGGCGGACATTCCCATCGAGGCGGATGAGATCGAGCAGTTGATGCGGCGGTGAAGGGCAGGGGGCGTGCGGGGCATGCTCACGCATTGAAGTTCTCGCTGGTTAAACACCTCGGCCCAACCCATATTTTCGCCCATGGCAAAAGCGATTGATTTGAAACTCAAAGTCGGCGACCGCGCGCCGGTCTTTACGGCGGCCACCAGCGGCGGCGGAAAGAGTTCCCTCGCCGATTTCCTCGGCAGCCACGTCATCCTCTATTTTTATCCGCGCGACGACACGCCGGGCTGCACCAAGGAAGCGTGCGCGTTCCGCGACCACTTCGGCGATTTCAAAAAGAAAGGCGCGGTCGTGCTCGGCGTCAGCACCGACCCGGTGAAATCCCACGACAAGTTCGTGGAGAAATTCCAGCTGCCGTTCACGCTGCTGGCGGACGAAGACAAGAAGATTGTCGAAGCTTACGGAGTCTGGGGGCAGAAAAGTTTCATGGGCCGGAAATATATGGGAACCTATCGTGTGACCTTTCTTATCGGCCCGGACGGCCGGATTAGAAAAATCTGGCCGGATGTCAAACCCGCCGAGCACGCCGCCGAAGTGCTCGCGGCAATCACGGCGGACGCGCCGTAACATCGCTCCTAAAACATTTTCGGTTGCCGGATCCGGAGTTTTAGCGGAGCATCAGCATCATGGCGAAACGAAATCACCGCAGCCGATTCGTGGTCGCAGCTTGCCATTCCCAACCAGAAAGGGGATTGCGCCATGAAGGCTGAGGACAACCCCCAACCCGCGGACAGAACATCCCCGGTCGCACCCGGGGGCCAGCCCGCGTTAAGGAACCGGCCGTCGTTCGTGGTCTATCCGGTCGCCTGGACGGTCCTGGCGATTGCATTGGCGGCCAGCACCGGCGGCTGGTTTATCGCCCGCAAACATGAGGAACTCACGGCCCGCAAGCAGTTCGAGGAGGAAGCCAGCCGCATTCAAACAGCGCTCTCGGAACGCATGTCCGTCTATGAGGATGTGCTGCACGGCGGAGTCGGGTTGTTTGCGGCCAGCGTCTCGGTGGAACGCGCGGAGTGGAAAGCTTACGTGGACATGGTGTCGGTGAACCAGCGCTTTCCCGGCATTGACGGGATCGGTTTCATTGCCCGCGTGCCGCGCGGCCAACTGGAGTCCTTTCTGAAAACCGCCCGCGACGACGGATTGTTATAATCGGATTCTTAGTCTTTGCCTTCTTTAACCTTTAATAAACCCAACACTTTATCGTAAAAATCTAAATTCGCCTTATTTTTTTAAACGACCATTCCGAAATGCGTAATCTGCGACGATTTGAAAAACGACTGCTCGTTAATTTTCCCGTAAAGCGGCAGATGTAGCCGAAACGCTGAA
>JANPGB010000251.1:0-8642 GCA_031423695.1 Verrucomicrobiota bacterium
GTACTGGCGTGTGATTTCCCGCACATGGACCGTTTTCCAGTTCGTTGGATCAAGAGAATGTTTCTGTTCCTCGGCTTGTGATACTTCTTTTTGATGTGTTAATTCTTCATCAAGTTTGGAAGCTGTCGAAGCACTATTAGTGTCCAATCCTAATTTTTCCAAAACTGTCGGAGCCAAATTTGTGAAATAAACTCGTCCAGCACCGCTCTCGGTACGGTATAGGACTGAGAATGCATCCGCTTTAACCAGTTCAACATGCTCATAAGCCTTACCCTGCAAATTAGTGAAAGTCGCAAAGCGATTTGTGTAGTTAACCACGCGGGCGGCTTGTGTCTGTGCCATTTCGGATGCCGAGACTGAGAGCATCAGAAGTGCGGTTATGATTTTCATAGCTTGAGGAGATGAAGATTGTGGAGCTTGGCTTTGTTGTCAAGCGAGCTTGCACACAGGAAACTTCTCAATTTGAACTTGAATCTGCTTAATTCTTGCTATGGTGTGGTCTGGATGAAAGCGAAAAGACGTATGAAAATGCCACTCCCGGAACCTTCACAAGTGTATGGAGTATTTTATGGCCAACTAAATGAATCGTCAGTTCAGCGATTATTTTCAGGCCTAATCAATGTGGCCCAAAATACAAAACACGTTCATTTACTTCTTCAATCGTCCGGTGGTCGTCCCAGTGACGGGATATGCCTGTATAATTTTTTGAAACGGTATCCCATTGATCTTTCGATTTATAATTCTGGGAGCGTCCAGTCAATCGCGACAATAGCTTTTTTAGGATCAAAAATCCGAATAGTTGATAGGCACGCAACATTCATGGTTCATCGGGTATTTTGGTTAACTCCACATGCAATACCGGTCGAAGAGATAACAACCGCAATGCAAAGCATGAAGCTGGAAAACGAAAGGATTGAATCTATTTTGCGTAAGCATATCAAGTTTTCACATACTGCTTTCTCTAATCTCGGCAGCAAAGAACTTTGGTACTCTGCAAAAGATGCGGTGAGGATTGGACTAGCGGATAAGATCGGAACGTTTTCCCCTCCTCGCGGATCGCGTATTCATAATTTTGGGTTTTAATTTCAATTTAAGACTGTGAAAAGCGGCGGAGGGCCGCCGCACTCCAAGACGCTGGCGCGCTTTTCTACGACCTCCGAACCTCGCGAAGCGTCCTGGACTGCGCCAGCCCTCTGGCGCTTTGGACGGCGTGAGAATTTTCATCGCGGTGGAAAAGCGGTGCTGAAGTCACCGCAGTCCAAACGCTGTCGCGCTTGCCAGTAGTCTTGGAACCTCGCGCAGCGTTTGGACTGCGGCGCGTTTACCGCCGCTTTTGGGTGTGCTTGGCGGAGCGCGTGATTATTGATCATCCGGTGCCAGCCGCTTCAGCCAGGTTCCGTTGTATTTTTTATACGCCTTGAACTCGGCTGGCCCGAGCGAGGTGGCGATGGATTTCTCCGCCTCGGCCTGCATCGCCCGCAGAATCGCCTGCCGCTCCTCGTCCGCGCGGGATTTGTCGTCGCGGATTTTCTTTGCCTGCGCCTGGGACTCCTTCTGCATCTGGTAGATTTGCAGCGCGGTTTCCCCGGGCACATCAAAGCGTTCGGTGATCCGTAGGGTTTGCTGATAATCGTTGTCGTTCGCACGCTGGTAGGCGGCGAACTGTTCGGGACCGAGCAGTTGTTGGATCTGCTCGTTGCTGCTGGAGTTCATTTTTGCCAGAGCGACGGCGCGAAACTCCGCTTCGGTGCCATCGAAATTCTCCAACTGGTTGCGGACGTGCGCCGAATCGCCCGTGCGCAGCCGGTATTCCTCGTATTCCTGCGGCGTGAGGGCGGCCTGGATGTCCCGCAGCCGCTGCGCGTCCAACTCCTTGAATTTATCCTGACGCTCCTTTGACCAGCGGGACTGATCCAACGCATCGCGGGCCACCTCGTATTGATTCTGTATCGCCATGGTTTTCCCAAATTTCTCCTCGGACAGGAAATCGAGTGCGCGTTGATTGTGGGCACGCTTGTCCGCCAGCCTTTCTGCTTCCTGCAATTTGTCCGCCGGACTTTTTTCTCCGAAAAGCGCCGCCATCATTTCATCCCGCTGTTCGTCCAGTGCCCGCAATTCCTTTTGTTTCTCATCAATCAGTTGCTCCATGTCGTGCGGCTTCACCATGAAATCCCAAAACCGTCCCGTCACGCTGTCCACGAGTTCCTTGATCTTGCCGTTGAACAGCTCGCCAACGTCGGCGGCCACAATGTCGTAGATCGTGAGTTCCGGGCAGCCAATCGCGCGCAGGTTCTCGATGTAGTCGCGATAGTCGGCGGACTCCACCTGACGCCAGTGGAACGGCGCGTTGACTTCCACCACCACCGGCGCGGCTTCGTTCGTCCGGATTTCAACGCGCACGACGCGCTGCGTGATCATCTGCGAAACACCCGATCCGGCAGCGTCCGGGCGGCGCGACTTTGCCGCCCACACCACCACGCCGATCAGCAGCGCGTTCAGGCAAAGTGAAATGGCCAGCCACGATTGGCGGTTCATAGTTTTGTCACGTTGGTGGTCCACGCGCCATCGCGCTTCAAATATTCCTGATAGGCCGTCGTGCCCAGGGCGCCTGACACGGCCCGCTGAAGCGCGCCCTGCATCTGATCGAACTTCTGCCGGCGGGCGGCTTCGTCCAGCGAGGCGTCGGCGCGGATCTGCCCGACCTCCTCCGCAGCGAGCCGTCGAATATCATAAACTTGGACCGCCGTTTCCTTGGGCAGGGTGTTCGCCTGGGCAAGCTCGAATAGCTCACGGTATTTGTAATCTTGCGCACGCTGAAACTCGCCGAAGCGCTCTTCTCCCAGCAACTGCGCCACGGAGTTGGTGAATTGCCGCTCGCGCAATTCCTGTTCGTCCGGGGTTTCCTCCCTCTTATTGCCGAAAAAATCAAACGTCGTGCCGTTGCCGGACCGGGCCAGCGCGATTCGTCGCGCTTCGGCGGGAGTCACAGCCAGCAACTCGAGCACATCACCCTTGAGAAAATCCATGGCGCAGATTCGGGCAACCATTTCCTCCCACTGGGCCGGAGTCAGCACCGTTTGCATTTCGCGCCTCATGCCAGCGGACAGCTCCCGCGCTTCGGTTTCATCCGCATCCGTGAAGATGTCGCCGGTTCGCCGGTCCAAGGCCTTCTTGAGACCCTCGTACTTTTCGCCGATTTGCAACGTCCGCCATAACGTTTCGTCCTCCATCGGACCCATCAAAAAGCGGGCGAGCGCCTGTTCATCAAAGCGATCCATCCGCATCGTGCCTTGCCAGCCGTGCCACCCGCTGCCGAGCAGGCGCTGGAGAAAGGCCGCCTGCTCCTTTTCCAGCGCTTTCAGTTGGGCCGCCTCGGCGCGCTCGGCCGCCTTTAGCTTCCTGCCACCCATCCAGAATGGCCGTTCGATCCTCACGTCGCGCTGCCGCGCTGCATAGTGGCGGCTTACCTCGGCCACCACGATGTCGCGCAACGTCTTTTCCGGGCAGCCAATCGCGCGCAGGTTGGAAACATAATCTTCGTAATTGGTGGATTCGACCTGCCGCCAGTGAAACTGGTTGGTGACCCAGGCCAGCGAAGCCGGCGGATTGCTGACGGCAACCGACTGCGTTTCGAGGAGGACCACGACGCGGCTCGCCCCGGGGGCGGGCGGTGCGGCGGATTTTGAGAGCAGCTTTATGGCGGCGCAAGCCAGCGCGAAGTTAAGGACGATTGAAAGAATCAAGACCCGGAGCATCCCGGTTGCGGGCACTGGAGGGTGGCTCTGGCGCATGCGGGCAAAGCGTTTTCACCGCCAGAAGCCTGGTTCAGCTGCTGCGGGAAGGTTGCATTCAAAAACTTTTTCGCGGCATGGCGCTCGCCTTCCGACTTTAGGTG
Source organism: Verrucomicrobiota bacterium (assembly GCA_031423695.1). Taxonomy (GTDB): domain Bacteria; phylum Verrucomicrobiota; class Verrucomicrobiia; order Limisphaerales; family CAIQOK01; genus CAIQOK01. Next base: position 3,896 of record JANPGB010000251.1, read on the forward strand.
TCCACCACTTTACCCGGCCCGGGCTGGATGACTTTGATCTTCGGATGGCGGGCGCGGATCTGGTCCTCGAACCATTGGCGCGCGTCCTCGTCGCCGTGGCCGAGCAGCACCGTTCGCGGCTCCACCCGGCCCACGAAATCGAGCAGGTCTTCCCGGTTGGCGTGCGCGGTCAGGTCAAACTCCTGAACCTCGCAGTTGCGCGTCACGCGTCCGCCGCTGGGACTGAAGACAAACGTCTCGCCGTCCTTGGCCGACCGCAGGCGTCCGCCAGGCGTGCTGGCTTCGGCGTAACCGACAAAGAAAATCGCGTGCTTTTTGTCGCCCATCATCCGCAGTGCCAGATCGTGCGCGGCGGTCTTCTCGCTCATCATGCCGGCGGTGATGACGAAAATCTTCCCGCCCGTGAGCTTCATAGATTCCGCCTGGCCTTTTTCGAGGACGACCAGGTTCAGCGCCTCGTGCAGTTGCAAATTCGGCAACTGGCGATGGGCGCGGTGCGATTCGAGGTCGTAAATCTCCGTGAACACCCGGCCCAAGCCGCCGATGTAAATCGGCTGCTTCTTCAATTTCCCGTCCTTCATCATCAGGGCCAGCATCGCCAGAATTTCCTGCGTGCGGCCCAGGGCGAAGGCGGGAATCAGCACGGAACCCTTGCGGGCCTGGGCCGCCTGGATGGCCAGGCTGAGGCGCGCGATTTCGGTCTGGCGCGTGTGGCCGGGCGGCGTGGCGCGGTTGCCGCGCGTGGTTTCCATGATGAGCACGTCGGCCCGGACATTTTCAAACCGCGCGCCTTTCAAAATCGTCTGGTCCTGAAAGCAGACGTCGCCGGTGTAAAAGACGTTCTCCTGCTTGCCGCGCACGAGCACCCCGGCGGAGCCGAGGGTGTGGCCGGCGTCGAAAAACTCCAGCGTGGGCGACGGGAAGCCGGCGCGGGTCTTCTTGAACGAGGCCCATTCGATCTCGCGGTTGTACTTGAACCCTTGAAAGAGCGGCGCGATGTCGTCCACCTCGTCGTGGGTGTAGAGCGGGTATTCCTTGATGCCCAGCTCCTCGCGCTGGCGGGTCATGACGTTGACGGAATTGTGCAGGACGCGTTCGATGATGTAGTAGCTCAACTCCGGCATGAGCACATGCGCGTTGGGAAACTGCCGCAGCGCCATCGGCAGCGAGCCGACATGGTCATGGTGGCAGTGCGAAATCGCAATGGCATCCACGTCGTTCGTTTTGGCCGTTTTGTAGAGCGGCAGACTGGCTTTGCCTTCGAGTTTCGGGTGCGTGCCGGCGTCGAGCAAAAGCCGGTGGCCGTCCATCTCCACAAGCCAGGAGCTGGCGCCAATGTCGGTGTCGGGGTTCAGATTTATAATCCGCATGGGAGCATTCAGACAGAAATTCCCGGAATGTCACGCTTTCACGTCACGGTCCACCCGCCGGCTCAGGCATTCAAGCGTCGCGCGGAAACCACCAGCCACACCCAGCCGGCCATCAAGCTGAGGCCGCCCAAGGGGGCGAGCGCCCCGAGCCATTTCAGGTTCGTGACCGCCAGCACGTAGAGGGAGCCGGAGAAAATCAAAGTCCCTAACAGAAAACTCAGCCACGGTCCGCGGGGCAAGGGCTTGCGGACCGCCAGGACAAACAGCATCACGGCATGGAGCAAATGGTAGAAGGCGGCGGTCTTCCATGTTTCGACCGTTTGATATTGTTCCAGCACCGGTTTCAGGCCGTGCGCGCCGAAAGCGCCGAGCGCAACCCCCAGAAAGCCCAAGGCCGCCGCGATTCGAGTTGCGAGTGTGTTGGTCATGAAATTGTTCCCGGCTCAATCCGGCGATCAAAACTAATCCCAGATCGTCCGGGAAGGCGGAAGGAAAATCGTGGAGCCCGCGATGTGTAACGTCCGGCCTGTGGCCGCAGCTTTCGAGGCAGTGCCTCGACGCTACACCTCCCGATGAGGTCACGTTTTGTTTTTGATTTTGGCAAACGCCGCCAGCGCGACTTCGCGGGCGATGGCGTGGCTGACGACGGGTTCCGGATAGTCCCGCCCCAGCCTCACGCCGGCGCGAGCAAGAATTTCCGGCGGAGCCTGCCACGGTTGATGCAGCCACTGGTCAGGCAACTTCGACAGCTCAGGACACCATCGCCGCACATAGTCGCCGCGCGGATCAAACTTTTCGCCCTGGCTGATGGGATTGAACACCCGGAAGTAAGGCGCGGCATCTGCACCACATCCTGCCGTCCATTGCCAGCCCAGCGTGTTCTGCGCGAGGTCGGCGTCCACGAGCGTGTCCCAGAACCACGCCGCGCCGTCGGTCCACGACAGCAGCAGATCTTTCACGAGAAACGACGCCACGATCATGCGCACACGGTTGTGCATCCAGCCCGTTGTCCACAGCTCCCTCATCCCGGCATCCACAATGGGATAGCCGGTCTTGCCTTTCTGCCATACGGCAAGAAACTCCGCGTCTTTGCGCCAGGGAAATTTTTTGAAGTCGGCGCGCAAAGGTTCGCTGGGCGTATGGGGAAAGTGATGCAGCAGATGATGCGCAAACTCGCGCCAGCCGACCTCGGTGAGGTACTGCGACGTGCGCCAGGTGGAAAGGCCGTTCGCCTCAGCTTGTCGCCGCACCGCGCGCCAGATCTGACGCGGACTGATTTCCCCGAAGTGCAGGTGCGGCGAGAGTCGTGAAGTGCCAAGGAGGTCGGGACGGTTACGGTCATTGGCGTAACTCGCCAATGCGGCGGCGAGAAACTTATTTAGCTGCGCCTCCGCGCCCGCTTCACCCGGCTGCCATGCCGCGCGCATGCCTTCCGCCCAGTTTATTTTCGGCTCCAGTCCCAGGGCGGCCAGCGTGAGAGATTGGGGCCAGTCTTCCGGCGCAATCATTTTCCGCGGGCGTGGCAATGGCTCGGCGGGATCAGGTTTCCTCAGGCAATGTTTCCAAAAGGCCGTGAAGACTTGGAACGGCTTGCCGCTCTGATTCTGAATGGTCCACGGCTCATGCAGCAGCGCGCCGTTGAAACTTTCCGCCTCCAAGCCAGCCGCGCGCAACGCGGCCTTGACCTGTGTGTCACGCGCCGTGATCGCCGGCTCATAGCGGCGATTCCAGAATACCGCTGTCGCACCGGTCTCCTTGACTAGCGCAGTGAGGGTTCCCAATGTCGAGCCGCGTCGGATGACCAGTCGCGAGCCAAGTTTGGCCAGCGAAACGGCGAGCGAGGTGAGTGATTGATGCAGCCACCAGAGCGAGGCGCCCCCGGGCGACCACGGGGTTTCCTCTTCCGGCGCGTAAACGAACACCGGCACCACCGCCCCACGCTGAATGGCGGCTTGCAGCGCCGGGTTGTCCGCCAGACGCAAATCCAGTCGAAACCAAACAATAGAGGTGGCCGCGCTCATGTTGCAAAATGTTTCACGGCTGCGCAGATACGGCTTTGATCCAGGCCAGTTCCAATCGGAATGTCCCGTCCTGCTTGTCGGCAATGAGGAAACCCACTGACGCTAGCTTCGCCGGATTCAACGGCGGCACGTCAGTCAGCATGCGTCCGCGATAGGTCGGCACGAAATCTTTGAACGCCAGCCGGTGGTCCTCCCACTCGCCCGGCTTGGTTGTGAAGGCGGATTGATAAATGGGCGTGTCGACACCCGCCTCGGTCCGAGCGGTGAATTTGTAGCGGCGGCCATCCCCGCGCACCCGGATCACGAACGCCTCAAGACCGCTGAGATTTTCGCCCACGCACGCGGAGCGGACGGAAGCGAAGCCGCCATTGTTCTTCAACGAAACCACGCCACTGAAAAGAGCCCCGCCGTTCGTGAGCCGTTGAAACTGGCTGGTAGACACGCCGCCCATCACCCCGTCGTTCACGACTTGCCAGGCGGAATCGTTGGTCGCGGCGGGGAAGTCGAAGAGAGTTTTTTCGGAAGCGGCGTGCGATTTCATAGTGAAGGCGAGGCACGCCCAGAGGAGCATGCCGCGATGGCGAAAGAGGTCGGTTAGGTTCGCTTTCATTGGGTGGTGTTCAGGAGTTCAGCCGCCAGATGGCGAAGTTCAGCACCGTGGCAAAACTTACCCACGCGAGGTAGGGGGCAAGCAGCTAGGCGGCGACGCGGTTGATTGGACAAAAGGCGGCGAGCGTCGCGGCAATCGCCAGCCAGAGAAAAATAATTTCAACAAACGCAACCCCCGGCCGGTGCAGCCCGAAAAAGAGTGGCGTCCAACTCGCGTTCAAAACGAGCTGGATGAGAAACAACGTCAGCGCCTGGCGGTGGGCCGCGAAGCCGCCGCGTTTCCACACCAGCCAGGCGGCCACGGCCATCATTGCGTATAGCGCGGTCCAGACCGGGCCAAAAATCCACGCGGGCGGATTCCACGCAGGCTTGTTCAAGGCTGCATACCACCCGCCCGGCATGAAGAAAACACCGAGCGAGGCCGCCAGGAAACATGCCGTCAGCCAACCGGCCAGACCCAGGGTGGTGCGGCAACGGATAATTGCGGCGGTACGATAACGGTAACATCTTCAGATGCTACCACAGCGGGATCATGCGCGAACAGGTTTACGATCATTAGAACTTATACGCTCACAGATGTGTGCGGTAATTCCAGCACCTGTTCCCAATCTATAACGGTTAATGATCAGACTGCTCCTGTTATCACTTCATGTGCAACACCGGTAACGGTATCCTGCGCAGCAGATGTACCGACAGCAGCTACAACCTTTGCGGGCTTTACAGCTATCGGCGGCGCGGCAACGGCAA
>JANPGB010000252.1:0-16479 GCA_031423695.1 Verrucomicrobiota bacterium
CGGGCGTCGGTGGCCTCCAGGCTGACGACGCGGGGATCGCCTGCGAGACTGGGGTGCAGCTGCCCACGACCCACATCCACGGCATAGACCCGCGCCGCCCCATGATGCAGCAGCACGCTGGTGAAGTGATGTCCGCCCGGACGCGCGCCAAAAAGCTGGCAATCCAGCATGTGTGAGAGCCACGCCAGCGGATGCCAGTTGCCGGCATGAAAACCGAACGCCCAACGCAGCCCGGCCGCAGACAGGCCGGCTTGCACGCGCGGATTTTCCGTGACGTATTGTTGGTCGTCGTACTGGATGAAGTCGTGATGCAGCACCGGGAGGTAAAGCCCCAGGGTGGTCAGGCCCAAGGCCAGACAGATCAGAACTCGGAACTTAAGGTTATCAACGCGCGCATTCACTTGGGCACGATGATGCACAAGCAAAGAGCCAACTCAATTGCGAATAACCAATCAGCCCGCTCGAAACGCGACAATACAAACCTCCTGCCGCTGCTGAAGGGTCGAATTCTTTCGCTGCCGGGCTTTGGCCTGATTCATCTTGGTTCCCATGCTGGGACGGGAATCTTTGGAGAATGTCGGCCGGCAGACGTCAGCCCAATTAAACTTTCAATGTCGTTTGGCACCGCGACTGCTTTTTCCATTTGCGTGATAAAAGCATCACTGACTGCTGGTGGTTTTATGATGGAAACCCTTGCTATTTTTCCTCCGCTTGCTTTAATCTAAAAGACAAGCCAGATTAGCCCGAAACCACGAGCACCGTAGTGCGTGAAATCAGTTCATCCGAATGAAAAACACCATGAAAAACTTGAAGTCGCTGATCCCGTCAAAAATCAAAATGTGGGGGGCGTTCACCCTGATTGAATTGCTGGTCGTCATCGCAATCATCGCCATCCTGGCGGCGATGCTGTTGCCGGCTTTATCCAAAGCCAAAGGGAAGGCCAAGCAAGTCAACTGCGTCTCCAATCAGAAGCAGTGGGGGTTGGCGCAGAGCATCTATGCGGTGGATAACAACGACGGCATTCCGCGCGATGGCATGAGCGCGGGCGGGACGTACATGTCGGGAAGCTATCCAGATGGATCACCAGACGACCTCAACGCGTGGTTCAATCTTTTGCCCCCCAATGTGGCCGAAAAAACACTGACTCAATACGGCCAGATTCCTGGCGGTAGTGCACGCGCAAAGTTTCCTTTCCCCGGAGGCAACGGAAAGATCTGGATGTGTCCAGCGGCCACCATGAGTGATTCAGATTTTGCCGTGCTGAGTGGTGCCGGGGCGGGAGGCTTCTTCAGCTATGCCTTCAATATTGATCTCAAAAAATCCCCGGGCGGAGCTGGTGCCAACATGACTTATCCCAAAATGCCTAAAGTCACCACCATCAAGAAACCCACGGCAACGGTGTTGATGTTTGACGTTGTCTTCAATCCGGTGACGGAAGTGGTAAACGGCAGTCCCCAATTTAACTCTGTGAATCCGGCAAATCGTTGGAAAAGCCTTGGGGTTCGGCACGACAAAGGAACGGTCTTCAACTTTCTGGACGGACATGCGGTTTATTTTAGAACCAACACCATTCTCTCCGCACCGGTGCTCCCCGGCACTTCCGAACCCGGAAATCCGGATGTGATTTGGGATTGGACTGTCCGGTAATTCAGCGACTGGGTTGCCTGTCCGAGGATTTCGAAGATTGGCGGCTTGATCTGGCGGCGTAAGCCGCTCTTTTTTTTGAACGGTGGCGGGATGAGGGTGAAGTGACTGCGACCGTCGGTTCGTCCCGTTACCATCAAGCCGTGCCGGCCCACTCGAACCAGACCGCGACCAAAATTATTTCCCTTGATAATCCCGCCGCAAATGAAAATGATGACGCATCAAATCCCCGACGGAATAAATCAAAAAATATGAAAACGATACTTTTCAAACTGGGCTGCAGATTAGCCCCTACTGTAAGCCTTGTACTGATTGGATTCTTTTTATCAAGCTGCTCAGAACAAACGAGTGTCGCACCCGTCACCACCTCGGGCGAAAAGCTGATTATCAAAGGCTCCAACACTCTCGGTGAGGAGCTCGCCCCCCGGCTGATTGCCGAATACAAAAAAGATCATCCGAACGCGGTTTTTGAACTGGAATCCAAGGCCACTGGCTATGGGCTGGCGGCCTTAATGGCCGGGCAATGCGACCTCGCGGGCGCCTCGCGCGAGCCCATCAAGGACGAGCTGGAAATCGCCGAGTCGCGCAATCTCCAACTCAACGATCACATCATCGGTTACTACGGTGTGGCCATAATCGTAAATGCCACCAACCCCGTCTCCAGCCTGACGCGCAGCCAGGTGCATGATATTTTCACGGGCGCCGTCAAGAACTGGAAGGAAGTCGGCGGAGCGGATGCCCCCATCCACCTGTTCATCCGCGATCCCATCTCCGGCACGTATCTTGGTTTCCGGGAATTGGCCATGGATAATCAGTCGTATGCCTCCGGGGCCGCCACCTCCACCAACTACGCCGGCATCAGCCGGGGCGTGGCCCGGCATCCCAACGGGATCGGCTATTGCAGCTTCGATCTGGCCGCGAAGGCTGACGTGAAGGCATTGACCATCCAGGATGTGCCGTCCAACCCGACCTCGGTGCGCGAAGGCAAATATCCCTACACGCGGGCGCTGCATTTTTAAACCAACAAGGCCGCTGAATCCGCCGCCGCGCGGGATTTCCTCCAGTTCGTTGAATCTCCCCGTGGCCAGGAAATCCTCGGCAAGTCGGGGTTTGTTCCCCGGCTTTAAAGCGGAGAACGGATTGATCTCTCCGAAAGAATATCTCGTCTCATTTTTCCATCCTGATCCTCCGCCTCCCGCAGCCTAGGGCGCGCTTGATAATGCTGTCCGCCTCCAACCCCGCACGCTGGTGTTCGGCGTTGAAATCCCAATGAGGACGGACCGACCACCGCATTTCCCTTTGCGCGCCGGGGACGTTCAAATTTACCGCCTCTGCGAGGATGCCACGGGATGGATGCTCTATCTCATGGCGGTGTTCAGTCCCTGGGCGTTCGGCACCACTCAGTCCTGGTCCATCTGGACGATGAACGTTGCCGGTTACGTGCTGGGGGTTTTGCTGGCCATTAAATTAGGCATCCGCTGGCTGAAAGGCTATCGCCCACCGCGCTGGGATGAACCCCGCTCCGAGCGCTCCCGTCCTCCCGCCGGAGTCACTGCTGCGCAACTCACCTACGCGCTCACCGCCCTGTCCCTGGCCATTCTCGGATATGTGTGGACCAGCGCCGTGAATGCACACGCCACTTATCATCGCGAGGCGTTGAGCTTTGAATATCATGATTGCATTGCGTGGCTGCCCCACACCTTTGACAGCAAGCTGACGTGGAATTTTTTCTGGACGCATCTCGGACTGGCGTGTTCGTTCTGGGCGGTGTGGGACTGGCTGCCGGGCAAGACGAGCGCGGAAGAAAAGGTCGTGGCGGCGGGCGGCGGCGCCGTCAAGGACGCAACCGCCGAACTGCTGCCGGCGCGGCTGCGCAGATTGTTGTGGGTGCTCGCCATCAACGGCGGGTTGCTGGGCTTGGAAGGAATTGCCCAGCGCCTCGAAGGGGCTGGCAATCTGCTTTTTATCGTCAAGCCCCACGTCAATCAGGATGCCCTTTCACAGTTCGGCCCGTACGCCTACCGCGCCAACGCCGCGCAGTACTTCAACCTCCTCTGGCCCGTCACGGTGGGGTTTTGGTGGATCCTGCATCGCGCCCGGGGCTTTCAGCGTCACACGCATCACTGGTTGCTGGTAAGCGCCGTGGTCATGGCGGCGTGCCCGATCATTTCCACCAGCCGCGGCGGTGCCGTCATCACGGTCGCGATTCTTTTGCTCGGCACCCTGTTTCTCGTGGCCAGTCATTTTCTCTTCCCGGCGAATCCCAAGGAGACGCGCCGCGCCGGGGCGGCGAAAGTGGTGCTCTTGGTCGCCTTCTGCCTGGCCGCCTTGGTGCTGGGCTATTCCTTCGGCTGGAAATCTCTCAAGCCGCGGCTGGCAGGAATGGAGGAAGGGTTTGAAGGACGCGAGGAAATCTATGCCACTGCCCGACCGATGGCGGCGGACTATCCCGTGTTCGGCACCGGACCGGGCACGTTCGAAACGGTCTTCCAGTTGTACCGCATTTCGACGGACACGTATTGGCCGGTGCAACTCCACAACGACTGGCTGGAGACCCGCATCACGTTCGGCTGGGCGGGCAGCGCCCTGATTGGGCTGGCGCTGGCCACCGTGGTGCTGCGCTGGTTTGGGCGGGGCGGCATTCACGGGGCCAGACGGCTAGTGGTGCTGATGTGGCTGGCGCTGGCGGGCTGCCTGGCCCACGCGCGCTATGATTTCCCCTTTCAAATTCATTCCATTGAATTTCTATTTCTCCTCTTCTGCGCCGTGCTGATGAACCTCTCGCGCCGGCCATGAGTGGGTATGTCCCGGCCAGTTCCTTCGCAAGGGCTGTCCAGTCATATCCCGCGCCGGACGACCATTACGATGGCGGGGAGATTCTCGATGCGGGCTCCGTAATATTCGAAGTGAATTGAACTTCACAACAGCGGTTTGATTTGCCATTAATGGGGCGTCTTCCGGAGCGATCGGAGGCAGACCTCGACTGGCCGGCGGGAACGGCGGGCGAGTATCTGCTCCACCGTTTTGGCATGACTTCAATACATGATTCATCAGCGAACCCAAACCGCCGGGCAAAGGTACCGCCGTGAACAATGTCCCGGGCGATGAACCCGCCGGGGAAGGATGGCTGTTTGAATCAGACGAAATGAACCCGCTCCTTTGGTCCGCCACATTTTGAGCATGTCCAAACCCATGCTTCGTCCCGTTTGTGACGCGGCCATCGCCACGCGATTCCGGTGGCGCCCGGACCCGGCCTGCGCCGCGTCTGTCCGCGGAGGGTTGAGCGCTTGGATGGCCCTTGGCCTCTTAGTGGTTTGCCAGCCCGCCCGTGCCCAGGACTCGTTGCGGATGTCAGCCGCCAGCGCCGAAGCAGCACGGGCGAGAAGCCAGGCGGCGACCACGGTGGATTACTATAATTTTCAGCTGGGCAGATCCTACTGGAGCTTCGCCGCCCGGCTCGGTGCGGATTACGACAGCAACGTGAACTTGTCCCCCACGCATCCCGAGTATGATTTCATACTCCGGCCGGAAATTGACGTTCGGATGCTCTTGCCGGTCTCGGATAAAAACAGCCTGAACCTCTCGGCGGGTGCCGGCTACTCGGCGTACGTGATGCACTCACAGCTGCGGCGAATTTATGTCACGCCGGACACGGCTGTTTCCTTTGATGTTTATGCGGGCGACTTCTGGATCAATTTGCACGACCGGGTTTCCATCACCGAGAATTCCTACCAGGATCCAACAGTCTTCGGGTCGGGCAACTTTTCACAACTCCAGAACGCCGCCGGCCTTGGCGCGACCTGGGATTTGAACAAGGTGATTCTGAAGCTTGGGTATGACCATCTGACCTACGCAACACTGTCGGGCAATTCAGGCGGGCAGTCCGACGGCCATTCCGAGGTCATGTCCTTTTCCGGCGGATGTCTCCTCGGCCCCGGCCTGCAGGTGGGCTTGGAGCTGGGTGGCGAACGGCCGCACTATGACACCTCCGGCACGAATGCGCTTTACACGGACGCCTGGCAATGGAGCGTCGGCGCCTTCTGCGAGGCCCAGCCCGGCAAGTATTTCCACGTCCGCGCCAACGCCGGCTACACCCGCTACCTCCCCGAGTTCAAAAACGCGGCCACAAGCGCGGGTGATTTCAGCGGCATCTACGCGCAGCTGGAAGTCCGGCATCGTTTGAACCAGTACATGGATTACACCCTGACCGCCGGGCGCAGTCTGAACTTCGCGTTTTTCGGCGGAACCGTGGACCTCTATTTCGCGCGCTGGAATGCCAACTGGAAAATCTTCCTCAAGACTTCCGTCGCCACCTCGTTCGACTTCGAGCACGGCAAACAGCTAGGCGTCACCGCCGAAAGCTTCAGCCGCTACGGCCCGGCGATCACGCTGGGGCGGCCCATCACGCAAAAATTATCCGGCAGTCTCGGGTATCGTTTTTATTGGCGGGACTCGAACCTGGCCAGCCGCGGCTACACCTCGTCCATCGTGACCTCCGACTTGAGTTACAGATTTTAGCCGAATGACCGTTAAACAATGGGACACTTTCGGCACCAGATGCCCGTTATACCTTTCCAGCGGCAGGGCGCCGGTCGTAAACCGGGCTGGCTTCCGCGGCGAATTGCTTTACAATGAATGTCCAAGAATATCTTGAAAACGCTTGAATCACTCGTAAACAAGGCGATGGGGATCGCCTTGATCCTGGTCGCACTGTCAGCGGGCCACCCTGAGGTGCGGGCTGCCGACGCGCGCAAACATGGCCCGCAGTTCATGGACGTGGGCGACCTGCTCGGCAACCCAGCCACCTCGACAAACCCCTCCCCGGCCCCGGCCGCCAGCAGCGACTCCCGCGCTCCGGCAACCAACTCCGTCGCTTACGCGGCCGATGACAAATATAAATTGCGCGTCGGCGACAAGGTCAGCTTTCAGATCGTCGAAGATCGCGAAGCCCCCAAAAGCCTGCTCGTGGCCGACTCCGGCGAGCTCGACATCCCGTACATCGGCCGGGTCACGGCGACCGACAAATCCTGCAAGCAGCTCGCCGGTGAATTGAAGGCGCTCCTGGAGAAGGATTACTATTACCGCGCCACGGTGATCATTTCTTTGGATTCGGCGAACCGCCTGCTCGGGCGCATTTACGTCTGGGGCCAGGTGCGCAATCAGGGGCCGATCGACGTCGCGGTGAACGAAAACCTCTCGGCCGGCAAGGCCATCCTGCGCGCCGGGGGCTTTGCGGATTTCGCCAACAAGAAAAAAGTGCGCGTCGTCCGGGCCGGCGGGGCGGGCGGCGACGCCGCGGCCAAACAAAGCTTTGAGTTGAACATGGTGGACATTCTGGAGAATGGTAAAACGGAAAAGGACATTGTCCTGCAAAGCGACGATTTCATCATCGTCCCTTCACGACTGATTAATTTTTAGCATGAACGAGGAACTGCAGCCCCGGCAACACGACCGCTCCACCGCCAAATCGCACCTGCTGGCGCAGCTGCAGCGCTATAAAAACCTGGTGGTCAGCAAATGGTGGATTGTTTTGCTCGGCCCGCTGTTGGGACTGCTGTGCATGTTCATCGCCTCCAAATTCGGCACTGTTTCGTACGTGTCCTCCGGACGCATGATGGTGAGCATGAAACTCAACATCTCGGAGGCCTCGGTTTATGCCGAGGAAATGAGCAGCTTCCTCGGCACGCAAGCAGCCCTGATGCAGAGCGGACCCGTCCTGAACCGCGCCCACACTCGCGTCCAGGCCCAGCACCCCGGCCTCACCCCGAAGCCGGTTGCCCTCAAAGTCAGCGTGCAACCCAAGACCAGCATTTTCCTGCTGCAAGGCACCGGTCTCGATCCGCAGTTTACCCAGCACTATCTCCAGGCCTGCATGGAGGAATATATCAATTTGAAAAAAGAGATGCGCTCGCAGACTTCGGACACCACGGTGGCCGGCCTGACCGAGGAGGTGCTTCGGCTGGAAAAAGAACTGCGCAGCGGCGACCAGGAACTGACCGATTTTCAAAGCAGCAACAGCGTCGTGGTCCTGCAGGAACAAGGCAACAGCGCCGGCAGCTACCTAGCGGCGTTGAATCAGCGCCTCGCCACGCTCAAGTCCGAATACAATCTGCTGCAATCCCTGACCCTGGACCAAAATCTCGAACGCCAGCCGCAGTTGTCCGGCAGCCTGCCCTCCGGTTCCGATCTCAACGCGAATTCCGGGAACGCCATCCAACGCACCGACGCTGACTACGTCAAAGCCAAGCAGGACATTCTCGTCCTGAAGTCGGAGCTGAAGGAGCTTTCCCAGTACTTGAAATATAAGCATCCCAAGATCATCGCGTTGAATGAGGACATCGCCCGCCGCGAACGGTTGCTGGATATATTTCGGCAGCAAAGCGCCGAGGAGCTGGAAAGCCGCAAGCAATCCCTCGCACTCCAGATCCAGAACACCGAGCGAGATGTGAGAGAGTCCGAGGTGAAGAATCTGGAAATCAGCCGCAAGAGCGCGGAATACCAACGGCTCAAGGCTGGCTCGCAGCGAATCCAGGCGCTTTACGACCGGTTGCTGCTCACGATGCAAACCCTGGACGTGAACAAGGAAATCAGCCCGGAAAGCGTCACTATCATGGAAAAGGCCTCCGTCGCCGTTCCCGACAAATCCAAGTCGAGCAAGGGATTGCTGCTCGGCCTGCTGGCCGGCTTAGGACTGAGCACGCTTGTGCTTTTGATTCTCAATCGGCTCGACGACACCATGAACTCGTTCACGGAACTCGAGGTGTTGTTCGACGAACCTGTGCTCGGACAAATCCCCAGGGACCGCCCGACGCGGAAAGGCCAGTCCATTGGATTGTTGCAGCCGGACGACGAACGACACGCGTTCGTGGAAGCTTACCGCAACCTGCGCTCCTCACTGCTCTTCATGACGGAATCCGGCAACCGGCCCAAAACACTTTTGCTGACCAGTTCCATCCCCGATGACGGCAAGTCGCTCACGTCGGCGAATTTTGCCATCACCCTGGCCAGTTCCGGCGCACGCGTGCTGCTCATTGACGCCGACCTGCGCAAAGGCGCGCTCCACCGCCATTTTGGAGTGGAAGCCGGCCCGGGGCTGACCGAGGCCCTCGCCGAAGGCAAGCCCTGGGAGGAAATGGTTCATGCCACCAAATACCAGAATCTTTTTTTCCTGCCGCGCAACGCGCTGACGCACAAATCCAGTGAGTTCTTCATCGGCGAGGTGACCAAAACCTTTCTCCAGAAAACCGCTGCACAGTATGACTACGTTGTCGTGGACACCGCCCCGGTCATGGCGGCCGATGATGTGACCAGCCTTGCGCCCAGCATTGACGCCGTGTTGTTTGTCATCCGTGCCGAACACACTTCGGCCCGCATCGCACGGGCCGCCCTGGACTTGCTCTATCGTCGCAATGTGCGCGTGCTGGGCCTGGTCTTCAACGCGGTCAGCCCGTCCTCCACGGACTATTACTACTATCACAAGTATCGGGACTACTATAGTTCGTATCCAACCGCCGCCCCGGGCCAAAAATCTGAAAGCCGCAAAGGTTGATTTTTTCGTGGAAACGCAAGTCTTGCGACCCTTCGGAACCGGATGAATCCGGAAGCTGAAGCATCCGCCCGTTGGTTCTGTCTGCGGTCGCAACCCAAGCACGAGCACATCGCTGCCGCACAGCGGGCAAAGGAGCCGGACATTGAAGCCTACCTGCCCCGAATCCGCTTTCGCCGCCCGACCCGGCAGGGCCCGAAATGGTTCACCGAGACGCTGTTTCCAAACTATCTCTTCGCGCGCTTCGAACTGGCGACCCGGCATCGCCAGGTGAAAAATTCACACGGCGTGCGGGATGTGGTGCATTTTGGCGAGCGTTGGCCCGCTGTTCCGAACCCAGCCATTGACGAGTTGCGCGCGGCGATCAGCGGCGATCCTATTCACGTCCTGAACGAGGAATTGCCGGCGGGCGAAGTCGTGCAAATTGCGGGCGGGGTTTTCCACGGGTTGAAATGCGGTCGTGACGCGTGCGTTCAGCGGACAGTCGCGAGTCTCAGTGTTGCTGGAATTTCTCGGAAGCCAGACCCCGCTGGAAGTGTCAGGCGCCTCACTGCTTTGCAGCACCGAGCCCCAAGCTAAGGTTTTTTAAGCTTCGAGGCCTGCCCCGCCTCGGGGCGAGCACAGCCGCGACATTAGGGGGCCGCGTAGCCGCGTCCCCCCGTCGGAACGGTTCCCGTGTTGGCCGGATTCACATTGCCCGGAGTTCCGGACAAGGGAATGTAAGGAGGTCCAACCGCCGGGCCGCGCGCTGCGGGGATGGTTCCGCCAGACGTCGTGGATACATCCGATGAACCAGGCTTGGTCTGCGGTGCCGCATTGATTTGATTCAGCGCGTACGCGACTGAGGGCACACTGCCGCCAGCCGCCAGTAAAACCTGGTTGAGGATCGCTTTGACACCAGGAACCGCCGAAGCCATGGCTTCGATGATTTCTTTGCCGGCACCGGGCAGTACCTGGGCCACCGCCAGGGCAATATTCTGATAATCATTCGGAACTGCTTTGCAAACAGCTGAGACGATCTTGCCGACCTTTGAGGGTGCCGCCGCCGCCGCCGCGCGGGCGATGTTGCCGGCCTGCTTGGGCTGTTGCTCTGCCGCCGTTCCGGCTGCGATCGCCGCCACGTCCGGCACCGCCCGGCAAATCGCGCCAACCACCGCGGGTGCCGCAGCCGGGTTCAACGCCAGCGCCGCCTTCACCACCTTGACTGCCATCACGGACTGGTCGCGCCCCTTGGACTGCTTGATCAACTCGGCTGCCTTGGCCGGAAATTCTGCGGCCGGTATGTTGCTCAAGGTTTCACGAATGCTCTCCGGACTGGCTGGCGCGCCTGACGACCGACTGACGGCGCACAAGAAAAGCAGTGAGCTAAGAAGACAAAGGATTTTTTTCATAAAAAGCGGGAGCCTGTCGTGTTTTAAGCAACTTAAATGTTGAAGTTTTTATAGCGAAAAACCTGTTCCAAGTCAATTGTAAATTCGGCGATGCCCTCTCGTTCAAGTCAGGCCACTGCAAACCTCTCCTTGGATCCAAAAACCCTGAAGCAACTGTTCAAACCAGCCAACCCGAGGTCCAAATCTGAATCTTGCGCGGATCACCGCGTCGCCTGCCAGATCAACTCTGTCATCTGCCAAATCGGCGGTCCCGCAGCTGCTCTCGGGCGGCGCTGCATTCGTTACGCTGCTGACGCTCGCGCTTATTCCTCCATCGTCTTGAGCAGGGCATCCATCACCCGGCGTTCGAGGTTCGTTGCGGTGCTGGCTCGGCAGCGAAACAATCATGGGGCCGGAGCGCCCCTTTCGTGATCCGTTTCTGCCGCGGTTGCTCCGTCTCCCTCTAGCCCCGACCTTGGCCAATCGACCGGGCAATCGCAAACCGAAAACCCTCCAACTTTGCATCTGCTCAATTGCCCTGCCGCCTTTCCATGAATAGACTCCGCGCGTGAAATCCAAAGGCACAGTTTATCTTGTCGGGGCCGGGCCGGGCGATGCGGGCTTGCTCACGCTGCGCGGCGCGGAATTGCTCCGCCGCGCGGACGTGGTCATCTACGACATGCTCGTGAACCCCGAACTACTCCGGATCGCGCCCGCCACTGCGGAACTGATTTCACGCGGCAGTCAGGGAAAATCGGAGGCGCTTTCCCAGGAACAACTGAACGAACTGATCGTCACCAAGGCGCGCGAAGGCAAATGCGTCGTGCGGTTGAAAGGGGGTGATCCTTACATCTTCGGCCGCGGCGGCGAGGAGGCCGAGGAACTGGCGACCGCGAAAATTCCGTTTGAAGTCGTGCCTGGCGTGTCCTCCATCGTGGCCGCGCCAACCTACGCAGGCATTCCACTGACACATCGCGATCATTGCTCGACCTTCACAGTGCTGACCGGCCACGAGCATCCCGACAAACCGGATTCCAATTTGAACTTCGACGAGATCGCGCGCATTCCCGGCACCAAGGTCATTCTCATGGGCCTGAAGCGGCTGCGCGAACTCACCACAACCCTGCTGGCGAAAGGCGTGCCGCCGGAAACCCCCGTCGCCATGGTGCGCTGGGGCACCACCAGCCGGCAGCAGTCCCTCGTCGGCACGCTGGCCACCATCGCGGACCTCGCCACGGCCGGGAAAATCACCGCACCGGTCATCACCGTCATCGGCAGCGTCGTCAATCTGCGCGGCAAGCTGAACTGGTTTGAACACCGGCCGCTATTTGGCCGGCGCATCGTGGTCACGCGCAGCCGCGAGCAGGCCAGCCAGCTGGCGCAGCAACTCGGGGAGCTTGGCGCGGAGATCCTGGAAATTCCCACGATCAAGATCGCCCCGCCCGAGGCCCGTGACAGTTTCGTGGACGCGCTGCTCGAACTGAATTCCTACAGCTGGCTCGTGTTCACCAGCCCGAACGGCGTCACCGCGTTCTTTGATTTGTTTTTCAGACAGTTCAAGGATTTGCGCGACATCGGTGGGGTGCGCATCGCCGCCATCGGCCCGGCCACGGCGGCGAAATTGACGGAGTTGCACCTGCAAGTGGACGTCACGCCCGATGAAGCACTGGCCTCGGAAATCGCCGGCGCAATCCATAAATTTGAGGACGTGGAGAATCTGAAAATCTGCCTGCTGCGCGCCGAGGTGGCGACGCCGGACCTGCCCAAGGCGCTTGAAGAACTCGGCGCCATCGTGGACGACATCGCCGTCTATAAAACCGTGCCGGAGACCGAGGACCGCACCGGCGCGGTGGCAAAACTTCTTGAGGACGGCGCCGATTGGATCACGTTCACCAGCGCCTCGACGGCGGAGCATTTCCATGCGCGCTTCGACCTGCCGCAGTTGCTCAGAAAGTTTCCACAGACCCAGGTCGCGTCCATCGGCCCCGAGACCAGCAAAGCCATCCGCGCTCTCGGCGTCGAGCCGACGGTCGAGGCGAAGAAGCACACCATCGAAGGCTTGGTGGAAACCCTGCTGGCCTTCGCCAAAAAGCACCCGCCGACACCTCGATAAAATCCCACCGAACAAATTCCCAGCCTGGTTGTCCATAAAATGTCCGCCAAGTGAAACTTGCCGCGCGCCCCTGGGGCAGGCCAAGATGGGCGGATACAGTCATGCACAAAGTGTTGTCACAATTTAGCGGTCGGCGATCCGGGTCCCGGGCGGCCCGGGCGGTGATCGTGACGTGGCTGACGGCGTTCACCCTCTCGGCGGCCACGTTCAGAGCCACACTCGATCGCGACGCCGTGGCCATTGGCGAGAACGCCACCCTCACCCTCAAGTTTGAAGGCGGCCAACCCAAGTCGATGCCGGCCCTGCCGAACATTCCCAACTTGCAGATCACCGCCCAGGGCAGCTTCCAAAATTTCACGCTGGTCAATGGCGCCAGCTCGTCAAGCTACACTTACACTTACGTCGTGACCCCCGCGCAACCGGGTGACTACACCATCCCCACGCTCGGCGCGATCGTGGACGGAAAAGTTCTGACCAGCCAGCCGTTGAAACTGAAGGCGGTCAAACCGGCGGTGGCGGAAAACACGGGCGACCAACTGGCCTTCCTGAAATTGTTCGTGCCGAAGAAGGAGGTCTTTCTGGGCGAAGTCTGCGGGGTGCAGTTGCAGCTTTACATTCGCGACGGCGTGGCCAACGGCGACGGCATTTTGGACAGCTTCGAAAAACTGGCCGCGTCCTCCTCGCCGCTCAAAGTAGAAGGCTGTAACCTCTTGAAGACCGGCTACGCACCGCGCCGGCAGGTGCAGATCGGCAATGGTGTCTATCATGTGGCCACCCTGGTGACAGCGATTTCCCCGCTGAAGACCGGGACGATCACGATTGATTCCATCAACGCAACGCTCTCCCTGCAACTGCCGGCCGGCAACCGGCGCCGCGATGGTTTTGATCCGTTCGGCATGTTCCAGCAATACGAGGAGCGCCGTGTGCCCATCGCCGCCGAATCGGAAACCCTCACCTCGCTGGCCGTGCCCAAGGAAAACGCCCCGGCGAATTTCAACGGCGCGGTCGGCAGTTATGAATTGACGGTTTCCGCCGGGCCAACCAACCTCGCGGCGGGCGATCCCATCACCGTCCGAATCCAACTTACCGGCAACGGCGCGCTGGACACCCTCGCCCTGCCCGACCAACCCGCGTGGCGCGAATTCAAGACCTATCCGCCGACTTCCAAAATTGAAACCACGGATGCGCTGCGCCTGCAAGGAACCAAGACTTTTGAGCAAGTCGTCGTGCCGCAAAGCGCCGACATCCGGGCGCTGCCGCCGATCTCCTTCAGCTATTTTGACTCGGACAAGAAAAGCTACCGGACGCTCACCCAGCCCGCCATCGGCCTGATGGTGCGTCCCGGGGGTGCGAACGTGGTGCCCGTCGTCGCAACTTCCAACCGGGCCAGCCAGGAAAATGCGCCGCCCGCGCAGGACATTGTCTCCATCAAGCAACGCGCAGGAAAACTGGAGCCCGCGACGCGACCGCTGCTGGAGCAGCCGTGGTTTCTCACGCTGCAAAGCGTCCCGGCGCTGGCCTTCCTTGGCACCGTGATCTGGCGCAGGCGCACCGATTCGCTGGCGAACAATCCCCGCCTGCGCCGCCAGCGGAAAGTCGCCCAGCTCGTGCGCGACGGGCTGAACGAGCTGCGAAAGTTTGCCGCCGAGAAAAACTCCGACGACTTTTTTGCCACGCTGTTCCGGCTGCTCCAGGAACAAATCGGCGAACGCCTGAATCTCCCCGCCTCCGCGATCACCGAAGCGATCATCGCCGAACACCTGCACCCGCTCGGCGTGCCGGAGCCGACCTTGACGGAGTTGCACGAGCTTTTCCAGACCTGCAATCTCGCCCGCTACGCGCCAATCAAGTCGAGCCAGGAGCTGGCTGCGGTGATTCCCCGGCTCGAAGCAGTGCTGAATGAATTGCAAAAGGTGAAGGCATGAAAATGGGAAACGCCGGGAACATTCAACGCTCAGCATTCAACGCTCAACACCCAATGGCGACGCCGTCCCGCCCCCCTTCCTTGAATGTTCATCGTTCCCCCTTCCAAATCATTGCGCTCCTGAGTCTGCTATTCTTTTTCTGCCTGAGCGCAAACGCGCTGGCGGCGGACAATTCAACCCCAGCCTTCGACGCCGCCAACAAACTGTACGAGCAGGGGAAATTTTCCGAAGCCGCTGCTGCTTACGAAACCTTGATCCAATCCGGCTCCGTGTCCCCTGCCCTGTATTTCAATCTCGGCAATGCACGGTTCAAATCCAGCCAGCTCGGCCGCGCAATTGCCGCCTATCGTCAGGCCGCGCAGTCCGCCCCCCGCGACCCGGACATCCGGGCCAATCTCCAATTCGCGCGCAACCAGGTGCAAGGGCCGACGCTGCCGCCCAGCCGCTGGGAACGCTGGCTGGAAACCCTGACCTTGAACGAATGGACTGCGCTCACCGCGCTGGCGCTCTGGATCTGGCTGCTCACGCTGGCGCTATGTCAGCTGCGGCCGACCTGGAAGACCTCACTGCGCACGCTCACCCTCGGCAGCGGCCTGACAACGGTCGCGATGGGCCTTTTCCTGGTGTGCGTTTTCGCCGCCCACACCCAGCCGACCGCCATTGCCACGGCCCACGATGACCCCCTTCGCAGCGGCCCGCTCGACGAGGCCCAGACCGTGTTCACCGCCCATGACGGGGCGGAGCTGGCGATCCTCGACACCAAGGACAACTGGCTGCAGGTCAGCGCCGGCCAGCGCAGCGGATGGCTGAAGCGCGAACTGGTATTGCAATTCCCTCCGCTGCGGCCCAATTGAGCGGGCGCAAATAACTTCCCGGAACGTTTCACCGGGTTCGCTTCTGTAGGCAATGGAGCGCGGCCTTGTCGCGGTGAATCTCCAGCCTGTCTCGGAACCAGGATTCTCGGCGGGCGGAAAACGTCGCGGATAGCCCCAGGGGGCGGGAGTGTTCAGCGGTGCTGAAAATTCGCGCGCGGTTCCAGACGGCGGCGCGGCCGACGCCAGCGGGCAAAAACTATTTCGCAACTTTTCCCGCTTCGCGCTGTCTATCCTTGCAAGCCCGGGGTTTGCCACTTGAATAAGTCTGGCCACGGCCGGCGTCTTAGCTAGGATGCGGGGCAACCAATTTGCAGAATTAACAATCAACTGATTCAGCATGAGCACAGCGGAAACCAACTCGGACCGGCCGGATGCCACGGCGGAATCCGTCGCACTCGCTGCTTCGCTGGAGACCGTCCGCGCCCTGCCCGCTGATTTCGTCAAACGCCATCGCGTCCTGCCCATCAAGATTTCTGAGGGCACCCTCCACATCGCCACCCCCACGCCCGGCAATCAGCGGGTCATCGACGACATCCGATTGCTGACGGGTTTGGAAGTCGAGGAGTCGCTTGCGCCGGAAGCCGAGATCGCCGAGAAGATCGCCGGGCATTACCAGGTGACCGTCGAGAAGATGATTGAAAACCTCAGCCCAGGTAACGGCGCCAACGGCGAGGCCAAGAATCTCCACGACATCGAAGTCATGGCCAACGAGCCGACCGTTGTGAACCTGGTCAACGTCATCATCTCCACCGCCATCCGCGAGCGGGCCAGCGACATTCATTTCGTTCCGTTCGAGAATTTTCTCCAGTTACGCTATCGCGTGGACGGACTGCTCCAGGAGAAGCCACCGCCCCCGAAGAATCTTCATGCCGCGCTCGTTTCGCGCATCAAGATCATGGCGGACATGAACATTGCCGAGCGCTACATGCCGCAGGACGGGCATATCCAGATTCATCATCGCGGTTCGCGCGTGGACATCCGTGTCGGCACGATGCCGACGATTTAC
>JANPGB010000253.1:0-3829 GCA_031423695.1 Verrucomicrobiota bacterium
CATCCACCCCAACCGGCCCGCTGAAGCCGAAGCCCATGAGGCTGGCGTTGGTCGCGGACGCAGCGGTTTTGAAAGCCACCAGCGTCGGCAGACCGTCACGGTGAATTCGCGCGCCGACGGCACTGGTCGTCTCCAAAAGCCGGAAGGCAAAGTCATTTCTCTCACCGCGGCGGTGGACGGCGTACACGGTCAGCAGATCCAGCGCGGCGAGTTGATTGGTCGGACCAAGCTGCAGGGTGGCCGTGTGGGGAAACAATTGGTCGGCGGCGGATTCAACCCGTTCCCAGTCGCGCGGATTTTTTCGGGGCGGCGGCGCAGTGATGCGGAGTCCGGCCCGGGACAGTTCCAAACGCAGGTCATGCCAGAGGGGATCCACCATGATAACTTCGGGGGCATGAAGCCTCATTTTGAAAAGCGCCGGTTCGCGCGCGACCAGGTGATCCCAGACCACGAACAAGTCGGGTTCAACAAACAGGACGCCGCGATGATATTGGGTGAGCCGGTCCCGGTAGCCAGCGGTGGCGTCAAAGGCAACATAACTCCAGTTGGTGCCTGCTGCCCTTTCGATGACGGTCAGGTGGTTCGTGGCATTTAGTTCAGGCCCGCGTCCATTCACGAGGAGACTGTCCAGTGAGGGGTCGCTGGAAACTGCGGCTCGCCCCTGATTCAATTCCCCGCCAGCAGGGTTTTCCAGCAAGGTCTCGCCGTAGCCCAGCAGGTCAAACGTGTTCCACAAATGTGAAGCCCCAGGAGCGGCGTTGGTGTACAGCCGGAACTGGACTTCGTTGGTCGCGTTCGGGATGACCACGTAATCATGGCGGGCCGGCACGGAGTCAGTCGGATGATCCGCCCGACAACTCGTGACCGGTTCCAAAAGCAGGAGGGCCGGCAGCAGCAGGCGCGACACGTTAGAAATCATAGGTGAACGTCAGGGCGAAGGTGCGGCCTTTGCGGTAGGAGGAGTAAAGCAGGTCGCTCTTCTCGCCGTAGGTGCGTTCGATCAGTGGGTCGAACAGGTTCTTCGCGGCAAATTTCACCGTGGCATGGGACCAGAGTTTTTGGGAGATCACCAAGTCCAGCGCCAGGGCCGGCCGTTCATAGACGTCATTCGCGTTGAGCTTGGTGATGGTGATGCGCGGGCCGGCGAAGTTGAAGATGAGCGCGGCGGTGGTGCCGAGGCGCGGATTGTTGTAGTTCAAGTCCAGGTTCACGATGTACGGCGACTGGTCGAAGAGCGGACGGGTGACTCTGACGTCCGGGAAAAAGGCGCGCTTGTTGAACAGCTCGTCCTCCGTCAGTTTCACCTCGGACTGGATCAGGGAAAAATTTCCGCCCACGCTGAAATCCTTCAAGGGCGTGCCCAGGAAATCCAGATTCTTCCGCGCCTCGACTTCCAGCCCGTACAACTTCGCGGTGTCGCGGTTAAAGTAGGTGATGACTTCGCCGCCCACGTCGTTGTTGCCGCGTTCAATCGCATTTTTTAGGTCCTTGTAAAACAGGCTGAAGCTGACCAGCTCGCCGGCGTGCGGGAACCATTCCCAGCGCACGTCATAGTTGTTCACGTCCGTCATCTTCAGCTCCGGGTTGCCCTCGATGAAATCTCCGATGGTCGGATCCCAGCTGAAGTAGGCGGCCAGTTCGCGGAAGGTGGGCCGGGCGATGGTCTGGCTGTAGTTCAGCCGGACGTTCATGTTGGAAGTGACCGCCCAGATCAGCCCCGCGCCGGGCAGCACGTCGGTCCGGGCCAGATGGGTGTCATTCGTCTTTTTGCCGGTGATGCTGCTGTCCAGGTAGCTTTCCGAATGAACTTTCAAATCCGTCGTCTCCACCCGCGCACCGCCGACCAGCCGCAGTTTTTTCGCGATCGGGAAATCCATCATCAGATAGGCGGCCTGAATGTTCTGCTCGCCCTGGTAGGAGCTGTCGAAGACTTGAATCACCCGGTCCCAGTTAAATCGTACATTGCCCCGGTTGTTGGTGGTGATGCTGTCATAGCCCAGATTGTCGGGCATGAGGAAATTGTTCGGATCGTTGTGGTAGCCCCCGAGCGAGCCGTTGGCGGAATAATAGAACGCCCGGTCGGTAAACGTCCGGCTGGAAGAGCTGTCAAACAGCCCGAACTTCAACTGCCCCTCCTCACCCGTCCAATTGTGGAACGGCAGCATCCAGTCCAGTTTCACGTTCTGATTATTCTCATCCAGGTCGCGAAAATAGCGCGTGGGAGTGTTGGGGATCGGATTGGCCCCGCCGGTGGCGTAATCCCCGCCCGGCAGCTTGCTGTCATTGAAGAACCGCGCGTCCGGCTCGCCCTGCGAGGTCTGCGTCAGCGCCACCAGCCAGTTGAACTTCAGATCCGCCACCTTCGGAAAACGATGTTCCCCCTTCATCTGAAACGTGTTCAGATTGCGCTCGGTGTAATACAGGATGGCTCTGCGGAACGTCTTTGATTTGTCGTTTTCTTCCGTGCCTCGATCCAACTGCCGGGACTCGTCGGTGCCGTTCTGGTTGTAGAAAAACGTGAAACCTAGTTCGTGATCCTCGAACGGCTTGTAGGCCAGGTTCACCATCCCCGCCCAGTTGACCACGCTCAACGAACGCGCATCCCGGTAGTCATTTTTAGGCTTGGTCCCTTCCTGAAAACGCCGGTAGATGCCGTTTTCATAAAACGAATAGTCATGCTTGTAACTTACGCCCACGAAATATCCCAGCGGCCCGCCGAACAAAGTCTTTGAGTCGCCGCCTGCCATGGAAAAATTATGATCCAGCGGGGCCGTGGTGCGGGTGGGCGCAAATTCCGTCGTGCCCAAGGCTTTCGTCAGGCGGTCCAGTTTGAGGCCGACGGGGTAATCCCTCAGAAAAAAGAACGAGCCTGGCTTGCCAATGGTGGACGGCACACTGTTCGGAACCACCGCGCCTTGAAGCTCCGCCGGCAGGGCGCGGGTGCCGTCATCCATGCCCGCAAAATCCGTCCCGCCGCCGGAGTGCGTCAGGAACCGCTCGTTCAAACTCGCCTGGGTGTTGTACGCCGTGCCAATCGAGGTGGTCAGAAAGGGCTTTTCGGGAAACGACTTGGTCACCACGTCAATGCCGCCGCCGGTGAACGTACCGGGTTGGTCGGGAGTAAAAGTTTTTGCCACCACCACCCGGTCAATCACCTGGGACGGAAACAAATCCAGCGAGGCCGACTGCCGGTACGGATCGGCGGAGGGAATAGAAGCGCCGTTCAAGGTGGTGCTGACGTAACGGTCGTTGAGTCCGCGAATGACGGCGAACTTGCCCTCCACAATGGTTGCTCCGGAAACTTTTGAAATGGATTCCGCCGCGTTGCCCGCGCCGACGCGCGAAAGAAAATCCGAGCCGAGCGAATCTGTCATGCCCGCCGACTTCTGCCGCTCGAACAAAATCTTCTCCGTCTGCTGCGTCAGTTCCTCCGCCGTGACTTCATATTCCTCCATCTCATAAAACTCCGGGCGCAGGTTGCCGTTCACTGTCGTGGTCTGCCCGGGCAGCACGCGCACATCCGTCACCGCCGCCGACGCGTAGCCGGATTTGGAAAAGCGCAGCACCTGATTGCCGGGCGGCACGTTCTTTAATTCAAAACGTCCGCTCGCATCCGCCTGTGTGGCGAGCGTGGTGCCGCGCAGCGTGACAGTGACTCCAGACAACGGCGTCGCATCCCAGGAACTGACTACGACACCGGAAACCGTGCCGTTTTCCTGGGCGGTCGCGGTGATGCCCGCGCAAACAACCATAAGCAAAAGCAACCAACGCCAGAGCAAGGTAGGGCGCGGCACTCCGTGCGCGCCGGCGTGGTGAAACAGAACGCACT
>JANPGB010000254.1:0-4247 GCA_031423695.1 Verrucomicrobiota bacterium
TTTGTCGCGCCTGCCGAATTCTTCTTAAAATCAAGAGGCTCGAACGGTGCGGCATAACTTGACTTAACCAAATCCAAAAACGCCGGACGAAAGGCGTAACCCGTTTGTCCGAACAGCCGGTTGGCCAGGGTCAGCGTAAAAGGATCACTGGCCCCGCCCCATTGCTTTTCCCGTTCGGAATTTGCTTTGCTTCTCTGAATCACCTCGTCCAGCGCCTTTTGCATCGCCGCAAACGAGCCGTGCAACTCCGCATCGTTCGTCGGATAGTGCAAGGCCTTCGCCATTTCGGTGCGCGTGATTCCATCAGCTCCCGCGTAGGTCATGGCCAGCGCGTTTTGAATCGAGTAGGGCGAGAGCAGCGCGTTTTGATCCGGCTTGGAAGTCTTGGCGAGCAACTCAATGCCCAGCGAATTGATGGCCTTGGCCGCAGTGCCAGTGGATTCAGCCGCGACAATGCGCTCGGTTGCGAGAAGGAGAGAAATAAATCCAACTTTCCACATGTCCGACGGGATAGCACGACCCGTCCGCGCTTGGCAAGCCCCCTATTTCACCCGCGTCTGGAATGTCCGTGCGTGCCCGGTCGCCGGAATGGAAATGGTGTAGGATTTTCCCGAGTGGTCCACCGAGAGCTTGATGTAATTGCCCGCGCACCTCTCCTCCAGATTCGCGATGAACTCGTCCGTCGTGTTGTTCTCAATATCCGCGCGGATATTTTTGTGAAGCTGATACATCGCCTGGATTCCCGGTGATGATTTGAGTCCTTCGATGGTGGATTTAGCCGTGCCTTTGCGCGCACCATTGTTCATCACGGAAACCGTCGGCGCGAGGCTGTGGACGAGCAGGGGATTGTTACTCACGTCGAGACCATGATGATCCACCTGATACACGTCCACCTGCCCGACGCGATTGGTGGGGCAAACAAGTTCAGCTTCCATGTTCCACGTCAGATCGCCGCCGTCGAAAAAACGAAACGGCCCGTATTCCAAAATGAATAAGGTGCTGTTGGCGTTGTCGCTGGCGTCCACGGGTTTTGTTGTGCCGGTAGCGCAGAGCGGATTGGTGCCAGTGTTTGATGGGGCGGGAACGAAATGTTGGCTGACGCCCAGGCAGTGCAGCGAGAGTTTCAATTCGCCGCCGGGTTGCTTCAGCGGAATTTTGTCGCCGGGATGAATCACATTCCGGGCGTCGGCGGCAAATTCGCTATAGGGCTTGATCTGCGCAGGCCAGTCGGTGTTGCGGAGATTGTGATCGGCGTCGGTTTCAGGAATTCCCTTGTCGTAAACCTGGCCGATGGGCATGAGCGCCGCGAGTTCCGCTGCCCCGCCGTAGTGATCCTGGTGAAAATGCGTCGTGATGTAGTGGTCGATTTTTTTCAGCCCGGCGATTTCCACGGCCGTCTTGTGGATGCGCGCCGCGTCGCGTCCGCCGGGATTGCCGGAGTCAATCAGGATGGATTCGCCCGCAGGAGTCACGATCAGTGTGGCCCCGCCGCCTTCAACGTCGTTCCAATAAATATCAAGCGTGTGGTTTGTCCCGCCGGCTTTGACCGGGAACGCGGCGACTAGCCAGGCTGACAGCACGCAAAATTCAAGGAGATATTTTTTCATAATTCGACCGGTGTTGATGGCGAAAGCTTAACCGGCCGGATAAAAATGAAAACGCGAAACTTGGGCAGCGAGGGACACACGGTTGCAGGTGGCACAGACCTCTGGCCTGTCGTTTTACGCGTCTCGCGGAAAAGCGGGGAGGACGTGCGCTTCGTCGCCGGCACGTTCGGCGGGGTACCGCGTCATTGCGCTTTCCGGCGCGACGCCGGAAAGAACAGGCGAGACGCCTGTGCCACCCTCGGCGGTTAAATCGCGAAGTCCGTGTATTCCGGCTTCACCGCTTCGGTCGGCGGATGCAGCATCCCGGCGGCGACCGTGGCGTTCGTTCCTTGCTCGATCAAAATGAACGAGCCGGTCAAACGGTTGGTCGTGTAACTGTCGAAGATGAGCGGCTTGGCGGTTTTCAAACGAATGACGCCGATGTCGTTCATCGCCAGCCCGGCGGGTTGCGGTTCGGGTTCGAAGGCGTCCATGTTGATGCGGCTTTCGATGGTGGTCACGATGGCCTGCACGGTCTGGGTCGCGTGCCGTAGAAAATATTTCTTACCCGCCTGCAAGGGCCGCTGGTTCATCCAACAGACGCGCGCGTGCAAATCCGAACTGCGTCCGGGCAGGTCTTCAATCCCCACGATCATGTCGCCCCGGCTGACGTCGATGTCGTGTTCGAGGCAGAGCGTCACCGACTGCGGACAAAATGCCTCGGGCATGGAGTGATCGTAATTCCAGATGTCCTTGACGGTAGTCTTGAGGCCGATGGGCAGCACAACGACTTGCTGGCCCTTGCGCACGATGCCGCTGGCGATCTGGCCGCTCAGGCCGCGAAAGTCGTGGAGCGCATGGTCGGTGGGATCGTTCGGGCGGTTGACCCACTGCACCGGGAAACGCAGCGAACTCAGATTCCAGTCGCTCGCGATGTGGACGTTTTCGAGATGCGCGAGCAGATTCGGTCCTTCATACCAAGGCGTGTGTTTGGAGGTGTCCACTACGTTGTCGCCGTTGAGCGCGCTGATGGGAATGAACTTCACGTCGCGGAACACGTCGAGCTTGGGCAGAAAGCTTTCGATCTCGTCGCGGATTTCCAGAAACCGGTCCTGGCTCCAGTCCACCAGATCCATTTTGTTGACCGCGATGACCAGGTGTGGAATGCCCAACAGCGATGCGATGTAAGTGTGCCGGCGCGTTTGTTCGATGACGCCTTGCCGCGCATCCACGAGGACAATGGAAAGGTTCGCGGTCGAAGCGCCCGTGACCATGTTGCGGGTGTATTGCACATGCCCGGGCGTGTCGGCGACGATGAACTTGCGTTTCGGCGTGGCGAAGTAGCGATAGGCGACGTCAATCGTGATGCCTTGCTCGCGTTCCGCGCGGAGGCCGTCGGTGAGGTTGGCGAGATTAATCATGCCGCCGCCGGTGATATCGGCAGAACGTTCGAGCGCTTCGATCTGATCCTCCATCAGATTCTTGGAATCGTAGAGCAGGCGGCCAATGAGCGTGGACTTGCCGTCATCAACGCTGCCGCAGGTGTTGAAGCGCAAAAGTTCGATGGGGTGCTGTGTGTGGGGCATGGCTTAAAAATATCCGGCTTTTTTGCGATCTTCCATTGCAGCTTCACTGGCCTTGTCATCGGCGCGGGAGCCGCGCTCGGTCACGCGGGCGGCGGCGACTTCGCAGATGATGTCGTCCACGCTGTCGGCGGGCGATTCAATCATGCCGGTGCTGATCATGTCGGCGATCGTGCGGACGCGGACAATGAGTTTCTTGACGGGCTCGGTTGGTTTTGGACGCGCGCCGGCGTAAGGATCGGGTTTTGTTAAATCGGCGTGCGGCGGTGGGATTGGAATCCACTGGCCGCCGCGCCGGAAACACTCCCGCTCGTGGCTGAAGTAGATCGTTGGCACTTCCAGCTTTTCCCTTTTGATGTATTCCCACACGTCCATTTCCGTCCAGTTGGAGAGCGGAAACACGCGCATGTTTTCGCCGGGATTCAACCGGGCGTTGTAGAGGTTCCAGATTTCCGGCCGTTGATTTTTCGGATCCCACTGGCCGAAGCCGTCGCGGAAACTGAAGAAGCGTTCTTTGGCGCGGGCTTTTTCCTCATCACGCCGTGCGCCGCCAATCGCGCAGTCAAACTGGAACTCCTCGATCGCGCCGAGCAGGGCGGGGATTTGCAGTTTGTTGCGGCTGATTTCGCCGGGGGCCAGGACGGCGAGACCTTTGTGCAGAACTTCATCCACGGTGCGGACGATGAGCTTCGCGCCGAGTTCCTTCGCGCGGTTGTCGCGGAACTTCAGCAGTTCGGGAAATTCGTGGCCGGTTTCGATGTTGAGAAACGGCATCGGAATGTCCGACGGGCGAAAGGCCTTTTCCGCGAGGCGCAGGATGCAGATGGAATCTTTGCCGCCGGAGAAGAGCAGGACGGGGCGCTCAAATTCCGCCGCGACTTCGCGCAGGACGTGAATCGCCTCGGTTTCGAGATATTGCAAATGATCTAAATGATACGACGTCATAAAAAAGTTAAACCACGGATGGGCACGGTCTGTATATCTGATTCAGATTTCAATAAACTAGCGATAATCACTGCAAAATAATAGCGGATTCGCTCTAACCCGTCACTATTCTTCGATACTTTTTTCTGCTTTC
>JANPGB010000255.1:0-2259 GCA_031423695.1 Verrucomicrobiota bacterium
GGGGACGTGGCTCGTCACCCATCCATCAAACCCGGCCAGCAGATTCGTCGAGGTCTGGAGGGCATACTTTTTGCCCACCACGCTCGACCACTGGATCACGAAGTTGGTTCCGCCCTGCCTCCGAAAATCGGAAACCTGAAATTTTGAGCTGGCGTTCGTCGGAACGGTTCCGGCCAGATACTCCTGCCAATTGTTCACCCCGTCATGATCCCAGTCGCCCAGCGCCCCGCCATTCACCGCATTGGTCGCGCCGAAATACTGGATTTTCCAACCGGTCGGAATCCCATAAGCATCCAGTTGGTTGAAGCTGAACCACTGATGCAGCACCGTCCAGCGCGGTCCCCGGTCGCCGCCGTCGGGGGCATCGGAGACCGACTGGTCATTGGGGGCGTAGGTTGCGTTATATCCGTTCCAGCCTGACGGGGAGTGATTGCACCAATCCCACCCATGCTCCTCAAAGATTTCGATGCTGTCGCCAAGCCATTGGTCCGCACCTGCGGCCCAGCGGAGCACGCCGAACTCCCCGACCAAGATCCGTTTGTCCGGATGGGCTGTGGAAAAATTGATGGCCTCCACCATCTCGTTACGAAGCGTCTCTTTATTCCAGTAAGTGTAAGGAGGTGTCCCCCACATGGAATTGCTTCCCGGATAAGTCGCGGTATAACCGGGGTAGCTGAGAATCCCCTGATTGCAATAGCTGTGCGGGGAATAGAAATGGAAGCTATAGATCACATGGGAGTCATTCAACACCGGCATCGTGCTGAACCCTCCGGCCGCGCCTTGATACTCCGACTCGACCACCAGCCAGATGTTGGAATTCACACTGCGAATGGCCGCGACCGCCGCCGGCATGACGTTATGATACCACGCCCCCTGGGAGTAATAGTCGGTAACCGGTTCATTCAATAGGTCGTAAGCGACAATGGCCGGCTCATTAATATAGCGTTGCGCCATGGCCGTCCAGAAGCTCGCCAGATTGGTGCGGTAAGTCGCGAGGCCGGCGGCGCTGCCCTGAAACACGTTCGGACTCCAGCCATAGGTTTCCGCCGCACAGAGAATAATTTTGATGCCTGCCGCCCGGGCCAGCGGCAGCGCGGCATCCAGAACTGCCAGATTGGTGGCATAAGGAGCCAGCGGATTTTGCGCCGTTGGCGGATTTGTGGAATCCACACTGAACCCGACCCGGATGACGTTCACATCCGTTTGCGCCAGCAGCGCGAACAGATCGGCCTTCAGATACTTGTCCGAAGTGCTGATGCCGCGCATTTTCGCCGGCAGCTCCACCGCCGCAGCGCAAATGCTGACCGCAGTCATCGTAACGAACGTCCAGAGCGCAGGAAGATTGGTCTTCCCCCGCGTGTTCATAACGATTTCAAAAACTTGATGAGCGCCGCGCGTTCTGCCGCCGACAGAGTGCGAAAAGCTTCCTTCGCCGCCTCGGCTTCACCACCGTGCCAAAGGATGGCTTCTTCAAGACTGCGGGCGCGGCCGTCATGGAGATAGGCTTCACCGCCGCTAACGCCGGCGGTCAGGCCGATATTCCAGAGCGGCGCGGTGCGCCATTCCGAACCGGCAGCCACGCCTTCGCCCATGTTGTCAGCCAGACCTGAACCCAGATCGTGCAACAGCAAATCCGTGTAGGGATGAATGGTCTGGCTACGCAGTTCGGTCATCGGGTGATACGCGCTGGTGGTGAGCGTCGTTGTATGGCACTTCACACAATTGGCACTGGCAAATAGCTGTTCGCCTTGCAGCGCCTGGGCGTTGGTCAAATCGCGACGCGCACCAACGCCGAGCAAGGCGACGTACCGCGTCATTTTGTCGAGATCCGCATCGTCGATTTCGGGCGTGCCGCCGGTGAGGTCGCCGTCGAGAATCGGGAAGACGGAGGTTGTCACGCCCATGTCGGTGTTGAGGGCGCCGGCGACCTGGTGACTGACGCGCGCCCGCACGCCTTTATAACCGAACCGTCCGAGACGTTGTTGGCCAGTCTGCGGATCGGTTACCGTTTGAACACGCCCCGAAATGCCGTCGGCGTTCGTGTCGCTTGGATCCGCCAAAGCCATGAGGGTGCTTTCACTCACTGCCTCAAGCAGGCCAAGGCCGACGAGCGGCGGGGCGATGCGGGCGGAGAAAAATGTCGGCGTTGTTCCCGAGAAGGTGTAGTTCGGCTTTTGCAGCGAATACGCCGTGGCATCGCCATACTGACCGCTCGTGGCGGTATAACTGGCAATGGTGACATCGCCTTCATTCGGGCCG
>JANPGB010000256.1:0-9266 GCA_031423695.1 Verrucomicrobiota bacterium
AAATTCGCCTGGCGTTTCCGCGTGCCGGACGGGGAAACAGTTTCCTTTGAGGATGGCGGCTTTGGCCCGCAGCAGTTTGTGACGGGAAGGGATTTTGGCGACTTCGTGGTCTGGCGTCAGGACGGCGTCCCGTCATATCAACTCTCCTGCACCGTAGACGACGCGGCGATGCAGATCACCGAGGTGGTGCGCGGTGCGGATCTGCTGGCGAGCACCGCGCGGCAACTGCTGCTTTACCGGGCCCTCGGTTTGCCATCGCCCCGTTTTTTTCATTGTCCCCTGATGATGGATGACAAAGGCGTCCGGCTTGCCAAGCGGCACGATGCCTTGAGTCTTCGCCAACTGCGCAAGCAAGGTGAAACGCCTGAAAAACTGCGCGCCCGATTCGCTTGAAACCGGGTGGTGACGTCTTTTTGATTGATTTCCGGGACTTGAGGCTGTTTAGTAATTCAGGTTGATTCGGAACAAATTGTTGTTTCATTCATCAGAAGTTGAACCATGCTGTACCGGTAACCTGGAATCAAAGGAGCCTTCGCAAGTTTATGAAAAACCCAACTCTATTCCGCGCTAACCATCTGGCCCGCGTCTGCGGTCTTTGTGTGATGGTTGGCTTGTTCGCCATGTCCAGCGCCCGCGCCGGGCTGTCTCTGGAGATGAACGTGATCCGCTATCACCAGTATGGCTACTATTTTTCCCCCAACCTGACGACGAACACCACGCCGGCAAACGTTACTTTTGGCGATTACTTCATCGCTTCGTCCGGCTACCCGACCAACGGCTCGTCTTCGTTATATCACTTCGACTCGAACGGCTTCAACCAGGTCAGCGGCGGCAGCTCGGGCTACGGCGATTTCGACGGGATGATTCGCGAGCTGACCAACGGCCTCTGGTCCATTTTTGTCACCAACACCGTGACGACCAATGTGTATCGCTTCAAAGTCACGTGCAACATCAGCAGCAACGACCTGCCCTACGTCAGCATCACGTCCCCCGCCGACGGCGCGGTCAATGTCACCAATCGGCCCACCTACATCTGGCAAGGCCCCACGAATTACAACAACCTCGTGCTGTATTATTACAACAGCGGTATCACTCTGCCCGTCACACAAACCAGCCTGTTGAGTTCCGTGCTCTATCAGGGGCTTAACAGCGTCACCCCGCATTACGACAGCAATTCAACCACCGCCGTGGTTTCTTCCGTGCCGACGAACAATGCCGCGCAAGCGATCTCCAGCTGGGTGTCCACGGCGCACCTGCAAGATTACTCCAGTTCCGAGTTCACGGTCGGCGCCGTGGACACTTCCGGCACCGGCCACACTTTGGTCGCACATTATCCGTGGGACGGCACGAACGCGAACGGGTCGGCTTCCGGCGCGGACACGTCGGGCAACGGGTATCACATGAACTTTGGCGGGAGCTTCGGCAGCCAGGGCGGCACGAATTCCAACACCGACCCGGCGGCCGGCCCGCGCGCAATCCAGTTCCACAACGGCAACGGCAACAGCGCCGGCTACGTGGGCTGGAATCCGACGCCGACCAATCTGCTGACCGCGCTCTCGGGCAGCTTTTCGATTTCGTGCTGGATCAAGACGACGCAGAATAATTTCGGCTGGGATCAGGCTCCGGCTTATTACGGCGCGGGCATCGTCTCCGCCGACAACGGCAGCCTGGCCAATGACGTGGTTCCCCTGGCCTTGACGGGAAGCAAAATCGGCTTCAACACGGGTGGAAGCTTGGAAGACGTCACGCTAAATTCCACCGCCGCCGTCAACGATGGAAATTATCACCACATCGTCGTCGCCCGCAATCAGCCCACCGGCCAGAAACAGATTTATATTGACGGTGTGTTGGACAGCTTCAGTTCCGGCACGACGAACGTGCTGAATGACGCGCAGAAGCTGACCATTGGCGCGCTGGCCGACGCGTCCGATCCCGACGCGAACAATTTCAGCTACTACAACGGCTACGAGGGGAAGCTGGATGACCTGCAAATTTATTCCGGCGTGCTGTCCTCGAACGAGGTGGCCAGCCTTTACGCAAACCCCGGAAACACAATTGCAGACTCCAGCGGCGTGACCCTGGCACAGGCGGTGGACACCACCGGCCTGGTCTGGACCACGGGCGGCGACGCCAACTGGTTCGGGCAGACCACCAACACCCACGACACCGTGGACGCCGCGCAAAGCGGCGCCATCGGTGACGATGAATCTTCTTGGATCGAAACCACCGTCACCGGTCCCGGCACGCTGTCGTTCTGGTGGAAGGCCTCCAGCGAGGACGGTGGCGACTATCTTGAATTTTTGATGGATGGCTCGTTCCAAACCGACCTGACGGGTAATTTTGGCTGGTTCCAGGGCAACTATTCCATTGCCGCCGGTTCGCACACGCTCCGCTGGAATTACTACAAAGACTCCTGCTGCCCGGATTATCTGGACGCCGGCTTTCTGGACGAGGTCAGCTTTGTAGTCACGCCACCCAATACCAACACGCCGCCCGTCATCACCATCAATCCGTTCAACCAGACCAACTATCCCGGTTACAACGTCGCCCTGCTCGCCGCCGCCACCAGCAACGCCGCCATCACCTGGCAATGGTACAAGACCAGCACCGCTTCCCCCGTTGCCAACGCGACGAACGCGCTCTACATACCGGCCAATTCCGGCACCGCCGGCGTGGCCGGAAATTATTTTGCCATCGCCACCAACCTCGTCGGCTCAGCAACCACGACCGTGGCCACCGTCACATTCCAGAACGCGGCCCTGCCCCCCGACTGGACGCGCGTGTTCAAGTCTGCGCTCACCAACAATCCCGCGAACGTCACCGCCGACATCAACCTGGCCAGCCTGTTGGACGCGAGCGGCAACCTCTACTCCGTCGGCTCCGTCACCGGCACCAACGTCTTCGGCTCGGATATCCTGATCTCGGCCAACGACCGGGAAGGCAGCTCGTTCCTGAAACAAACCGCCACCGGCACGCCCATCTGGGGCCGCTGCATGACCAACAATGGCAACGGCAATTCCTTTCCGCGCGGCATTGTCACCGCTCCCGGCGACGGCTTCTATGTGTTTGGATTGTTCCGCGGCACCAACTGGCTGGGCACCAACAAACTTGTGGATATTGGCGGCGGTTCGACTTACCTGGCGCGCTTCGACGCCAACGGCAGCAATGTCTGGCTGCGCACCATCACCGGCACGAATTTTAATTTCCCGACCCATCACGGCCTCGTTTCGGACTCGGCCGGAAATGTCACCCTGTCCGCCCTGATCTGGGGCTACACCAGCTTCGGCACCACCAACCTGTTTGCCGATGGCCAACGCGGCGTCCTCGCGCAATATGATGCCAGCGGAAATGTGCGCTGGGTGCAGGTACCGTCCGCGTGGCCCGATTATCTGGCTTACAGCGCCGGACGCATCTATGGCTGTATGGGCGGCACTGAGACCAACTTTATCGGCGGAGTGACCAATATTTCTGACCGTCGCCGGGCATTGTTTTCCCTCAATGCCACCAATGGCCAGGGACTCTGGTTGCGGGGCTATGCCGCCAACAAGGATCAAGGCAGTCCGAACGGCTTCGGCGATAACAACGCCGCCGTGGCGGTTTCCGGGACGAATGTCTTCGTCGTCGGCACCGCTTATGGAACCAATGTCACCTTCGGCCCGTTCACGCTCGACTACCCGGACACCACCGGCCAATACCTCGCGCGCTATGACACGAATGGAAACGCCCAGCTCGCCACCGCCTTCGGCAGCAGTTACACCTACCCGTGGGCCGCTCTCGCCGACGCTGCCGGCAACATCTATGTCGGCGCCGATTTCGACACCTACTCGATCTTTGGGAGCAAGATCATCGCCGCCCCGTTCAATGGAACGAATGGCACCGTCCAGTTCATCGGAACCCTTGACGTTAGAATTCCTGGACAAGCCTGCGTCGCCAAATTCGACCGCAATGGCAACCCGCTCTGGGCGCGCCTCGCGCAATCCCCTTCCAGCTATCTCAACGTGCGGGACATCACCCTGGCTGCGGACGGCGTGTGGGCCTGCGGCTTCTTCCAACCCATCGGAATCTTTGGCACCAACACCATCTTCGGCGGCCTTCCTCCGTATCACCGCAGCGGCTATCTGGCGAAAATCACCGACGGCGCGGCGGTCGCCTTGCCCGTCACCCTGCTCAACCCGCTAACTCCGGGCGCGAACTTCCAGTTCCAATTCCTCTCGCAGGCCGGTTTCACCCATGCCGTCCAGTACCGCACCAACCTGGTCGCGGGACTCAACTGGCAGACCTGGTCCAACGTCACCGGCGACGGCGCATTGAAGACCATTCCCATTCCGCTCACTGTTTTCAATCCCGCCAAGCAGGGCTTCGTCCGCATCTTGACGCAGTAAAAGAATTGAAATGCCACCCCGGGCCGGATTGAAAAATCCGGCCCGTTCCATTTTGGATTTGTCCACCCATTCCTCCAACAATCATTCCCCTGACTGTTCAGCGCTGCATCAACCCAGGATCGTTAGCGCAATCCCAACCAGAATCCCGATCACCGCCGGCAGTTTCTGCCACCCGTTCTTTTCACCGAACAGGAGCAGCCCGCCGGCAAATCCCACCAACGTGCTGCCCCGACGCAGGCTCATCACCAGCGACACCAGCGACGCCGGATTCCGGAGCGCGCTGAAATAAATGTAGTCCGCCACCAGCAGCGACAGCGCGATCAATGGAATGCTCCAGCGCCAGTGGAATTCCTTGCGCGGCCACCAGCGCCGTTTCCAGCCGATCGCGAACGGAATAAAACACACAAGCAGATAAACCGAAAACCACGCCTGCACCGTCGAGACCGAGAAGCGCAGCCGGCCCAGCAGGTATTTGTCGTAGAGCGAACTCACCGCGCCGAAGAAAGTTCCGAGCAGGAGATAGCCGACCCATTGGTTGCGATGGAAATGCACGCCCTCGCGGCTACCGGCGAAAGAAAGTCCGATGAACGAAAGAATCGTCGTCATCACGCCCAGTCCTTCGAGCAACGTCGGACGCTCGCCCAGAATCAGGATCGCCCCGAACAGCGTCAGCAGCGGACTCATCGAGCGTATCGGCGAACCGAGCGAGAGCGGGAGATGCTTGATCGCGAAATAGGTGAACACCCACGAAGCCGCAACGATGGCCGACTTCAATGCCAGTTGCAGATGCTGCCCCGGCGTGAGGGCATCCGTCACCAGTGATGCCGGAAGCAGTCCGGGATGGACTGCCTGCACGCCCAGCAACACGAACCACACGCCCGCGCCGGTGAGCGTGCTGAAAAACAAGACCGGCATGACGGCGTTCTCCCGCACGGCGTGCTTGGTGCAAAGCTCATACACGCCGAGGAACACCGCCGACAACAGGCTGGCCACAATCCAGTGCATCAAAAAAAAGACCGGCCCTGGTCGCTTCACAACCAGGGCCGTGCGAGAATGGTTTAATCCATTGGCCCGGCAAAGTCCACCGCTGGAATTGCTGGATGCCTCCGGAGAGCGCCCGTACCCGGAAGCCGCAACGTGAAAACGCGAGTGGCGTTGGAAGAACCGTGCGCGGCTGGGTGGTTGAGCCTTGCTGTGGCCGGGGCCGGCCACACTCCGCCGCCGCAGCGCGTCGGCAGACCGCTGCATTCTTTGCCGGCTTTCAGCTGGCGGCTCTCGGCCGAGGAGCCGCCTCGCCCTCAGTTCACAACTCAAACACCCAGCGCGGATCACCGATGAAATCCGTGGCCATGTCCGTGGCCTCGATGTTCTTGATCGGCAGGTAGCGGCCCGTGGCGGTGGCCAGAATTTCACCGGCGGCATTCTTCAGTTCCGAGCGGGCGTCAAAAATTTTGTTGCGACGATTCTCCACGAGTTCGGCGGTGCAGATCACTTCCTCGCCGGGCCGGGTCGGTTTCACAAACCGCACGTTCAATTCCGCGCAATAGGCGAACTGCCTGGTCTGCACGACGCAGGCCCAGACCATGATTTCATCCAGCAGCGTCGAGATGATCCCGCCATGCACGACCTGCTTGAAACCGACGTGCTCGGCGCGCGGCGTGAACTTTCCCTGAACGATTCGGCCATCGGTTTCAAACCGCAGATTCAACCCGACGACATTTGATTCGCCGCAGACGAAACAGGAATGGGTGTGTGGCAACGTGCGCATGAAGCCAGCATCGCCAGACGCGGCGCGGCTGGCAACTCCGGGATGATTTTGAGGGAAGCGCGAATTCAGGAAGCTGGTAGCGGTCGGCGGGCTTGCGCCTGCCAACCGGCCCGTGCAGGGCCGGAACTTTTTGAAGAACGCACGCGTCTGGCCAATTCATTGCACCGCTGAACGCGGCGCTTACTCCTCGCAGCGCGAGGAGTTCTACCACCTGGCCGCTCAGTTCACGTAGCAGGCTTCGTTGGCCTCCAGCAGCGCATGGGCGTATTCCTGCCAGGCGTTCAACGGCGCGCGGGGTTTGTTGCCGGCGGACTTGTTGCCGGCCCGTTGCTGCGGCCGCAGCCCCAGGCGCCGGGCGTTCTTGTCGGGCGCCGCGGCGACAAGAACGACTTCGCCCGCCTCGGGTTTTTGCGCGATGAACTCCAGGCCGAGTTTGACCTCCTCCGAGCGCGCCGGTCGTTGATAGACCCGCTCGTAAAGGAACTGGATTTTGCCGGTGTCGTCGGCACACGCATCGAAGGCCTTGAGCGCGACAAGGTGCTTGGCCTGTTCGACCACGACCGGGCTGTTCATGAGGAACAACGCCTGTTGCGGCACAGTGGTCTCATAACGTCGGCCGCTGGGCATGTCGGGATTGGCAAAATCGAAATTCACGAAGGCATCCAGGAGGTCGGACCGGTCCACCACGCCGTAGATGGTGCGCCGCGCGGAATCCAGATTGCGCTCCAAATCCACCGGCCGGCCATACAGGGTCTCATCCAGCACGCCGCCGATGGCGAGGAGCGAATCGCGCAGCGACTCGAATTCCAGGCGCTGGATGTTGGCCCGCCAGAGCAGCCGGTTGAAGGGATCCACTTGCGCGAAGCGGGGGTTGTCCGCGCTGCTCTGCTGGTACACGCTCGACAGCAGGATGAGCCGGTGAATTTTCTTGATGCTCCAGCCGCCCTCGACAAAGCGCGACGACAGATAATCCAGCAGTTCGGGATGGCTGGGCGGCTCGGACATGGTGCCGAAGTCGTCGGGCGTGGGGACGAAGCCCGTGCCGAAATGATGCTGCCAGATGCGGTTGATCATTACGCGCGGGGTGATGGAGGTCGTCGGGCTGACGATGGCATGGGCGAGCTGCAAACGGCCGCTGCCATTGGTCATGGCGGGCCGCACCGGACCGGACAACACTTCCAGAAATTGTCGCGGCACCACCGGCCCCTTGTTCTCCGCCTCGCCGCGAATGAACACCGGCGAATTGTGCGGCCGGGTGGAATCCTGCACCGACATCGCGCGCACGACGGCGCCGGGGTGGGTCATCTCCAGCCGCGTGGTGGCCTCGGCATTCGCGCGCAACTCGCGCTGGAGTTGTTTGAGCGCTTCCCGGTCGCGCTGCTTTCGGGCGGCGGCGAATTTTGCTTCGATCTCATCTTTGGTGGCTTCGAGTTTGGTGCGCTGCCTGTAATAGTCCTGGTACTCAGGCGTGTTCGGCAGCCGCTGGATCACCTTCTCTACCGGCGGCTCCACGGTGCTGGAGAAAATGCCGTGCAGGGAATAATAATCCTTCGTCGGGATGGGATCGAACTTGTGATCGTGGCACCGCGCGCAGGTCACGGTCAGGCCAAGAAATCCCTTTGTCACCACATCAATACGGTCGTTCACAATGTCGTTGGCCATGCCTTGGAAATGTTCGCCCACGGTCAGGAAACCCAGCGCCGTCAGGTTCGTGGGATTGGTCCGCGTTGCGGGCAGCTTGTCGGCGGCCAGTTGCTCGATGATGAACTGGTTGTAGGGCTTGTCCTCGTTGAAGCTGCGGATGACGTAGTCGCGATACGTCCACGCGTACGGACTGTGCGGGTCTTCGCGCTGGCGGCGCACCATGCCTTTCGTGTCACTGTAACGAGCCACGTCGAGCCAGTGGCGGCCCCAGCGTTCGCCATAGTGCGGCGAGGCCAGCAGGCGATCCACCACCTTGGCAAAGGCGTCCGGCGACTCGTCTTTGAGAAACGCCTCGACCTCGGCCACCGTCGGCGGGATGCCGAGCAGATCGAACGTGGCCCGGCGGATCAACGTGCGTTTGTCGGCGAGGGGGTTGGGTTTGAGACCTTTCGCCTCCAGCTTGGCGACGATGAAATGATCCACCGGCGTCTGGCACCACGCGGCATTCTTGACCTCCGGCATGACGGGATTTTGGAGCGGCTGCCACGCCCAATGATCCTTGGCGGAGTCCTTGAAATTCTTTTGCGCCGCGGTGGCAATGCGCGGATCAGGCGCGCCCATCTTCACCCACGCTTCCAGATCGGCGATCTGCGCGTCGGAAAGTTTTTTGTCCTTGGGCGGCATCTGCAAATCCGGATCGGTGTAGCGCACGGCTTTGATGAGCAGGCTTTTTTCGAGATCGCCCGGCACGACGGCGGGCCCGGTTTCCCCGCCCTTCAAAATGCCTTCCCGCGTATCCAGCCACAGGCCGGCTTTGACCTTCTGCGCCTGCGTGCTGTGGCACTTGTAACAATTGTCCGCCAGCACCGGACGGATTTTGCTCTCGAAGAATTGCGTCTGCGCTGGCGTCAACTCCGCACCCGCGCAGAAAAATGCGCTGCCGATCAAAACTCCAAACTCCAAACTCCAAATCCCAAAGAAGCTCCAAACTCCAAACTCCAAAAACCTCCGCGCCTCACGTTGCTGCTCGGAGCTTAACCTTTCGTTGGAACTTGGAACTTGGAACTTGGAACTTTTCATCACGCCATGATCCCCTTGACCACATTCCCCGCCACATCCGTCAGCCGGAAATCCCGCCCGTTGTAACGATACGTCAGCTTCGTATGATCAAAGCCCAGCAGCGCCAGCACCGTCGCGTGCAGGTCGTGGATGTGAACCTTGTCCTTTACTGCCGCCGCGCCGAACTCGTCGGTCGCGCCATGCACGGT
This sequence comes from Verrucomicrobiota bacterium, assembly GCA_031423695.1. Taxonomy (GTDB): domain Bacteria; phylum Verrucomicrobiota; class Verrucomicrobiia; order Limisphaerales; family CAIQOK01; genus CAIQOK01. The sequence goes on from JANPGB010000256.1 coordinate 9,063, forward strand.
GCCGCCTTTCACACCGCCACCGGCGAAGATCGTGGTGAAAGCTTTCGCGTTGTGGTCGCGGCCCGGATTGTCGTTGCCGTTCCGATCTTTGACGGGCTTGCGGCCGAACTCGCCGCCCCAGACGACCAGCGTATCGTTGAACAGCCCCCGCTGCTTCAAGTCTGCGAGGAAGGCGGCCAGCGGCTGGTCAATTTCCTTCGCCCG
>JANPGB010000257.1:0-14061 GCA_031423695.1 Verrucomicrobiota bacterium
CAGGTACGGGAGAATGTCGGCTTTGGTGACCGCGGCGCTGGCGGGGGCGTTATTCTCGAGTCCCCATTGCTGGGAAGCAGCATCAATCTGCCGGAGGTTGTAAAGGCAGGCGTTCAGCTGCGACGTGGCGCGGGCGCGGACGAAGTTGGGGATGGCGATGGCGGCGAGCAGGCCGATGATGGCGACCACGATCATGATTTCGACGAGCGTAAAGCCTGCCTTGCTGGAGGGGATTTTCATGCTTTGATTGCTTTCGTTTTTCGTTGCGGGATGCACGGCTTCCCCCGCGGTTCCATGGAATTGGAAAGGTCGTCTCATGCCTTGCCCAGGGTGATCTGCTTGTCGAGGCGTGTGAACTTGAAGGTCCGAAGGATGTTGGCGCTGCTAATGGCTGCGGCCACGGTGCCTTGGCGGGCTTTCACGGCGCGGACGAGGGAAACGATCAAGTTCAAGCCCACGGAATCCACCATCTGCGCTCCGGTCAGATCCAGCTTCAAGGTGTGCCACGGGCTCCCCTTGATCTGCGGTGCTTCGAGCAGGTCAAACAGTTCGGCGCGCAATGCGTCGGCGTTCGTGCTGAGAATGTCGCCGGGGATGGTAACTGTGACGACGCCGGCAACGGTGTCAAGTTGGTGGCTGATGCGAGTCAGGGTTGCGTTCATACGTTTTCCAAGGGCAGGGGGTTGTCCAAAATAAAGTCCAGGGTGAGGCTGGCGCCGTCGCGTTCCACTACGACCTGGCTGGCCAGATTGTGAATCATCACCAGTCCACGATGATGGTCATCCAACTCACGGGCGGCGGTGGACTGATGGGTTTGCAGATCGAACTGATGGCCGGGGCCGGCATCGTGCACGAACAGGCGGAGCAGGTTCTTGGCGGGACAGAAGCTCATGCCGAACTGGGCGCATTTATCGGCCTGGCCGCCGCAGCCGTGTTGCAGCGCATTCAACACCGCCTCGCGGGCGGCGAGAATGATGTTGAAGGTGTCGTCCGGGGAAATGTCCGGCAGGCAGAACAGCAGGCTGCGCGTCCAGAAAACCTGCAGGAGATCAATTTGTTTCAGCTGGTCGCCGTGATACTCTTCCACGAGCAGCGGCAGAAAACCCTCCCCCTTTTCCTGCAAGTCCGGCAGGGCCACGCGCGTCACCAAAATGTCGTCCTGCTGCGAGCTGAAGTCTGGCACTGTCCGTAAATTATGCTGGGCGAGCAACAGCAGCGTGGCCAGCGCGGGCGCGCTAATCTGCTGCTCCTCGGCAAACGCCTCGAGTCCGTCCGTCCACATGAAAAACGCCCCGCCCTCGTCGATGGGCAGGCTCGTGACTTTGACCGGGTTTTCCGGAAACCAGCCCAGCGGCGCGCTGCCCTCCTCGCCGACAACGCGGCCGCGTCCATCCGGCGCAAGATAGACCGGCAGGGGCGAACCGCTTGTCAGCACCGTGGCGCGCTGCTCCTTCGGTTCGATCAGCACGGAGCCGACGGCGATGGAGGCGGACACGGCGCTCGTCTTGGAATTGGCCTGGTCGGAATTCCATTCCCGCAGCAGGAACCCGTTGAAAAACTCGAACACATTCGGCACGGCGGCCTGGCTTTCGAGCATGCCGCGCACGATGCCTTGAAAATACGCCGAGATGAACGCCGCCTTGAGGTCGTGGCCAGAAACGTCGGTGAGCAGCACAAAATGATTGTGCTGGCCGATGCCGAAGTGGTTCAGAAAATCGCCGCCTGCCTCGGACTTGGGCCGGAAGAAGGTGTCGATCTCTGGTTTGCTGGTGCGCGTGTCCGTGTCCGCATCCAGCATCAGGTGCTGCACGCGGGCGACTTCCCGCACTGCCGCCTCGGTCTCCGCCTGGCGGCGTTTGTGCCGGGTGGCGCTGACCGCCCGCTCAACCGCGTCGTAAAGAGTTTTTGGCGCGACGGGCTTGTCCAGGAAACCACACGCGCCGTCGCGCAAGGATTCTGCCACGATCTGTCGCTCGCTCTCGGCGGTGACGATGATGACGCTCAAGCACGAGTCGTGTCCGCCGATCCAGCGCAGCAGGTCGAGGCCGTTTTGCCCCGGCATCGTGTAATCCGTGATGACGCCCTCGAAGGCGCCAAACCCGGCGGCCCGGATCTTTTCCTGGGCGTCCTTGACGTCGTTGGCCGTCGTGACCTCGAAACTCTGCTTGGCCAGCATGGCCTCCAGGTACATTCGCATGGTGGGTTCGTCATCCACCAGGAGGATCCGGCTTTTGACGGCGGTGACCGGATCAAAACAGGTGCGTTTGAGCAATTGAGTATTCATGCGTTGACTGGGAAATTTTCCAACAATGCCGGCCGCAGCCGGGCAAGTTCCTGTTCCACTTTGCGGCTGGCCGCTTCGAGCTGCGGCCAGTCCTCGGCCTTGGCGGCCGACTCGGCGGCGAGGGCGGCGGCCACCATGTCCGGCGCGGCGAACATGCGCGCGGAGCCTTTCAACGTGTGGGCCGCGATGATGGCTGCACGCCGGTCGCGGTTGGCAAGCGCGTCTTTCAAATTCTGCTGGAGCAGGGGCGTGTGTTCGCAAAACGAGACCGCCAATTGCCCAAGCAAATCCCGGTCTCCATCCACGAAACACAGCGCCTCCGCTTCGTTGAACAAGGCCGGGGTCGGGCACGTCCCTCCGTGCGGGCCGGCCTCAGGGTGGTTGGCAGAAGCTGGCGCGCCCGGAATGTCGCGTCCGGCCGCCCAGCGCCGGAGCACGGCCTCCAACTTGTCCCGGGTGGCCGGCTTCAAGACAAAATCATCCACGCCCAGCCGCAAAAAGTTTTCGCGTTCGGCTTCCTGCACGCCGGCGGTGAAAACGACGATAGGTACATGCCGGCCCTGACGGGTTTTCTCCCGGATTTGCGCGGTGGCCTCGGCACCATCCATCACCGGCATGTGCCAGTCCATGAAAACCAGGTCGTAGGCTTTCCGTTCAAACATCTGCACGGCCTCCAGTCCGTTGTTGGCGATGTCTGCGTGGCAGCCCAATTTTTCCAGCATGGAGACGGCGATGAGCTGGCCGGTGGGATTGTCCTCCGCGACCAGCACCGTCAAATTCAGCTGCGCCGCCGGGGGCGGCGTGGTCGGGGGATCGGCCGGCAATGCAGTTGAACTCGAGTGCCGGCCGGTCAGGGTCTCAAAAAGTTTTTGGGCGCGGACCGGCTTGACCAGGCATTGTTCAAATCCGGCGGCGCGGACTTGCGCATCTGCTTCGCCAAGGTCTTCCGACGAGAGCGCAATCAGACGCGGCAGCGGCAGCAGGGGCTCCGCCCGGATCCTGCGGGCCAGGGTGGTGCCGTTCATTTCTGGCAGGAGGTGATCCACGAGCACGGTGTCGAACGGTTGACCGGCGGCCGCGGCGGCCCGCAACTGGCTGAGCGCCGTCGCGCCGTCGCCGGCGGCTTCGGTGGCGAGGTTCCAGGAGCCGAGCAGTTCGCTTAACAGTTCGCGGTGGACGCGGTTGTCATCCACGACCAGCACGCGGTGGCTGGTCAGGGCGGGCAGGGCCGGGGTAAATGTGGCGACGTTGGACGCGGTGGGAAAGGGAATGTTGAACCAGAACGTGGAGCCATGGTTCGCTTCGCTGATCACCCCGATGGTTCCGCCCATCAGTTCGACCAACTGCTTGCAGATGGCCAGGCCCAGGCCGGTGCCACCATACTTGCGTGTGGTGGAGGAATCCGCCTGCGTGAATTTGTTGAACAGCAAGTGCTGCTTGTCCTGGGGGATGCCCAGGCCGGTGTCGGTGACGGCGAAGCGGATCTGCGCTTCCACCGCCGTTTTGGCCAGGCAGGTGACTTCAATCAGCACGTGGCCCTGTTTGGTGAACTTGATGGCGTTGTCCGCCAGATTGAGCAGGATCTGACGGAGGCGGACCCGGTCCGTGACGATGCCCGACGGCGTGCCGGGGGCAATGCGAACCAGAAATTCAATCTGTTTCTTCCGCGCCTTGGTTGAGAGCAGGTCGGCGATTTCCTCCACGGCGGCGGGCAGATCCAGCGGCAGCGGCTCGAAGGAAAGCTTGCCGGCCTCGATCTTCGAGAAGTCAAGAATGTCGTTGATGATAACCAGCAGGTCAGTGCCAGAGTCGCGCAGGATTTCGGCCAGGCGCCGCTGCTTGGGGTCGAGTTCGGTGTCGAGCAGCAAGTTGGCCATGCCGAGGACGCCGTTCATGGGCGTGCGGATTTCATGGCTCATCATGGCGAGAAATTCGCTCTTGGCCGCGCTGCCGGCTTCGGCGGCGGTCTTCGCATCGAGCAATCTGGCCTCGTGCCGTTTGCGCTCGGAAATATCGTGGACGAACACCAGACCGCCGCGGTGCCCGTTGAATTCCGTGGGCACGGCACTGACCTCGACATCCACGGAGAGTCCGTCCAGCCGCAGGAACTGCATCTCCTGGGCGGGCACGGGAAGTTTGGCTTCGTTGAGCTGTCGTGTGCATTCCGCGGCGACGTCGCGGAATTCCGAGGTGACAAAATCCAGGATGCGCTCGCCGAGCACCTGAATGCTGTTTTTGGCGCCGAGCAATTCCAGCAGGGCGTCATTGGCGTAGGCGAAGCGGCCGGTGGTCTGGACAAACACCGGCGCGGGGGCCTTGTCCAGCAACACCCGGTAGCGGGCTTCACTCTCGGACAACGCCTGTTCTGCCTTTTTTCGGTCGGTGATGTCGCGGGCGACTCCCAGCGCGGCAATAATGTCGCCGGTTTCGTCGCGCAGCGGCGTGGCGCGCAGGTCCAGCCAGCGGCGGGTGCCCTTGAGCCCGATGATTTCAAATTCCAGGCCGCCGGAACCGCCGGCAAACACCTGGCGGTTGAGCTCGAGAAACGGGGCGCGAAATGCTTCCACCAGCAACGGGACGACACTGCTGCCTGCTACTTGGGCCAGCGAGCCGGCTTCGATCATCGCCAGTCCCGCCGGGTTCATCTCCAACAGCCTGCACTCGGCGTCGAGGAGCTTCACGCATTCCGGCTCAGCGTTGAGGATGGCGCGCAGCTTGAACTCGCTCTTAGCTCGGGCTTCATCGGCCTGCTTGCGCTCCGTGATGTCCCGGCCCAAGCCGACCAGTCCGCGGATGTTTCCGTGCTCGTCGCAAAAGGGGATTTTGGTGCAGAGCCGGACGCTGGTGGCGCCCTTAAGGTCACGGAGCGGCTGTTCCTCGTCGACGATGGATTCGCCGGCCAGCACCCGTTCCTCATCTGCACGGATTCGCACAGCGGTCTCCGGTGGATAAAACTCGGCATCCGAGAAGCCGAGCAGTTCGTCGGGGTGCGTTTTACCCAGCCGCAGCGCCAGGGTCTGGTTGGCCAGCAGGTACTGGCTGTCGAGGTTTTTGATGTAGATCGAATCCGGCAGCAGATCAATCAACGTGCGGAGTAGATGGCGTTCATGTTTGACCGCCTCCTCGGCCTGCCTGCGGTCGGTGATGTCTTGGGCGGTGCCGAGGATCTCGACCGGTACGCCGTCCGCATTCAGCGACCACTTGGCTATGCTATGCAACCATCGTTCCTGGCGGTCGTGCGGTCGGATGATCCGATATTCCTTGTCCATGGGCCGGTGTTGTTCCAACACCTCCTCCTGAAAGTAGCGGCGCATTCCTTCCCGTTCATCGGGGTGGATGAGTTCCAGCCAGCCTTCCAGGTTGTAAGTGAACGCAGGATCCACAATGCCGAAGACTTCCCGCAGTGAGCGCGTGCTGCTCCAGAAATCCTTGCGGAGGTCATACCGGTACGACCCGATCCGGGCGGACTGCTGCGCCTCCTCAAGCTGGCGGGTGGTTTCGGACAGTTCGGCCATCGTCCGGTCCTGGCGTGACAGGGCGGATTGCAGTGCCTTTTCCCGGCGTGACAATTCAATCTGCGCGGCGACCTGAGCGCCCAAGGTGCGGAGCGAATCGATCTGCTCGCGGGTCAGCACTCGTGGAACCAGGTCGATGACGCACAGTGTGCCGAGCGGATGGCCTTCGTTGGTCAGCAGCGGGGCGCCGGCATAAAATCGGATCTTGGGATCGCCAGTCACCAGCGGGTTGTCGGTAAAGCGCAGGTCGTTGGTGGCATCCTCAACGACGAGGAGTTCCTTGGGGTTCAGCAGGGCATGGGCACAAAAGGCCTGGTCGCGGGGGGTCTCGCACAGCTTGAGGCCGTGCTTGGATTTAAACCATTGCCGCTGTTCGTCCACCATGGAGACCAGCGCCACGGGCGTGCCGCAGATGTTGGCCGCCAGTCGCACCAGGTCGTCGAACGCCGCTTCGGGCGGCGTGTCGAGAATCCCCAAGCCGTGCAACGCGGCGAGGCGATCGTTTTCATTGGCAGCAAGGGCGGCTTTCATTCAGGGGCGAGGTGCATCCCATGCCGGGACACTTCGCGACTTGGCTCTTCTATCGGCGCGGAGCGAGGGCCAGTTAAGCGGCATTTCCCAGGACGTTTCGAAGACCTTGAAAAGGATTCAGGTCTGGCGCCATCCTGCCGATGAGAAGGGGAAGATCGGAACGGCGACGAAGATTTTTAAAACCACCCTGCAAAACTTATGGCGATTGGAATATCAGAATCAACCGGTAAGGCTGGCTGTCGTCCAGCTCGCTCAGCGCACGGCATGAATTTGTTCGCGGCTGGCCAGGCTCTCGCACGTCAGCGGGTGAGAAAACTGAGCCCGGATACAAGCGCGGATCCGGCCGGCCAAACCTGTTTGATCCGAGCTCTGCCGTTTTCCTGTCCGGCTTCCCCTTTGAGCTTCTCCCGACGTGCCTAAATCCGCCGGCCCGGCGTAACTTCGGACGGGGCACCCACAAATTTCAGCGACCGGCCCGGTGCGTGAGTCGGTTTCGGATCGGGGTCAGTGCGGCCAGTGCGACGCAACTCCAGCCCAACCAGTCGCCGTGCTGATGATAGAAAGTCGGTTCGCGCTTTTCCGCCAGCGGAATTTTCACCGTCCGGAACCCGGCGCCATAAATGCCGCCGGACGCATCCGTGAAGATTTCCCGGAGGCTGCCGCCGGCATCCATCCAGCACGTCAATCCCGTGTTGGCGCAGCGCACCAGCGGCAGGCCGTTCTCCACTGCGCGAAAGGTGGCGCCGGCCGCCTGCTGACACTGCGCCGCGCCCTCGCCGAACCATCCGTCGTTGGTGAGGTTCACGAGCAAATCTGTATCTCCGTCTGAGGCCGCGCGGCCGAGTTGCGGGAAGGTATCCTCGTAGCAGATGAGCGGCGCGATTTTTAGCTTCAAATCCGGCAGTTCAAACCGCGTGGCTTCCCGGCCCGACGTGAAGCCGCTGTCAATCGGCGTGAACCATTTCAGGAACGGCAGCCAGCGCGCCAGGGGTATGTATTCGCCGAAGATCACCAGGTTGCGCTTGCAATACCGCGCCGCGATTTCTCCGTCCGGGCTGATGAGAAAGGCGCTGTTGAAGTACGTCGTTGCCGGGGTGCCGACCGCATTGCGGTCCGGCTCCGCGTCATCCGAGCCGACGATCATCCAGACGTGATGCGCGCGGGCCAGGCCGGTGACGCCGTTCAGGATTTCCTCGTCGTAGCGCAGCATTTTGGGGAGGGCGGCTTCCGGCCAGACGAGCAGGTCGGTCGCGTTCGTCAACGCCAGCTCAGAAAGCCTTAGCAGTCCGCGAAAGCGCTCCCGGTCGTTGGCGGAATCCCAGATGAGCGTTTGGGGAATGCTCGGCTGGACCAGGGTGACCCGCAACGAGCGCGTTGCCGACGGAGGCCGGGAAACTTGGTGAAAACCAAAGGCAAAAGCGCCGGCCACCGCGAGCATCGGCAATATTATTTCGCCCAGCCAGACGGAACGCTCCTGCGGACGGCGCACAATCACCGCCGCCGCGCAGAGTAGCGACACCGAAGTCCAGACCACCAGAAACGCCACGCCATGCACGCCCGTGACCGAGGCGATTTGAATCAGCGGCAGCATCCGGTATTGCGATGTGCCGAGCAGGTTCCAGGGAAACCCGCCCAGCAGCCGCACCACCAACATTTCCAGCGCCACCCAGCTAGCCGCGCAATACAAGGCCCAGCGCACCCGTCGGCTCCAGCCCCACGCGGCGATTTCTTCAAATGCCGTCAGCCAATTTTTCCGGGCTGCGGCTGAACTTGAAACGCAAGGTTCGAAAGTAAAAACTTTCCCGGCCAGCCACACCCACGCCGCTGGAAACAGGGCGAGATAGGCGCTCAGCGTGAGCCAGCCGCAGGCTGGGCCGAGCGGCAGCGAGTGCCAGCGATACGGGATGAGCAGCAGCCAGTAAAGCGATGCAAGGTAATGCGCCAGTCCGGCGACGTAGCCGAGCCGAAAACTTTCCGCACCCGGCCGCCCCAGGGCGGCGGCGAGCAGCAGGCCGGGCGCGATCCAGGCAAAACCGGCGAGGCCGATCCGGGGGAACGAGGCCGCGAGCAAAAGTCCCGCGGCGAGGGCCAGCGGGAATCGGCTGAAGGTGCCGGGCAAATTTTTCAACCGCCGCAGCTTGCCTCAAAAATTTGGAAAGACAAGTTCTGCGAGGCAGAACCCAGGATTGGGAAAGTTTTCAATTTCCTGGACGTGTCAACGGCTGTTAAATCCCCGCCGATTTATGTCCGCCAAGCCAGGAGCTGCGTGAATCCACCTTGGAGGATGTAAGGACGGTCTTCATACCCTTGTATTCCATGCCGTTTTTGCTGCGAGTTCATTTCGGTATTCGCCGGTTATCATCATGGTGGGACAGTGAACGAAAGTGCATTCGACCCACCATCTTTGCCACAAGAGAAATTGTCGGGTTTTTATGACAGCTGGAGCGCCGCAAAACGGACAGCCCAACAAATTTACGCGAGCGCGCCCGCCGCTGCGGGAGTCCGCTTCCCAGGTGGAATTCAAGTTCGTGGGCATTTCGGCCATGATTCCGGTCGTAAAGCAGCGGTTCAGTTCGTTCATGGGTGGATTAAGGTAACTTTACCCGGAAATACTTCATGGCGTCATTGGCCGGCAGGACGGTGCAGTTCCGGTCATTGATCAATTGCAGCGGAACCAGCGTGGGACTCCAGTTGATGGGGAAGGCCAAATCTGTGGTGGCTTCCAGCACGAACGGGCTGCACGTCAGCGGCCAGCCAATCAGCACGAGGTTTAGATTCTCGTTCACGCGTTCAATGGTCAGCCGCAAATCGTCGGGAGACAGATCTTGAACCGGAATGGCGACGGTTGCCGCATTGTTGGCCAGGTTTGGATCCATGGTGCCGGACGTGACGGTGGCGGTGGCTGAAACTGTCGGACAAGCAACCGGCGCCGCCACCACCTGGATTTGCGCCGCAGCGCCGCTGGCCAGATTGCCCAACGGGAGTGAGATCGGTTGCTGACATTTGCCCGCAGCGTCCGCCTGGTAAATGGCTTTTATCTCCGTGCCCGTCAGCGCGCGGTCGTAGAGGGTCAATTCGTCAATGTTTCCCTGATAGAAGAAGCCGGGAGAACCGTTGTCATCGTCCGCACCAATCAGGACCGGGTGCGCATCATACGCGATCGTATTGGTCACGAAGCTGGCATTCACCAGGCCGCCGTTCACATAAAGTGCCTGCACCTGGGTGACCGGGTCGAAGCTGTAGGCGACATGAAACTGCTGGTTCAACTCGGGAAAGACGTCCGCCGCAAAATCCGCAGGATACGCGTCCCGGATCAGATACCGATTCAAACGAACCAGATCCTCGCCTTGGGGATTTCGCCCCAACACATACTGGCTTTGCGAAGACAATGTGACGCCGGCAAAACGCGGCCCGTCATAGATCGAACCGGTCGCGATGAGAGCATTCAGGTCGCGCACCAACGCAGCTTGCAACTGGGCATTGGGACCACCGGTGTAAGCCGCCAGCAGGGACATGGTCGCTGCCGTCAGGTTGGTCTTGATGAACTGGGACAGTGGATCTGCCGGCACCGCGGGCTGCAAGGTGTAGGCAAAAGATTGGAGATTCACAATGTCGCTGACGATAAACCCGGACGAGCTGGGGAATTCTGGATAAGTCAGAAACGGGCCAGTGCCGATGTTGTCGGAGATGGCGGCGTAAAGCACGCCGGAACCGATCCACATCGAATATGAATCCAGCGTGGCACCACCCACCCGTTTGCCAATCACGACATGAACGCCCGTCACATCTTGGATCTTGATCCAGCCCTCGATGGTCACACTGGCGGGACGCAAGCCCGGTGCATCAGGAACCGTCACGCTGTCGTTGGTTCCGTCAAAGCCAAACGCCTGGCCCGCTTTCCCCGCCACATAAGTCACGCCACCGGCCTGCGTGCCGCTATTTCCGTCCGCTGAATCATTGGCGTTGCCTTCGGCTCGCCACCAGGCGACTGGACCAGGGAACGGACAGGCAGTGCCCACACCGCTCAGGCCATTGGTCACGAAAACGCCAATTTGGCCAGCGCCCAGGTAATTGCTGACAATGACTCCGGTAGCCGTGCAGGGGCCGCCATTGCTCACCGTTATCGTGTAGACCAGATTGCTGCCGATGGTCACGGGGTTAGCGGAACTGGTTATCTCCACTGACAAGTCCGCCTTGGCCATGACCGTGACCGTGAAGCTGCAGCCATTCGTATTGCCGCCGCTGTCCCAGACCGTGCAATTAACCGTGGTGACTCCCACGGCAAAGGTGCTGCCGCTCGGCGGCACGCACGTCACGTTTGTGACGGTGCAGTTATCCGTGGCCAACGGGTCGGCCCAAGTGACCACCTGGCTGCAACTCTCTGTTGCATTCGTCACCACATTTGCCGGGCAGGCAATCTGCGGCAGTTGATTATCCAGGATGGTGACAAGCTGGACGCAGGAGTTGGTGTTGCTGTTCACATCCACCACGGTCCAGGTGACCGGGGTGACGCCGACCGGGAAGCTGGCCGGTGCGTTGCTCGACACCGAGGCGACGCCGCAGTTGTCCGTCGCGGCGAGCGGCGGCAGCACGAACGACCTGGTGCACAGGCCGGGATCGGCAAAGTTGGTGATGCCGGTCGGGCAGGTGAAGGCGGGCAGAATCAGATCTCGCACGGTCACAGTGGCATTACAGGTGGCCATGTTGCCATGCACATCAGTCACGGTAAGCGTCACCCCGTTTGATCCGATGTTTGCACAAGTGAAGCTGCTGGGAACGACATTGCGGCTGGCGATCCCGCAGTTGTCCGTGCTGCCATTGTCCACATCCGCTCCCGAAATTGCTGCCAATCCGAAGACATTCAGATCCACTGCGATATTCTTGCACAACGCGATCGGCAACTGCGTGTCCGTGACGGTGACGGTGAAGTTGCAGGTGTTCGTGCCGCCGAAACCATCGCGAACCACGCACGTCACCGCATTCGTGCCCATGGGGAAAGTCGAGCCGACCGGCGGCACACAGGTCACATTGGTGACCACGCACCCATCCACCACCGGCACCGACCAGATCACATTGCTCTTGCTGCACAGGCCCAAATCCGCGTTGGCGACGATGTCCGTCGGGCATGGGAAATTCAAACACAACGTGTCCACGACCACCTGGTCCAGTAACGTCCCGTTCGTGCCGCCGGTCAGCACGATGGTTTCATTCGCGGGGCAAGGCGGCCCCAGCCGCCAGACGGATTTCTCGACCGCCCAAATTCCGCCGATTTGATTTGTTTCTATATTTTGCTCCTGCCGGCTGACGAGCGTTCCGCCCGCGATGCCAATTGCCGCATTCTGCAAATAGATGCCATCGCGATATTGCGTGACGGCGACCTGAACGTATTTGTAAGAACCCGCCGGCGATCCGGGCGCGTTGGGTATTTGCAAGGTCACAATGCCGAGCCGTCCCAAATCCCAGATCCCTTGGCGACAACCCAGAAACGCAAACTGGTCGAGATAACCGCTGCTGAACGCGCCGAGGACCATGCTGGCCAGCGGAGCTCCAAACGCATTGGTCGCGAGTTCCGGCGAAATCGCCGCCGGATTGTTGGAGACGGCAAAGGCCCACTGCTGGAACGTGCTCCCTGGTCGGCCGCGCCAGCACGGTTTGAAGGTTGTAAGATCGCCGGTGAAATCGATGACTTGCACGGTGAAGTTGCACGGCGCGGAATTGTTGCTCGAGGCGTCATGCGCGACGGCGGTGACGGTCGTGAATCCCAGCGGAAACAGCGAACCGCTCGGCGGCGTGGACGTCACGGCAGCGACGGAACAATTGTCGGCGGCCAGCGGGGTGAAATTGACGAACGCTCCGCACTGCGCCGGATCACGCGCCACGACCAGATTGGCGGGACACAGAATCGTCGGCGCTTCCTGATCCCGGATGGTCACGGTGAAATTGCAGGTTCGGCTGCCGCCATGGCGATCATAGGACACGCACGTCACGGGGTTGGTTCCCACGGGAAAAGTTGAACCCAGCGCCGGCACGCACACCACATTGGTCAGCACGCACCCATCCACCGCCGGCACCGACCACGTCACATTGCTTTTGCTGCAATGACCCAAATCGGCGGCGGCCAGAATATCGGCAGGACACGGCAGGCTGATGCAGAGCGTGTCGATGACCACCTGATCTATCAGCGAACCATTGGTGCCGCCCGTGAGGACAACCGCTTCGGTCGCCGGACACGGCGGGCCCATGCGCCACAGGGTTTTGTGGACAGACCAGATTTCTCCGAACAAATTCGTTTCGACGATTTGCTCCTGCTGATTGACGAGCGTGCCGCCCGACAAGGTCACCGCCGCATTCTGCAGATAAATTCCATCACGCAACTGAGTGACTTCCACCTGGACATACTTGTAAGAACCGGGCGTGACACTTGGATCGTTCGGAACATTCAAAGTCATGGTTCCCAGCCGGCCCAAATCCCAGATTCCCTGGCGACAGCCAAAAAAGGAACTCACCTCGGGAATGTATCCACTGCTGAAGGCGCCCAAGGAAAGGCTGGCCACCGGCACCCCAAAAGAATTGATCACCAGTTCCGCCGGGAGACTCGCCGGATTGTTCGATATGCCAAAAGACCAATGTTGAAACGTGCTGCCCACCCGCCCCCGCCAACATGGACGAAACGCCGGCACGTCGCCATCACCACCCGCAGCCACCCGCGTGTCCACGATGATTTGATCAATCAACAATCCCCGGGCCGGATCACCCGCGACGGCAATCGTCTCGCCGGAGGGTGAGGGGAAAATCTGCCAGAGTGTCACCTGTGTTTTCCAAATGCCGGGCGGCGCGGAGAGGTTGTTAAACGTCTGCAAACTCACCAGCGTCGCGCCGGCGATCGACACCGTCGGCGGGCGATAAGCCAGGGAGTCTTCAAAGTAAGTGACCTGAACTTGAACATATTTGGCTGCCGAACTGGAGGCGGCGAAATTTGGAACGGACAACGACACCAGTCCGGCCCGGCCGAGCTCCCAAAGCCCGGTCTTGCCGCCGAAGGAAGTAGCCAGCCAGCCTTTGCCGAACGTGCCGATGTTGAAGGTAGCCGAGGCCGCGCCACCCGGATTCGTGAAGGTTTCAGGAGCGGCCGGGTTGTTGGAAACCGTGAACACCCAGCTCTGATACGTCGTGTTCGAACCGTTGCGCCAGCACGGAGGAGATGAGTCGTCGGCCAGCACGCGGCCGGGAATCATCAACATCGCCGCAAACACAACCACGCTAAAACTCCAAGTTGGCTTCTGCATAATCGTTTGCCCTTTTTTAAAAATATTGTCCCGCACCACCCCATCCCGCTGTCGGTTGCCGCGCGGCATGAACGGGCGGGTGTCAGACCCATTGGCATCAGGGTTGTTTCAGTCGGTAGAACTGCGCCGTCCCGGTGGCCGCCACCGTGACCGACGACACGCCCGCGTTGGTTTCAACCGCGACCTCCACGGTCGACCAGCCGGCCGGATTGCCCGCGTCGGCATTGGATTCCAAGACCATGCCGCTGTATTCGGCGGGCCAGGAAACCTCCACTTGATTGTTTTCCGCGCCGACGCGGCGGATGGAAAGCTGCGGCGGCGGGAGGGCGACGACCGCCGCCGTTTCAACCGAGACCTGATCCACCAACGAGCCATCGTAGGCGCTGGTGATCTGCACCGCCTCCGCCGCCACGGCCGATGGCAGCCGCCAGCGCGTCTCCTGCGT
>JANPGB010000258.1:0-2779 GCA_031423695.1 Verrucomicrobiota bacterium
AAGCGGTGGGTGTATTACGTGCGCCCGCCCCAGCGCGGCGACATTGTGGTCATCAAGGACCCGACCGATGGCGGTTTCGCGGTGAAGCGAATCATCGCCATGTCGGGTGAATCCATATTTCTGAAACGCAACGGCGGAGTCTATGTCAACGGCAGCAAATTGGCGGAACCTTACCTCACCCCGGGCACGCCGACCCACACCTGCGCCAGCGCCGATGAGGAGATGATCTCCTGCGGCCAGGGAAAGTTTTTCGTCATGGGCGACAACCGCGACAACAGTTTCGACAACCGCTATTACGGCCCCATCTCCCGCCAGAACATTCTGGGCGTCATCAACCCGTAGGTTGCCTTCCACGACCGCCCCAGCCGCGCCGGCACTGCCGCTTTCCAGGCCGCCCGGGCGGAGCACCTACGCAAGCGCAGTTGCCAACCCGGCTTCCGTTCGTCAGACTGCGCGCCACATGAGCAAGCGTTTTTATGTCACCACCGCGATCGATTACGTCAACGGCCAGCCGCACCTCGGCCATGCGTATGAGAAAATCGTCGCCGACGTGATCGCGCGTTCCCGCCGCAGCCTGGGACAGGACGTTTTTTTTCTCACCGGCCTGGACGAGCACGGGCAGAAAGTGCAGCAGGCGGCCCTGGCGGAAGGCAAGACGCCGCAGGCCTATTGCGACCAGCTCGCCGCCGACTGGCAGGCGTTCGCCAGCAAACTGGAGCTGACCCACGACGATTTCGTCCGCACCACCTCACCGCGCCACAAGGAATTTGTGCAGGCGATTCTCACACAGCTGCAGGCGGCCGGACATTTTTACAAGGCGAGCTACACCGGGTTTTACTCGGCGAAAGAGGAAACCTTTCTGACCGAGAAAGACCGCCGGCCGGACGGCACCTTCGATCCGAGCTACGGTGAGGTGGCCGCCTTGAAGGAGGACAATTACTACTTCAAACTTCAAGCCCACCGGCAATGGCTCATTGATTATCTTGAGGCCAATCCCTCCTTCGTGCAGCCGGATTATCGACGCAACGAAGTCCTGGGCTTCCTCAAAAACAACACGCTCGAAGATTTGTGCATCAGCCGGCCGGCGGCGCGGTTGAACTGGGGCATTCCGCTGCCGTTCGATCCCGGCTTCGTCACCTACGTCTGGTTCGACGCGCTCGTGAATTACATCAGCATCCCCGCCGCGCACGGAGACACAACGGTTTGGGCTGCTTCGGGCGCCCAACCCGCCGCGCCCAACTCTCCACTCACGCTCTGGCCCGCCGACCTCCACGTCATCGGCAAGGACATCTTGAAATTCCACGCCGTCTATTGGCCGATCATGCTCAAGGCCATGGGTCTGCCCTTGCCAAAACAGATACTGGCGCATGGCTGGTGGCAGAAGGATGGCGCGAAGATCAGCAAGAGCACCGGCAACATCGTCGATCCCGTTGCCGTCATCAACGAATGGGGTCTGGACGCGTTCCGGTTTTACGTCCTGCGAGAACTCGACCTCGGCCCGGATGGCAACTGGACCGACGCCGGATTCCGCTCGCGCTATCAGGCCGAACTCGCAAACGGCCTCGGCAATCTCGTCAACCGCTCGCTCTCCATGCTCAAGCGTTATCGCAACGGCGTGGTGCCCGCGCCCTCCAACGAACTGGCGGCCGACGCCCAAAAAGTGATCGCCGATACGGCGCGACTGCTCGACGAAAACAAACTGCAGGGCGCGCTTCAATCCATCTGGCAACTGGTCAACCGCGCCAATCAATACGTGGATCAAACCGCGCCGTTCAAGCTTGCCAAAGACCCGGCCCAGGCGGCGCGGCTGGATGAGGTCCTTTACAATCTCACGGAAACCTGCCGCGTGCTGGCGGTGTTGCTCAATCCGTTCCTGCCCGGCACCTCGGCAAAAATCTATGCCCAACTCGGCCTGCCCGGATCACCCGAGAAATTTGAACTGGCGCAGTGGGGCAGACTTTCCGCCGGCCATCAAATCGGGGATCCCGCGCCGCTGTTTCCACGAAAGGATGACTGATTCCCGTGTCATTGCGGTTGCACACCGTTTTGCTTTGTCTGGCTGGCGGCACCGGCACGCAAACGCCCGCCACGGAAAAGCCTTCCCCCACAATATTTTTGCGCCCGGTCTCAACACCGCGGGGTGAACGCGGCAGCGGCGATGCAGCCGGGTAGGGCTTGACTCCCAATGCGCCGCTGGAGAATCCCCTTCCAAATGGGCCCGAATGGCGGTCCGCGCAGAAAATGGGAATGAGCGTTCCTGCCCGGCAATGAAACATTCGGGGTTGAACATTCCGCGCCGAACGTCCAACATGGCAATGCAAAAATATAACCGGAAAACGATACGCGTTTGGAATCATGAACACACCAACACTCCCCTCCACCACACATTCACCGAAACCATACACCGGCCCGTCCGCCGCCGAGGTGCTCGCGCTCCGCAAGCAGTTCATGAACCCGGGAATTTTTCTCTACTACAAAACCCCGCTCATGGTCGTGGAAGGCTCGATGCAGTATGTCTGGGAC
Organism: Verrucomicrobiota bacterium; assembly: GCA_031423695.1. Lineage (GTDB taxonomy): Bacteria > Verrucomicrobiota > Verrucomicrobiia > Limisphaerales > CAIQOK01 > CAIQOK01. Next base: position 2,524 of record JANPGB010000258.1, read on the forward strand.
GAAACCGGCAAGCGCTACCTTGACGGTCTCGGCGGCATCGTGACGGTGAGCGTGGGGCATTGTCATCCGCACGTCATCGCCGCGGGCAACCAGCAGAGCGAAATTTACCAGCACTCGACCACGATTTATCTGCACCCGAACGTCGCGCAATACGCCGAGAAGCTCGCGTCGAAAATGCCCGGCGATTTGAAGGCGTGCTATTTCGTGAACTCCGGTTCGGAAGCGAATGACCTCGCCCTGCTCATGGCCCGCGCCA
>JANPGB010000259.1:0-5011 GCA_031423695.1 Verrucomicrobiota bacterium
AGACGCCGGGTTTCCACTTGAAGAATGCCGGCACCAATGACGATTATTTTGTTGTCAAGTATCTCGAGCCCGAGACCGGGCACGAGTATTTACAGGGCATGGACATGGGCGCGGAGCCGCAGCGGCGAGCGGCGGCAGAAAAAGCGCGCGACTCCGGACTGCCGGTCGTCACTGCCCAACTCCTGTTGAGCAGTCCGGACGCAACACGCCGCAGCGGCTTCATGATGATACTGCCGGTGTATCGCAATGGCGCGCCCACGGACACGCTCGATGACCGACGCGCCAACATCGCAGGCTGGGTCTATGGGCGGTTCATCACCGCACAGCTGATGAGCGGCATCCTGGGGGACAAAGCCCAACTGCTGCATTTTGAAGTGTTCGACCGGGCGGGGACGGAGCCGGAAACGTTGATCTTCGACAGCCTGGTGCAACTGGGCGACCGGGAAAAAAATTACCGGTCCCGCTTCGCCTCGGTGGGTTCGTTGCCCGTGGGCCGGCGGCTCTGGCTGCTGCATTACAGCTCCCGGCCGGCCTTTGACGCCGCCATTTCCCGGGGCGCGGAAAAGCTCGTCGCGGCCGGCGGCGGACTGATCAGCCTGCTGCTTTTTGGCATCGCCGTGTCGCTGAGCACGACCCGCGCGCGCGCGCTCGCCATGGCCAAGGAAATGACGATCGCGTTCCGGACTGCCAACGAGCGGCTGCAGCAGGAAATCGCCGAGCGACAGCACACGCAGCGCCGCATTGCGACCCAGTATGAGGTGGCGCGCGGGCTGGCGGAGTCCACCTCCATGGCGGAAGCCGCGCCGCGGATCGTGGAAGCCATCTGCACAAGTCTGGGCTGGGATGTCGGCGCGCTGTGGCAGATCGATCCGCGCACCGGACAGCTGCGCTGCGTTGAACTCTGGCACCGGCCCGAACTGGACGTCGCCGGGTTCAAGGCCGCGTCGCTGCGCACGACCTTCAAGCGCGGCGAGGGGCTGCCGGGCCGCGTGTGGGCGGACGGAAAACCCTCGTGGATTGCGGATGTTCTGCAGGACGGAAATTTTCCACGGCGGCCTTTCGCCGAGCAGAGCAGGCTGCGCAGCGCCCTAAGCTTTCCGCTGCTGCTCAGTGAGGAAGTGCTAAACGTCATTGAATTCTTCAGTCACAAGATAGAAGCCCCGGACCAGGAGCTGTTGAACATGCTCGTTGCCGCCGGCAGCCAGATCGGCCAGTTCATGGAGCGGCAGCGCTCGGAGGCGGCGCTGGAACACGAGCGCTTTTTGCTGCGCACGCTGATGGACAATCTGCCCGACCGGATTTACTTCAAAGATCATGAAAGCCGCTTTCTCCGCAACAGCCGCGCGCATCTTGAACGCTTCGCCCTGACGGACGCGAGTCAGGCGATCGGCAAGTCGGACTTCGATTTTTTCAGCGAGGAACACGCGCGCCAGGCCTACGAGGACGAGCAGCGGATCATGCGTTCAGGGCAACCGATAACCAGGGAGGAAAAGGAGACCTGGCCGGACGGCAGCGTCTCGTGGGCCTTGAGCACCAAGCTGCCGTTGCGGGACGAGCAGGGCAGGACCATCGGCACGTTCGGCATCTCGCACGACATCACGGACCGCAAGCGCGCCGAAGAGGCGTTGCGCGTGGCCAAGGAGGCCGCGGAGGAAGCCAGCCGCGCCAAAAGCCATTTCCTGGCGAGCATGAGCCATGAACTCCGCACACCGCTGAACTCGGTCATCGGGTTCGCCAACATTCTGCTCAAGAACAAGAGCGGCAGCCTGGCCGCAGCCGAACTGACTTTTCTGGACCGCATCCTCGCCAATGGCAAACACCTGCTCTCGCTCATCAACGAGATTTTGGACCTCTCCAAAATCGAGGCGCGCAAGGTCGAACTGCAAATCGCCCCCATTGCGCTGGAGACGCTGGTGCGCGAAACCGTGGCGCAGCAGGAAAGCCTGGTGCGCGACAAGCCGGTGCAGCTGCTGGCGGAAGTTCCCGCCACGGTCGCGCCGTTTCCCACCGACGCCGAAAAACTCAAGCAGGTCATCATCAACCTCATTGGCAACGCGCTGAAATTCACCGAGCGCGGCAACGTCACGGTGCGCGTCGTGACCGACCCCACGGAGCATCATCCGCTGCGCATTGACGTGGTCGACACCGGCATCGGCATTCCGCAGGATAAGTTGGGCGTGATCTTCGCGGCCTTCCAGCAGGCGGAGGCGGGCACGGCACGGAAATACGGCGGCACCGGACTGGGCCTCACCATCTCCCGGGCGCTCTGCGAGCTCATGGGCTACCACATCTCGGTCACCAGCGAGGTCGGGCGCGGCTCCACATTCAGCGTGAATCTCAAACCCACGCCGGAAGTGCCCGCCGGTGTGAACTCCGTGGTTGCCGCCCCCAAGCGGTCTGTCGGCGACACCACCGGCGCAGCGGCGTTGCAAGTCCGGCGCGTGCTGGTGATTGACGACGAACTGGATTCGCGCACCTTGCTGGCGCACCTGATCTCCGATTGCGGCTGCCAGGTCATCGCCGCCAGTTCGGGCGCGCAAGGGTTGCAAATGGCGCACGAATTCCGCCCGGACTTGATCACGCTCGATTTGATGATGCCCAGCATGGACGGCTGGCAGGTGATCCGCGCCATCAAGGCCGATCCGCAGCTCGCCCACATTCCCGTCGTGGTCGTCAGCGTCGTCGGCAATGAAAATTCCGGGCATGTGCTGGGCGTCCTGGACGTGCTGCAGAAACCGGTGGCGCGCGAGGAGCTGCTGGCCGTGCTGCAGCGGAACTTGAATGTGTCGAAGCCCCGTGTCCTGATCGTGGATGATGACGCCGACGCCCACCGCCTCATCACCGCCTGTCTTCAAGACACGGGGGCCGAAATCCGCAGCGCGACCAACGGTCAGGAAGCGCTGGCGCGCCTGCGGGAATCCCCGGCGAATTTGATCCTGCTGGATTTGATGATGCCAGTGATGGACGGGATGACGTTTCTGGACGCGATCCGGCGCGACCCGCGCTACCAGCGGCTGCCGGTGGTGGTGGTCACGTCCAAGGAGCTGAGCGCCGTGGAAATGGAGCGACTGAGATCCGAGAAGCTGCGGGTGCTGAACAAGGCCGACGCGTTTGAAGGCGCCCTCCGGCAGTTGCTGGAAGAATTGCTGCACACCACGGCGCCTCAGCCGAGCGCCAAACCAAAATGAATCCCGTTCCAATCTCGCTGCTGATCGTGGATGACGATCCGGTGTTCGCGCGGCTCGTGCTGCAACTGGTCCAGTCGCTGGGCAGCGAATTGACCTGCATTTCCCAAGTTGCGGATACGGCCGGCAAGGCGCTCGCCGAGCTCGCGCGGAACGCCTATGAATTGGTGCTGTTGGATTACAATCTGCCGGACGGAGACGGCCTCCAGGTGCTTGCCCAGATTCGGACCCTTGCCCCGGATCAGCAACCTGCGGTCATCATGCTTACCGCCAGTGGCAGCGAGGCGGTGGCGGTCGAGGCCATGAAACGCGGCGCCAAGGATTATCTCACCAAAGCCAACCTGGACGTGGCCTCATTGATGCGTGCCGTGCAAAGCGCGCTGGCGCAGAAACGACTGGCCGCGCAGGTCGCCGCATACCACACGCAGATGGAGGCCGAGCTGCAGATGGCGCGAAAACTTCAGCAGTCGCTTTTCCCCGACCGCTACCCGGTGTTCCCGCGCGCGGGGGCGCCCGATCAGTCCGCGCTCCAATTCTGCCATCGCTTTTATCCGGCAATGCATCTGGCGGGAGATTTTTTCAGCGTGCTGAAATTGTCCGACACCCGGGCGGCCGTCTTTTTGTGCGACGTGATGGGCCACGGGGTGCGCTCGGCGCTGGTCACCGCCATGATGCGGGCGTGGGTGGATGATCTGGCCTCGGAATCAACCGATCCGGCGGAGTTTCTCGGGGAACTGAACCGTCGCCTCGCGCGTGTGTTCAGGCAGTCCGATGGTTCGATGTTCGCCACGGCGTTCTATCTGGTGACGGATCTGGCCGCCGGGGAAATCCATTACGCCAACGCCGGGCATCCGCGGCCGCTTCATTTCCACCATGCGGACGGACTCGTCTCACCGTTGACTTTGCCGCCACACCCGGGCCCGGCGCTGGGCTTGTTTGAAGACGCCAAATACCTGTGCGCCCAAGGCCCGCTGCTGCGCGGCGACCGGCTGCTGCTTTTCACCGACGGACTGTTTGAAGTGATGGACGCCGCCGGGCAATTTGGTTTTGGCCAGGACCGACTGCTGGAGGCCGCACGGGCACGGATGGGGTTGCCGGCAGCCGACCTGCTGGACGGGCTGGTGGCGGAAGCGCGCGCCTTTTCGGGCGGCGCGGAATTCAGCGACGATGTGTGTCTGCTGGCACTGGAGGTAACGACATGAAAAAAATCGCAGTGGTGGAGGACAATCCTGACAATCGCCTGCTGGTGCGGGTGATTCTGGAGCCGCTTTATGAGGTGAGCGAGTATGAATCAGGCCCGGCGGCGCTCGAGGGGCTGCGCCGCGAGCGGCCGGACGTCGTGCTGCTGGACATCTCGCTGCCGGGGATGGACGGCACGGAAGTGTTGCGGCGGATCCGGGCCGAGGAGAATCTCAGGCACCTGCCGGCCATCGCGCTCACCGCCCACGCCATGTCCGGAGACCGCGAAAAATATCTCGAAGCGGGGTTTGACGATTACGTGACCAAGCCCATCGTAGACGAGGCGATTCTCCTCGCAGCGATCGAAAAGCAATTGTCCGGCGGCCAGCCCGCAACGGCGGCGCTCGCGAAAGAACCCAGCGAACTGGAAGCCGCGCTGGCTCGCCTGCACCGTTTGGGGGGGGGCAAGTTCGTCGGGGAAATGATTGACCTGTTCTTGGATTACGCCGCCGGCAAGGTGGCCGAGGCGCGCAAGGCGCAGCGGGCGGGCGACTGCGCGGGTGTCGCCAGGGCCGTCCATCCCATCAAGTCCAGCGCGGGCAACGTGGGGGCAACGCGGGTGCAGGAGCTCGCTGCACAAATCGAGC
>JANPGB010000260.1:0-19964 GCA_031423695.1 Verrucomicrobiota bacterium
GTTGACCGTCGCACCCCACAGGTCGTAACTGAATTTGCTGGTGCCGATGACGCCGGCCACCACGGGGCCGGTGTTGATGCCGATGCGGAGGCTGAAGGTCTCGCCCCGGGGCGCTTCAAAGCGCACGATATCCTGCTGCAAGGCCAGTGCGGCCTCCGCGATGGCTTCGGCATGGTCGGCACGCGGCACCGGCACACCCGCGGCCACCATGTAGGTGTCCCCGATCGTCTTGATTTTTTCCAGACCGTGCTTCTGCATCAATGCGTCGAAGCGCGAAAAAATCTGGTTCAACAGTTTTACGACATCCGTCGGGGCGAGGCTTTCAGTCAGACGCGAGAAGTCGTGGAGGTCGGCGAACAAGATCGTCGCCTCGGAGAAGCCATCGGCGATCAACGGCTCGCCCCGCTGGAGGCGTTCGGCGACGGGAACGGGCAGGACGTTTAGCAGCAATTTTTCGGCGGCGGCATGGGCGGCGAGCAATTCGTGCTGCAGCTTCAATGTCTCGGCCATGCGCTGCTCGAGTTCGCGGTGCGTCTGGCGCAGGGCCGCCTCCGCCTGCTGGATACGGAGCAGCGCCTGGATGCGGGCGAGCAGCTCCCGGTTTTCAATCGGCCGGGCGATATAGCCATCGGCCCCGGCCTCGAGGCCGGTGACCTGCCGCTCCGAGGAAATTTCCGTGGAGGAGAGCAGGACGACAAAAAGGGAATCCAGCTCCGGGCTGGATTTTATTTTGCCGCAGAGTTCGACGCCGTTGATGTCCGGCAGCATGACATCGAGCAGGATCAACTGGGGCATCTGCTCCCGTGCCAGGCGCAGGCAATCCGCACCCGTGCCGGCTTCGAACACCTCGAACCCCGCGGTCTGCAGGAGGTGCGCCATCTTCAGCAGCACCACAGGATTGTCGTCCACCACGAGGATCTTGACGGGCGCGCTCATTTAGACTCGGCGATGCGCCGACGTTGGAGGGCCGACTTTTGCTGGTCCAAACACTCGGGACAGATGCTATGGGTGAATTCGGCCGCGGTGTGCTTGGCAATGTAGCTTTCCACCTGGTGCCAATAGTTTTTATCGTCGCGGATTTTTTTGCACCAGGCACAAATCGGCAGCATCCCCTCGAGCTGATTGATATGTCCGAGGGCCGCCTCGAGTTCCTCAACCCGAGACCGCAATTCGGACTGCAACCTCAGCACGCGAGCTCCCACCTTGAGCCGCGCTTTCAGCTCGGCCTGATCAAAGGGTTTGAACAGATAATCATCCGCGCCAGCCAGCAGCCCGTCCACCAGATCCGCCTTGGTCACCCGCACGGAAGTGAGCAGGATGATATAGAGGCCCCGCTGCTGCAGATCCGTGCGGACGCGACGACACAGTTCGGGGCCATCCATGCCCGGCATTTGCACATCGGCCAGCACCAGTGGCGGAACCTCGGCGGATTCCAGGGCTTGCCAGGCCTCGTTTCCATCTCGCACGGCCGTCACGTCGCAACCCCACCCGCGCAGCAACTCGGCTAATTTTTCGCGGGTGACCGGTTCATCTTCGGCGATCAGGATTTTCAAGTTTTTCATATTTCTTTCAGCCAGGTTTGCAATTGGCGGTCGAAATCGGCAAGCCCCTTTTCCAACACAAGCAGGGTCGGCGCGGCGGTGACCAGGTCGCGGCGATGCCCCAGATCCTCCAGTTCGCGGGCGGTATTCATGGCGCCTGCCGCGTGAAACTGTGCCAGGGAACCTTTCAACGTATGCGCCGCCCGTTCTAATTGGGCCGCGTCACCGGACCGCACGCCGGCGCGAATCTGTTCGAGCAGGTGGGGCGTTCCCTCAGCGTAGAGCTTCGCCAGCCGGCGGATGAGATTCACATTACCATCCACCTCGTCGAGCAACTTGGCGCGGTTGAAGCCGCTTTCAACGGGAGCAGCGTGGGCGGATGCGGGTTTCGGCTCATCGGACGGCGGCACCATCATTTCCTTCCCGCCAGGCAGAAGCCGGTCGATCGCCGAAATGAGGTCGGCGCGGCGGACCGGTTTGGTGACGTAATCATCCATGCCTGCACCGAGGCAGGCGGCCCGATCGCCGGAAAGCGCGTGCGCGGTCAGCGCGATGATGGGGAGATGGTGGCCGGTGGCTTTCTCCAAGTCGCGAAGGCGGCGCGTGGCTTGCAACCCGTCCATCTCAGGCATTTGCACATCCATCAGGATCAGGTCAAAAGCTTCCTTTTTGATCGCGGCCAGAACTTCGTGGCCGTTGCCCGCCACGGTGCTGCGGTGGCCAAGTTTCTCCAAAATGGCGACGGCCAGTTCCCGGTTGACCAGATTATCTTCCGCCAGCAGCACGCGCAATCGACGGCGGGCCACGGCCGGTTCCTGCGCGGTTGGCGAAGCCGCTTGGGACGGCAAGCCGTGCCGGCCCAGCGTATTCAAAATGGCATCGAGCAATTCCGACTGGCCGATGGGTTTGGCCATGTAGGTATCCACGCCCAGTTCGTGGCAGCGGGAGACATCGTCCGAGGAGTCGGCGGAGGAGAGCATCATCACAATGGTCTGCGCAAGATCCGGATGTCGCTTGATTTCCCGCGCCAACGCGAAGCCGTCTTTTCCAGGCATTTTCGCATCCAGGAGGATGAGATGATAGAGCCGTCCGGCCGTAGCCGCCTGCTGCAATTCCTCGATGGCGGTCGCGGCATCAACGACCGCGACGGGTTGCATCCGCCAGTTCAGCAGCATTTCGGTGAGTATTTTTCGGTTGGTGGCGTTGTCATCCACCACCAGCACCGGCAGGCCCACCAATGCTTCGACGTGCGCCGCCGTGATCCTGGGCATCGGCTTGGTCTGCAAACTGAACTTTGCGGTGAAGTGGAATTGGCTGCCCACCCCCGGCTCACTCTCGACCCAGATGCTTCCATCCATCAGGTTCACGAGTTGAGTGGAGATGGCCAGTCTCAGTTTTGTGTCGCCATACTTGCGCGTGATGGTGCCATCGGCCTGGGTGAAGGATTCAAAAATCATCCCCTGTTTCTCGCGGGGAATACCGATGCCCGTATCGGCGACGCAAAAGTGCAGGAGACACTGGCCGTTGGTCCCGACCGCCGCCTCAGTCTCCGCCGGACTGACGGTGACGGTGATTTCGCCCCGCTCGGTGAATTTAATGGCATTGCCCACGAGGTTGATGACGATCTGGCGCAAACGGCCCAAGTCGCCGACGAGTTCGTCGGCCACCCCCGTCTTGATGTGCAACGCCAGTTCCAGCCCTTTCTCATGCGCCCGAAAGCCGATGGTCTTGAGACTCTCACCCAACCCGTCGCGCAGGGAGAAGTTTTCCGGATGCAGCTCCAGCATGCCCGCTTCAATTTTGGAAAAATCGAGAATGTCGTTGATCAGCCGGAGCAGCGACTCGCCGGAATTTTTCACCGCGGTCAGGTAGTTTCGCTGTTCGCGGTTGAGCGGCGTATCCAAGGCCAGTTCCGTCATGCCGAGAATACCGTTCATGGGTGTGCGGATCTCGTGGCTCATGTTGGCCAGGAAATCACTCTTGGCGCGGTTGGCCGCTTCCGCGGCTTCCTTCGACGATTGAAGCGATTCGTAAAGCTGCACCTTGGTCACCGCCGCCGCCGCCCGGTGGGCGAGGGCGGAAAGAAATTCGATGTCGTCGGGGGAATATTGGCGCGGCTCTTTTTCAAGGGCATACAACACACCTAGCGGCCGGCCCTCGGCCAGCAGCGGCACGCCCGCATACGCCTTAAGCCCGAACTCGGTCAGCATCTGGTTGGCTTGGAAGCGGTCTTCCCGGCTGTCACAAACAATCAGCGGCTCGCGATGATCAACGATCCAACGCGAGGCTCCGGTTTTTTTCCGCACGCGCCGGACGCCCAGTTCCGGCTCCTGTCCCGGCACGGTCGAAGCACTATTCGTGAACGTCTCCTCGGCGGCGTCCCACAAAACAATGCTCGCCCCGCCGCTCGCCGGCAGCAGTTCGGTGACGATCTGCACCAGCCCGTCCAGCACGCCGCGCAATTCGTGCTGCTGGTTGACGGCCAGTTCCAAACTGGCGAGGGCCGACTGGCGACGGTGCTGCGCTTGCAGCGCCTGGTCGGCGCGCCGCTGGGCCGTGACGTCCCGGAAGATGCTGCGGGTGGCCACCGGTTTGCCGTCTTTGAAGCGGCAACTGGTGCTCCCTTCGGTGATGATCGTGCGGCCATCCTTGGCCAGAAAGCGGAGTTCGATGGTTTTCACCTCCCGGCCCGCGATCATTTTCTGAAGCCGCTCGCGCGCGCGCGGCCGGTCGTCCGGGTGAATCACATCGAAGGCATTGAGCTGAGAAATCTCAGCATCGCTGTAGCCGAGCGTCTCCTTCCAGGCGTGGTTCACAAACAGGTAGTGGCCTTCCAGCGTCACGCTTTGGATGAGGTCGGTGGCGTTCTCAAACAAATCGCGATAGCGCTCCTCACTCTCCTTGAGTGCGGCCTCGGCTTTTTTGCGCGCCGTGATGTCACTGGCGATGCCGAGATAGCCGGTCGGGTTTCCCGCGCCATCCCGAATGGCCGTGACCGACAGCGACACCGGAATGCGGCCGCCGTCTTTCCGGATGTAAGTCCATTCGTTCTCGTCGGGAACGTCCCGCAATCTTGCCTTGGCCACAAACGCTTCGAAGCCGGGCTCGATCTGCTCTCCCAATTCCTGCGACAGCGCCGCCGCCCGGGCCACCACTTCCTTCAAGTCATGGATGATGGCCGGTGTGACTTTGCCGACGACTTCCTCCGCGCGATAACCCAGGAGGCGCTCGGCGGTGTGATTAAAGGTCAGAATCGTGCCATTCACATCGGCCGAAATCACCGAGTAATTGGCTGCGTTCAAGATGGCGCGTTGCAGCGCGCTGGTTTCAGCCAGTTGTTGTTCAAGCCGCTTGCGCTGGATGCCCAGCGCCATGCGGTCCACCGTCGCCGCCAGCGCCGTCTGCGTGAATTCGTCCATCGGTTTGCGGTCGAACACGGCCACGACTCCTACGCACCGGCCCTCGACCAGGAGCGGACGACCGGCGCACGCCACCAGGCCCTCGCGCCGGGCACAATCCAGATCCCCCGCCTCCGGGGCCTGCATCAGCGCGTTGGAAAAAAACGGTTGCTGCGTCTGCGCGATCAGACCGATCTGGAATTTGCCCACCGGAATCCGGCTTTGCCGTTCCCCGGTCTGCGCGGGCACTCCCGCGCTGGCCTGCAGTTCCAGCATTTGATCCGTCTCGTTGAGCGCCCAGATGCGCGCCAGACTCGCATCAAGGTGCTGCACCAGGGCTTCACAAAATTTGCCCACCATTTCCTGCAACGTGGAACTCTTGGCCAGCGCCTCGCCAATGGCCGCACCGAATTTCGCCAGGCGCAACTGCGCGGATTGCAATTCCTCGAGACGTTTGCGTTCCGAAATGTTGGTCTGCAACTCGGTCAATTGCCGCCGCGCTTCCAGCTGGCTCACGACGAACCGGCCGAGCATCCGCAGGCTCTCGACTTGCTCCTCCGTGAGTTTGCGCGGCACGCGGTCGATCGCGCAGAGCGTGCCGATTTTATGCCCGCTCGGAGTGATCAGTGGCGCGCCCGCGTAAAAACGAATGTTCGGATCCCCCGTTACCAGCGGATTGTCGGCGAAGCGCGCGTCCTTCAGCGCGTTCGGCACTTCCAGCAGGTCGTTGCCTAAGATGGCGTGCGAACAGAACGCCAGATCGCGATGAGTCTGAGGCGCGTCCAGCCCGACCTTGGATTTGAACCATTGCCGTTCGCCGTCCACCAGACTGACCAAGGCGATCGATGTGCCGCAGATTTGCGAGGCCAGCTTGGTGATGTCGTCATACGCCTGCTCCGGCAGGGTATCGAGAATCTGATAATCGCGCAGCGCCGCAAGGCGCTCAGCTTCGTTCGGAGGAATGGGGGCTTTCATGCAACACTTTGGCGCAGCCTCAATGCGAATCTCTGGGGGATCGCAGCGGTTTAAGTGGCGCGGGCTGGGGCGCTTCACTTGCGGGCAACGGACGCAGCGGCGGCGGGTTGGTTTGGTTGACGTATTTCCGGACCAGCCAGTGGCGCTGCAAACCCTCGATGAGCCGCTCCAGTTCGCGCATCGTCACCTGCGTCTGCCCGACCAGACCGGGCAAATCTTTCGCCTCCTGGGCAAGGGCGTCGGTAATTTCGGGCAGGCGGGCGGTACCCTCGTCCACATTTTTCACGACCGCTTCCGCGTTCGTCAACACGCCGCGCAGGGTGGTCATGGCTTCATTGGCCTGGGCAAGCGCCCGCTGCGCTTCATCCACGAGCGCAGTATCGGTGAGCAGTTTGCCTGCGGTGCCTTTGCCTTCCTCGACGCCAATGGCGAGCCGGTCCAGCCGCAGGACAAGCTGGTTCAAATCCGTCTGCGTCTTCTGCAAATCCGTGCCGAGTTTCGTCCAGGTGTCGAGAGTCGCGCCCGCTTTTTTTGCCACCGGCAGCAGTTCGGCGCGCAAATCGCCGACCATTTTTTCCAACATGCCGGGCAACTCTTCCGCCGCCTGGCAGGCGATGGCCGCGTCACGCTCGGGCAGCGCCTCACGGGTGCCGCGCGAAATTTCCATGAACGAATCGCCCGCGACGCCGAAGGTCTTCTTGATGGTCGCCGTCGAATCCGTGCGCACGAACCGCTCGAAGTCGCCGCGGACTTTTACGTGGGCCTTCATGGTTCCGCTGTCGTCCACACTAATGTCGGCCACCGAACCAACGAGCACGCCGAAGATGAACACGTCGTCGCCGCGCCGCAGCCCGAAGGCGCCGGCTTTGGGCAGCAGCACGTCAAAGCTGTACTTACGCGCGAACCAGCGCTGCGAGTGTCCGCTGACCACCAAGCCGGCGATGACCAGCACCAGCACGAGCACGACGAACAAGCCGGTCAGCTCGTTGACATGGCGGAATTTGAAACGCTTTTCCATCAGGACTCCGGTTCCATCATGTGCATTTGCGAGCCGAACATCTTGGCGCGCCGGGTCGCCCGCAGGCCGGGGTTGTTCCAGATTTGCAGGTCGCCCGTCATCCAGAGCACGGCGGCCCCGCGCCTGCGGGCGGACTGGACGGCGTTGACCAATGGAGCCATGAGGTCAGCGTAAACACCGCGGGCGGGCCGGTCGAGAATGATCAGCATGGGCTGGCCCAGCAACGCGCCGATGCAGGCCGCCTTGCGCAAGTCCATCCGCCGCACCGCCGCCGGGCGTCCGCGCGGCAGGCCGGGCAGACCAAAGAGTCGCGCAAACTTCAACGCTTCGTCCAGAATCTCCGCCTCGCTGCGCTGGGTGTGGTGCTTCTGCGCCAGCATGATGTTTTCCTCCACGTCGAGGTCGCTCACCCAGCCGACATCCTCAAACACGCGCCCGATCTTGCCGCGCTGCAGGGCGGCGCGGTCCGCGGACATGCCCTGCCAATCGGCGCCGAGGAAGGCGGCCGTTCCATGTTCCGGCACCACCAATCCCTCCGCGGCGTCGGCCAGCGGCAGGCGCTCGTCTTGGCGCTCCAGCAGCAACAGCAGCAGTTGGCCGGGATCCAGCTGAAACGAGATGTTCCACAGGCCCGTCTCGTAATCGGCATTCTCGGCCGTGGTGACCTCGCTGAATTTCAGGATGGGCGACAAATCATTCATGTCGGCAGGAAAAATCACGAATAGGTCAGCACCGAAACGACCGCCGAAGTGACAAACAATGCGCCGAGCGAACGGGCGAGCGCGCGCTTGGCGGCCAGCGGCACTTCGGTCACGGCTGATTCCACGCTCAGTCCCTCCACGCAGCAGATGGTCCCCGTCAACAAGGCCGGCAGAAGACTTTTCACCAGAATGCTGATCCCGTCGAAGGCGTTCCAAGCCTTGAATACTTCGTTGATAAACGCACCCGCCTCGATGTTGGCCGCGCCAATGAAGGCGCCGAAGGTGTAGCCGCTGAAGAACGCCACGAGCACGAAGATGACCGTGAGACAGAACGCCGACACCGCCAGCGCCAGCACCCGCGGCATCACCAGGAACAAGAGCGGTTCGACCCCCTTGGCTTCGAGCACGCGCACCTCGCGGCCCACTTTCATCAAGCCCAGCTCCGTGGTGATGGCGCTCCCGGCGCCGACGATCAGCACGAAGTTGGCGAAGAGCGGCCCGAGTTCCCGCGCCACCACTACCACCAGCAATTGCCCCAGCTTCTGCGACTGCCCGACCTTGCCCGTCCACACATCCAGTTGCACCACCACTGAAATCCCGACCAGCACCGCCATGATGAGGATGAAACGGACCGAGTCCAGGCCGGAGAGCAGAAGCTGTCGTGCGAACACGCGGCGCACCGTGCGCCGCCAGCGCGAAGGTTGCAAGCCGAGAAAAAGTGTGGTGGCCAGTACGGCGAAGAAATATTGCCAGTCGCGCCACTGCTCCCGGACATAGCTGCCCACCGGGGCCAACAGTCTCAGGGGTGCAGTGAACATGAGGCGATTTTACCGGACTTGCCGTATTCGCCCAAGTGAATTTGTGCCGCCGTGAATTCAAACTCCCAACCCGGACTTGCCAAGCCCCCCCAATGCCTGCAGGCCCGCTTCAATCGTGCCCTGCTGGACCGGGTGCAAAGCGGCGGTTGAGGCGCAGGACGAACTTCGGCCTTGAACGGGTGAACTGTGCGCGCGGCTCTGCGGCTCAACCGTTGTGGAATACTCTTTCTCCGCGACGGTCGGACTGGCGGCGTCAACGAGCCATCAATGACAGTTCAACGGACTCCGATTGCGCCGTGGTTGCGGAACGAAGATTCATGGCCGGAGGAGACGGCCTACGGGCCTTTGTTTCACGCGTCCGCCAGGCTCAAAGAACCTTGCCGCGGACTTTTGCCAGGACATGCGGCACGCGTCAGTGCCCTGAAGGGCTTGGATGAATTTCCTATTTCGCCGCGAGCGCGGCTTCGATAGCGGCAGTCAACTCAGGAGCGTCGGGTTTGACCTTGGAGTCAAAGCGCTTCAAAATTTTTCCATCGCGGCCGATCAGGAATTTGTTGAAGTTCCATTTGATGTCGCCGGGAAACGGGGAGTCCTTGCCCGCCAACATCACATAAAGCGGATGCCGCTTGTCGCCGTTGACGTCGAGCTTGTCGAACATCGGAAAGGTCACGTTGTATTTGGAAGTGCAGAACTGTTTGATCTCCTCGTTCGAGCCGGGTTCCTGGCCGCCGAACTGGTTGCAGGGAAAGCCCAGCACGGCCAGCCCCTGCTTTTCATATTTCTGATAAGTGGTTTCCAACCCCGCGTATTGCGGGGTGTAGCCGCACTTCGACGCGACGTTGACCACCAGCATGACTTTGCCCTGATACGGCTTGAGCGTGGTGGCTTTGCCGTCAATGTCCTTGAGCGGAATGCTGTAAATGGAATCGGCGGCAAAGGTCATGGTCATTTGCAGTGTGAGAATGGAAACAATGATTAGGATGATTTTCATGCGGAGAAAATGCCCCGATTGCCCCCGGCTGTCAACGGCAGGACTCGCGCGTGATCCATCCGCCCCCGACCACCAGGTCGTCCTGATAAAACACGGCCGCCTGGCCGGGGGTGATGGCGCGCTGGGGCGTGTGCAGCCTGACTGTGACGCGGTTGTCGCCAGCGGGCGTCAACGTCGCAGGCGTGCCGGGATGGTTGTAGCGAATCTTGGCCGTGACTTCAATGGGTTCTGTCAGCTTGTCGAACGGGTGCCAGTTGCAGCGGTCGGCAACGAACTCATTGCGATCCAGCGCCGTCTCATCGCCCACCATCACGCGGTTGGTTTCGGGGTCGAGTTCGACGACATAGACCGGTTTGGGCGTGGTGATGCCCAGACCCTTGCGCTGACCGATGGTGTAAAACTCAATGCCGTCGTGATGCCCGAGAACGTGGCCGTGCGTATCCACGATTTCGCCGCGATGCTTCTGCACGAGATTCGCCGACTGGAGGAAACCGCCGTAGTTGTTGTCCGGCACGAAGCAGATTTCCATGCTCTCCTCCTTGTCGGCGGTCTTGAGATTGCAATGACGCGCCACTTCGCGCGTGTCGCTCTTGGTCTTTTCGCCCAGCGGAAAAATCGCGCGGGCAAGCTGGTCCTGCCGCAGCGAAAATAGAAAATAACTTTGATCCTTCTTCAAATCCCGCCCGCGCTTGAGCAGGTAACGCCCTTCCCCCGGCTTCGCCACCCCCTCCCCATCCGATGGGGAGAGGGACGGGGCGAGGGGACTTTCAATCCGCGCGAAATGTCCGGTCGCGATAAACTGCGCGCCGAGCTGGTCCGCGCGCTCGATAAGCCGGCCAAACTTCAAATTCTGGTTGCACATCACGCACGGGTTTGGCGTGCGGCCGGCTTTGTATTCGTCGGCAAAATATTTGATGACGTGTTTCTGAAACTCGGCGGCCTCGTCAATCAGGTAATACGGCACGCCGAGCTTGTGGCACACCGCGCGCGCATCCGTCACGGCCTGCGGCCCGCAGCACTTGTCCTCCGCGCGGCTGACACAATCCTGCGGCCAGAGCTTGAGCGTGATGCCCACGACATCGTAGCCCTGCTCGAGCAACAGCGCGGCGGTGGCGGAGGAATCCACTCCCCCGCTCATGCCACAGACGACGCGCGTTTTTTTTACTTCGGTCACAGTCGGACAGTATAGGGCCGGAGCCCGCCGTCGCAAGTTCAGGATTGGTTTTCCATTGACTGGCTTGGCCGGGAGGGTCTAAATGCACTACATGAAGAATGCTGTTGTATCAGGGGGTTTCGGACTGTTCACCGGCTTGATTCTTTTGGTTGCCCCGCCCCTTGAAGCCGCCACGCACAATGTCACCGTCAACGGCTCCGGTTTTTCCCCCGGCGCGCTGACGATTGAAGCCGGTGACACGGTGGTCTGGGAGAATCTGGATGATGTATTTTCGCATACCTCGACCAGCGATCTGCCTTTCTTCAATGCGAACTACTGGAACGGCGTGATGGTAGATCAATTCGACACGTTCGCACAGACCTTCATGAATGTCGGCACCTTCGCTTACCATGACCAGCTCGACACCGGCACCGGCACGATCACGGTGATCCCGCCCGCGCCACCCGGGATCATGCTCGAATCACCCCGCAAGGAGGGCGGCCAGTTTCTTTTCGACGCGACGGGTCTGACCGTGGGGAAGACCAACATGCTGCAGGCCTCGACCAATCTGACTAGTTGGACGGCGATCAAAACCAATATCGCCGCCAACGCGGCGATGACGTTCACCAACACCATGACTTTGCCGTGCCGTTTCTTCCGGCTGCTGGAGCTGCCCTGAAATAAAAAAACCCGCGTGACCTGCGCCACGCGGGTTGAAAACTTCGGCTGTGCTAGGCCTAACGGCAGGTCGGTCGCACCCATCAAATAGCGGTCGCACTCGCGCGCCGCGCCGCGGCCCTCGTTGAAGGCCCACACGACGAGGCTTTGACCGCGACGGCAGTCGCCGCAGGCAAACACGCCCTTGATGTTCGTGTTGTACCTCTCGAAGTCCGCCTTCGCATTGCTGCGCGCGTCACGCTCGACGCCAAGGGATTCGAGCAGCGGCTGTTCCGGCCCAAGGAAACCCATCGCGAGCAACACCAACTGCGCGGGCAAAACTTTTTCCGTGCCCGGCACATTCTTCGGGATGAACTGGCCCTTGTCGTTGTGCGTCCACTCAACTTGCACGGTGTGGACGGCCTTGACGTGGCCGTGGGCGTCGCCTTCAAACTTCGTGGCGGTCGTCAGATAAACGCGCGGATCAGCGCCGAATTTCGCGGCGGCTTCTTCCTGGCCGTAGTCGAGCTTGTAAGTCTTCGGCCATTCGGGCCACGGATTGTCCTTGGCGCGATCCAGCGGCGGCTTCGGCAAAATTTCCACCTGCACGAGCGACTTGCAGCCATGCCGCATTGAGGTGCCGACGCAGTCCGTGCCGGTATCGCCGCCGCCGATGACGACAACGTCCTTGCCGGTGGCGTCCACGAAGCTGCCGTTCTTGTGCTGATCCAACACCGCCTTGGTGTTGGCCGTCAGAATTTCCATCGCGAAGTGGATGCCCTTGAGCGGACGGCCTTCGATGGGCAGGTCGCGCGGCTTGGTCGCGCCGGTTGCGAGGACGACCGCGTCGAAATCTTTCAGCAGTTTTTCCGCCGGGAGATTCACGCCGACCTCGGTGTTGCAGACGAACTTCACGCCTTCCTTTTCAAGCAAAGCGATCCGTCGCAAAACCACCTCGGTCTTGTCGAGCTTCATGTTGGGGATGCCATACATGAGCAGGCCGCCGGGGCGGTCGGCGCGTTCGAAGACGGTGACCAGATGCCCGGCCTTGTTGAGCTGGGCGGCGGCGGAAAGTCCCGCCGGGCCGGAGCCGATGACGGCGACATTTTTCCCGGTGCGCTGCTGCGGCGCTTGCGCGGTGACCCAGCCATTTTCCCAACCGTGGTCAATGATGCTCACCTCGATGTTCTTAATCGTGACCGGCGGGTTGTTCATGCCGAGCACGCACGAACCTTCACACGGGGCGGGACAAACACGGCCGGTGAACTCGGGGAAATTGTTCGTCTTGTGCAGGCGGTCCAGCGCCTCGCGCCACAGTCCGCGATAGACAAGGTCGTTCCACTCGGGGATGAGATTATTGATCGGGCAGCCGCTGGCCATGCCGCTGATGAGTTGGCCGGTGTGGCAGAAGGGAATCCCGCAATCCATGCAACGAGCGCCCTGCTTCTTGAGGTCAGCCTCGGGCATGTGCTCGTGAAACTCCAAGTAGTCCGCGACCCGCCCGAGCGGCGAGCGGTCTTTTGGCAACTCACGCTTGAACTCTAAAAATCCGGTTGGCTTTCCCATCGTCGTTTAGTTTCGGTTGTAGATAATTCTGAATCGGATCAATGCCCGCCCTTCACGTTTTCCTCAAAGGCCGCCATGATCGCTTCTTCACCGCTCAAGCCCTGCGACTGCACTTTCTTGAGCGAGAGCAGCACGCGCTTATAATCCTGCGGCATGACCTTCACAAATTTTGGCACGAGGTTTTTCCAGTCGGCCAATACCTGCGCCGCTTTGCGGCTGCCGGTGTAGGTCTGGTGGCGATGAATCTGTTTCCAGAGTTCTTCGATCTCGTCGGCGTCCTCGAGTTTTTCCAGTCCGACCATCTCCATGTTGCACCGGCTCGCGAAGGTGCCGGCCTCGTCGAGCACGTAGGCCACGCCGCCGCTCATCCCGGCGGCGAAATTGCGTCCCGTCGGGCCGAGGATGACTACGCGACCACCGGTCATGTACTCACAGCCGTGGTCGCCGATGGCTTCCACCACCGCGTTGACGCCGGAGTTGCGGACGCCGAAGCGTTCGCCAGCCATGCCGCAGAGATAAGCCTCGCCGCTGGTCGCGCCGTAAAACGCCACGTTGCCGACGATCATGTTCTCCTCGGCCTTGAAGGTCGAAGCCTTGGACGGATGGACGATCAGCTTGCCGCCGCTCAAACCCTTGCCGAAGTAATCATTCGCATCGCCCTCCAGTTCGAGCGTCATGCCGCGCGGCACAAACGCGCCAAAACTCTGGCCCGCGCTGCCGTTGAACCGGAGTTGAATCGTGTCCTCCGGCAGACCATTCGGACCGTGCTTTTTGGTTAGGTCGCTGCCGGTGATGGTGCCGACGACGCGGTTCACGTTGATGATCGGCAACTCGGCTCTGACTTTTTCGCCACGCTCAATGGCGGGCTGGCAGAGCTCCAAAATCTTCGTGAGGTCGAGCGACTTTTCGAGACCGTGATCCTGATCCTGCTGGCGGAATCGTCCGACTTCCGGAGCGGCGTCCGGTTGATACAACAACGGCGTGAGATCCAGACCGCAGGCCTTCCAATGGTCAATCGCTTTCCAAGGAATCAACTTGTCGGTGCGGCCCACCATGTCTTCGAGCTTGCGGAAGCCGAGTTTGGCCATGATCTCGCGGAGTTCCATGGCGATGAAGCGCATGAAATTCACGACGTGATCGGGATTGCCCGTGAACCGTTCGCGCAGCTTCGGATCCTGCGTCGCGACGCCGACGGGACAGGTGTTGAGATGACAGACGCGCATCACGATGCAGCCCAGCACCACGAGGGGTGCGGTGGCAAATCCAAATTCCTCCGCACCGAGCAATGCCGCAATCGCCACGTCGCGGCCGGTCTTCAACTGACCATCGGTCTCGACATAGATGCGGCTGCGCAGATTGTTCAACACGAGCGTCTGGTGGGTTTCAGCCAGCCCGAGTTCCCAAGGGCCGCCCGCGTGTTTGATCGAGGAGAGCGGCGACGCGCCGGTGCCGCCGTCGTGACCCGAAATCAAAACCACGTCCGCGTGCGCCTTGGCCACACCGGCCGCGATCGTGCCGACGCCGACTTCGCTCACCAGCTTGACGCTGATGCGCGCGTGGCGATTCGAATTCTTCAAGTCATGAATCAACTCGGCCAAGTCCTCGATGGAATAAATATCGTGGTGCGGCGGCGGAGAAATCAAACCGACACCCGCCGTGGTGCCGCGCGTCTTGGCGATGGACGGATAAACTTTCTTGCCGGGCAGTTCGCCGCCTTCGCCGGGTTTCGCGCCCTGCGCCATCTTGATCTGAAGCTCCTTCGCGTTGACGAGGTAATGGCTCGTGACGCCGAAGCGGCCGCTCGCGACCTGCTTGATAGCGGAATTCTTTGAGTCGCCGTTCACTTCGAGAACGTAGCGCGCCGGGTCTTCGCCGCCTTCCCCGGTGTTGCTGCGGCCGCCGATGCGGTTCATCGCGATGGCGAGCGCTTCGTGCGCCTCCTTCGAGATCGAACCGTAACTCATCGCGCCGGTTTTGAAACGCGTCACGATGTTTTCGATGGATTCAACTTCGTCGAGTGGGATGGCCTGGTCGGCAAATTTAAACTCCAGGAGACCGCGCAAGGTGCAAAGGATCTTCGCCTTGTCGTTGAGCAGATCGGCGTATTCGCGATAAACCTTCTCGCTGTTGAGGCGGCAGGCGATCTGCAACTTGTGAATCGTCTGCGGATTGAACAGATGCTGCTCGCCGTCCGCGCGCCATTGGTACTGGCCTCCGGCTTCGAGCTCGCCGTTGACCTCGCGTTTCGGAAACGCGTGGGCGTGCCGTTTCAACGCCTCCTGCGCGATGACTTCCAGGCCGATGCCTTCAATGCGCGTGGCGGTCCAGGTGAAATACTTGTCCACGACGGCCTTGTTGATGCCAATGGCCTCGAAGACCTGCGCGCCGCGATAGCTCTGGATGGTCGAGATGCCCATCTTGGCCATCGTTTTCACCACGCCCTTGATGGAGGCCTTGATGAATTTCTTCACCGCCGTCTTGTGGTCGGTGTTGAGAAGCATCTTCTCGGCGATGAGATCGTCAATCGTATCGTAGGCAAGATAGGGATTGATTGCGCTGCAACCATAGCTGATGAGCAATGCGAAATGATGGACCTCGCGCGGTTCGCCGGATTCGAGCACCAGCCCGCAACGCCCGCGCAAGCCGGTGCGAATAAGATGATGGTGCAGCCCGGCCACCGCCAGCAGGGCGGGAATCGGCGCCATCTCGGGAGAAATGCCCCGATCCGAAAGGATCACAATCGTCGCGCCGTTGGCGATGGCTTGGTCAGCGGAAGCGAACACTTTGTCCAGCGCGGCGGCAAGCCCGGCGGCACCATCCTTGACCGGAAAGAGAATCGGCAGCGTCTCGGCCTTGAACCCCGGGCGGTCCACGTGCCGAAGTTTTTCCAGCTCCTCATCCGTGAGCAACGGCTGTTCGAGCTTGATGAGCGCGCAGCTTTCCGGTGTGGGATTCAGCAGGCCGCCCCGCGCGCCGACCATGGTTTCGGTCGAGGTGACGATTTCTTCACGGATCGGATCAATCGGCGGGTTCGTAACCTGCGCGAAGAGTTGCTTGAAATAATTGTAGAGCAGTTGCGGCTTCTGGGAGAGCACCGCGAGCGGCGTGTCGGTGCCCATCGAGCCAAGGGGTTGCACGCCGTCGTTGGCCATTGGGCCGACGATGAACCGCAGATCTTCAAACGTGTAACCAAAGCATTGCTGACGCCGGAGCACCTTGCGATGTGTCACCTCAGTCCCTTGCGGCGGATTAGGCAGGTTCTCAAGCAGGACATGGTGTTCATCCAACCATTGCTGGTAGGGCTGGGCGCTTGCGTATTTTTTCTTTAGCTCCTCATCCGCCACGATGCGGCCTTCCACCGTGTCCACGAGGAACATCCGGCCGGGTTGCAACCGGCCTTTGATCGCGACGCGTTCAGGCGCGATGGGCAGGACGCCCGCTTCCGAGGCCATGATGACGAGGTCGTCCTTCGTAACGTAGTAGCGCGAGGGGCGAAGTCCGTTGCGGTCCAGGCAAGCGCCGATGCGGATGCCGTCCGTGAAAATCATGGAAGCCGGGCCGTCCCAGGGCTCGGTGAGGCAGGAATGGAATTCGTAGAACGCACGGCGCTCGGCGTCCATGCTTTCGTGATTCTCCCACGGCTCGGGAATCATCATCATCATCACGTGCGGCAGCTCGCGGCCCGCCAAAGTGAGCAGTTCGACGACGTTGTCGAACTGGGCCGAATCGCTGTTGTCGGTGTTGATGACGGGGATCAGTTTCTTGATGTCGCTGCCGAACACTTCCGACTTGAGGTTCGCCTGCGCGGCGCGCATCCAGTTGACATTGCCCCGGAGCGTGTTGATTTCGCCGTTGTGCGCAATGTAGCGGTTTGGATGCGCGCGGTCCCAACTCGGGAAGGTGTTCGTCGAGAACCGCGAATGGACGAGCGCCAGCGCCGTCACCATCGTCTCGTCGCGCAGGTCGGGATAATAATCCGACATCTGCGTCGTCATCAGCATGCCTTTGTAAACGATGGTGCGCGCCGACAGGCTGGACACATAAAACCATTTGCCGCCGGCGATCTGGTTGCCGTAGCGGATCGTCTGCTCGGCGACTTTGCGGATGACGTAAAGTTTGCGCTCGAACGCCGCGTCGTCCTTGAGGCCCGCGCTGCGACCGATGAAGACCTGCGCCATGTGCGGTTCGGCAGCGATGGCGGATTTGCCGAGGGTCGAATTATCCGTCGGGACATCGCGCCAGCCCATCAGCGTCTGGCCCTCGGCGAAAATGATTTTGGCGACCTCGGCTTTAACCGCGTCGCGTTCGGCGGAATTCTTCGGCAGGAATACCATGCCGACGCCGTACTGTCCGGGTGCGGAAAGTTTGAATCCCAGCTTCGCGGTCTGCGCCGCGAGAAATTCATGCGGCACCTGAAGCATGATGCCGGCGCCGTCACCGGTGTTCGTCTCGCAGCCGCACGCGCCGCGATGGTCGAGGTTGATGAGAATCTGGAGCGCGTCCGTGACGAGCTGATGGGATTTCTTGCCCTTGATGTTCACCACGAAACCCAGCCCGCACGCGTCGTGCTCGAATTCCGGATCGTACAAGCCCTGCTTCGGGGGCGGACCGAGTGAAACATTGTTTCCGCTGCTTTGCGCTGATAGATTGCTGCTCATCGTCGTGTCGAACCATCGTCGGTTATCATACAACCGATTATAATCACTCTAGTTTTTACCTAATCCGCCGGACTCCGCAACCATACATTTGAGAAATTTTAATGATTGGCCGTTCCGCTCCTGCGCCGGTCGCGGAAAATACGGATGAGGCAGGCCCGCGCCATGCCTGGGAAAGTGAAGAGGCTTGCCGCCGCGCCGGTGGTTGGTAGATTCCCCGGCAAACCAAGCCATCGCCATGAACCATGGAAAAGTCTCCAAGGAAATCGCCGCCGGCCTGCTCGCGCTGAAGAAGCGCATCGCCGCCGCCAAAATCCCCCCGTCCAAGCTCGACGAATCGATTAACCTCGCCACCTGGAACATCCGCGAGTTTGGCAAATCCCGCCGCACCGACGCCGCCATTCATTATATTGCGGAGATTCTCGGCCAGTTCGACCTGATCAGCATCGTCGAGTTGCGTGATGACCTCACAGACCTGGGCCGCGTGCTGCCCATTCTCGGTCCGACCTGGCACGCGGTTTATTCCGACGCCCTGCCCGACGATGGCGGCAACCGGGAACGCCTCGGTTTCATCTACGACAAGCGCGCGGTGACCTTCAGCGGCCTCGCCGCCGAAGCCAGTCCGCCGCGCGCCAAGAAAGGCTTTGAATACCTGCCGGAAAAATCGTTCTGGCGCAGCCCCTACCTCGCTTCGTTCAAGTCCGGCAGCTTCGATTTTGCCGTGCTCACCACGCACATCCGCTGGAGCGAAAGCACGCCATCGCGGCTGGAGGAAATCCAACTGCTCGCCGACTGGATCGAAGCCAAGCGCCTGGAAAAAAACTGCGAGGACAAGGACCTCCTCGTGCTGGGCGATTTCAATATTCCTTCGCGCGAGGATCCGATGTTCCAGGCGATCACCAAATACGGCCTGCAAATCCCCAAAGTGCTGCTCGGTGCCCAAGGCACGAACCTGGAGCGGAACAAACGCTACGACCAGATCCTGCATTACCCAAGCTTCCCCGAAAATTTCGCGAACAAGGGTGGCGATCTGGATTTCTACATTGACGAGGCGCATATCAAGGAACTTTTCCCTGCCGGCCTGACGAAGGAGAAGTTCACCTACCAGCTCTCCGACCACTTTCCCTTGTGGCTGCAAATCAACACTGACATCGAAGGCGAGCAACTCGACGAACTGATCCAGAGCTGACCGGCAAACGCGGGGCGGAATTTATGATATTCAATTTACGATTTACGAACGGGTCGAAAGCCTGGCGCGGCTCGTAAATCGTAAATCCTAAATCGTAAATGGCCTGGGCAGGGTAATCCGCTTGCCATCATTTTGGCGCAAACTAGAATCCGTGCCGCATGTTGAACCTCAGTTCACTCAATCCGCAGCAGCGCCAGGCCGCCGAGACCATCAAAGGTCCGGTGCTGATCCTCGCCGGCGCGGGCACGGGCAAGACGCGGGTCATCACGTTCCGCATCGCGCACATGGTCGAGCGCGGGATTCCGCCGGGCAACATCCTCGGCGTTACCTTCACGAACAAGGCCGCCCGCGAAATGCAGGAGCGCGTTAACAAACTGCTCCCCAAGCAGCGCATCAGCGATCCCGAACTGCGCAAAGAATCCCGTCCGACCATCTGCACGTTCCATTCGCTGTGCGTCCGCATCCTCCGCCAACACATCGAGAAACTTGGCTACAAGCGCAACTTCGTCATCTACGACTCGTCAGAACAGCTCAGCGCGGTTAAAAAAATTCTCTCCGCCATTTCCGCCAAGGGCGAGAAGACCGATCCCGGCGCGGTGCTGGGCATGTTGAGCAAGTTCAAGAACGGCGGCGAACGCGCCTCGGTCTTCGGCGACGAAAGCGTCCGCGCGCTCGCGCAGCACATTGCGAAGCGCTACGAATCCGCGCTGCACGCCTGCAATGCCGTGGACTTTGACGACTTGATTCTGCTGACGCTGCGCTTGTTCACCGAGCATCCCGACGCGCTGGAAGCCTGTCGTGCGAAATACAAATACGTGATGGTGGACGAGTATCAGGACACTAACGCCGCGCAGTTCAAGCTCGTCCACGCGCTCACCGTCGAGCATCGGAATTTGTGCGTCGTCGGCGATGACGACCAGAGTATTTACGGCTGGCGCGGCGCGGAGATTTCCAACCTGCTGGACATGGAAAAACATTTTCCCGAGGTCAAGGTCGTCAAGCTCTAACAAAATTACCGCTCCACCAACACCATTCTCAAAGCCGCCAACACGATCATCAAAAACAATCTCCAGCGTCGCGGCAAACAACTCTGGTCGCAGAAAGGCGATGGCCCGAAGATTACGTTGCACGCTTTCGAGTCCGACGAGATGGAAGCCAAGACGGTCGTCGAGGAAATCGAATACGCACGGCTGACCAAGCGCATTCCGTGGAGCCAGCAGGCGATTTTGTTTCGGACGAACATTCAATCGCGGCCTTTGGAATTGGCGTTGCGGCAGGCGGACGTGCGTTACCATTTGATTG
>JANPGB010000261.1:0-10054 GCA_031423695.1 Verrucomicrobiota bacterium
CTGGCGGTGGCGCTCCTGCTGGGGACCTGTTCGGTGTTCCTTCCCCAGGGCGGCAATCCCGCCGCGGGTGATCTCGCGCAGGAATTCGACAACACCATGCTGGCCTCGGCGGATCAGGAAGCGGACAACACCTGGTGAACACCTGGAAAGTCATTCTGGCCACGCTCGTCATCTTCGGCGCAAGCGTCATCACAAGCGGCCTGCTGGTGAGCTTTTCCAACAGCGTCCAGCGGCATCCACGCCGGCAGGCGGCGGCCGAAGACAAGCGGTCCGTTCCAAAGTCGAACACGAACAACGCGCCGCGTGACTTCCGGGTTCCCCTGCCCCCCAACCTCATCCTGCGGAAAGATTTTCTGGAACGCCTCGAACGGGATTTGAAACTGACGCTCGAACAGCGCGGGCGCATTGAAAAAATCATCGGCGAAGGCCAGGATCGCATCAAGGGACTGGGCCAGAAGATCGAGCCGCAGGTGCGGGAGGAGCTGGCCGAGACGCGCGAAAAAATCCGCGCCGAACTCACGACGGAACAGCAATCCCTGTTCACGGATTTTTTTAGACGCAAGCCTTCGGCCGCCCATGACCACGCCGCCACGAACTCGCCCGCCCAGCCGTCCGCAACCAATTTCGCGCCGGCGGGCAAGTCGAACTGAGGCGGAGGCTGGAGCGCGACAAACACCCTCGCTGCGGCTTGGAATGAATTCTCAGGAAATCTCCCGCGTTCCCATTTGACAGGCCCGCCTCAAGAATTCATTTTTTGAGGAATGAATTTCGCCGAATCCCGCTGGCTGCCCATCGTCCTGCTGACTTTTTCGAATGTGTTCATGACCTTTGCTTGGTACGGCCATTTGAAGTTCAAGAGCCAGCCGCTGCTCCTGGTGATTCTCGCGAGCTGGGGCATCGCCTTCTTTGAATACGTCCTCATGGTGCCGGCCAACCGCTGGGGCAACTCGGTCTATACCGCCACGCAGCTCAAGATCATCCAGGAAGTCATCACCCTCTCCGTGTTCATCGTCTTCGCCATGTTTTATCTCGGCGAGAAGATCCGCTGGAACCACATTGCCGCGCTCATCTGCGTGCTGGCGGCGGTCGCGTTCACGTTCTTGCCGAAGGATTGAGAATCGCCAAGGCACAAAGTCAATCGCACTCGGTCGCTGCTTTGCTGGGTGATGAAAAAATGCGCAGGTTCAAAATCATCTGCCGTGAAGGCGGCGCATCGCAGGGAGGTTTTGCGGCTGTTCACCGGTCCGCCAGCGTTTTGGAAAACCTTGCTACCGTTTCCCGCTGCCGGCGGCCGATGTCTTGATTCCAAACGCCACGCCGGAGGGAGGGCAGACGGGTGAATTCAAGGGGCCTCCATCAGCGGCAGGGGGGCAAAAATGCGCTGGGGGCAAAAATGCGCTTGCAAAAAAAGACAACCGGTGTTTATTCGGGTTGTTCTAACAAAGAGAAAGCTATGGACTCGGATCCTATGAAAACAACCACGCTCCCCCCAATCGTTGGAAACCTGCTGTACCCGGCCGGACACAGTCTGGTTCGCCGCTGTGCTCTTGGCGTTGCCGCCGCGATGCTCACCACATCGGCGCAAGCGTCGTTTCACCTCTGGAACATCCGCGAGATTTACACCGACGCCAGTGGAACGCTGCAGTTTATCGAGTTGTTCGATTCATCCGGGGGGCAGCCCAATGTGGGCGGCCAGTCCATCAGCGTTGTCAACGGGGCTGCGACACAGACGCATACCTTCACTCTCCCCGCCGGCAGCCTGTCCGGCAGCACCTTCAATCACGGTTTGCTGTTCAGCACGGCCGGGCTTCAGGCCGCTGGCGGACCGGTGCCGGACTATGTCATTCCAGACAACTTCCTGTTCCCAGCCGGTGGAACCATCAACTTTTTTGGCCAAGGCAGCGGCCCCTATTCGGCTTTGCCGACCGATGGCGTCCTCTCCCGCGCCTGGACCGGCGGCGACTTCTCCAATACTCCGCAGAACTTCGCCGGACAAACCGGCTTCATCGTGACCCCCGAACCGTCCGCGCTCGCAATGCTCGGGTTGGGTCTCGGCCTGTGGCGGCGCTCCCGGCTTAAAGCACGCTAGCCGGCTCCTCTTTGTTGGCCGGTTTTGCCTGAAGCGGAACAGGTTTTTTCTGTAATGCTCTTCAAGCCGTCAAGGGCGGGCTCATAAAAATCCTCTTTGAACTGAGGTCGTTTTCGTGTGCAATGCCGGAACATTGCATGAACTTTTACGACCAGTTGAAATTTGACGCGAACGGCCTGATCCCCGCGATTGTGCAGGAACAGAAAACCGGCCGCGTGCTGATGATGGCGTGGATGAACCGCGCCTCGCTCGAATCCACCATTGCCACCGGCAAGACCCATTTCTGGAGCCGCTCGCGCCGGAAATTCTGGATGAAGGGCGAGGAAAGCGGCCACACGCAGATCGTGAAAGACATCGCGTTCGATTGCGACGGCGACACGCTGCTGATCCAAGTCGAGCAAAACGGCCCGGCGTGTCATGAGGGTTACAAATCCTGCTTCTTCCGCTCCATCGAAGGCGCGGGCGAGACATTCAAGGAAACCGAGCCGCAACTGCTCAAACCCGAACAAATCTACAAGAAGAAATGAGCCGCCGGATTCAACCGCAGAAAATGCAAAGAGCGCAGAGAGAGAACTTCTTTCAGACTCCTTGCGTTCTTCGCGTTCTCTGCGGTTAAAAATCCATGGACGACTTCATTCCCTTTGCCAGCCGCGTTTATTGGCTCCTGCTGCTGCTCGTCGCCTTCGCGCGCGGGATGGATTTTCTCAGCACCTGGTTCGCCACGCCGAATCTCGTGCTGGAGGGCAACCCGATCGCCAAGAAGCTCGGCTGGCGCGGCGGTGCGGTGCTGAACGTGGCGATCTGCTTCGCGGCGGCATTTGACCCGTTGATCGCGATTGCCGTCAGCACCACCAGCCTGCTCGTGGCGGCGCGGAATTTCCAGTCCGCCTGGCTCATGCGCACGCTGGGCGAGACGAGGTATCGCGACTGGCACATTGCCCGGATCATGGAGGCGCGGGTTGCCGATTATCTGCTGGCGCTGGCCGGCAACACCTTGCCGACCGCCGCCGTGGGTCTGGCCGTCATTTGCTTTTGCGGCCAACGGCTCATTCCCTCGGCAATTGGAATTGGCATGGTGGTTTACGCCGGGGCGGTGGCGTTTTACACCCTGCTGGCGTTCTGGCGGATTCGAAGGTCGGCGCCCCGGCGGATGG
Organism: Verrucomicrobiota bacterium; assembly: GCA_031423695.1. GTDB lineage: Bacteria > Verrucomicrobiota > Verrucomicrobiia > Limisphaerales > CAIQOK01 > CAIQOK01. The sequence continues at coordinate 3,244 of JANPGB010000261.1, forward strand.
ACTTCCCGGAAATCCAGTTTACCAACGGCGCGATTTCGCCGAGGATGGGGCGCGAAACAGCGGTTGAAATAACAATTAAGAGTGCAAAATGAAGCCCATCGCCCGGCCCGCCATTTTTGATTTTAGATTTTACCTTTTGAATTGAATGCATTCACCAAACCTGGACGAATTTTTGAAACTGTCGGCGCAGGGAAATCTGATTCCCGTCACGCGCCGCCTGCTCGCGGACATCGAGACGCCGCTGTCCGCCTATCGCAAGATCCGCGGCCAGGGCGAATCCTTCCTGTTTGAATCGGTGGAAGGCGGCGAGCATCTCGGCCGTTACTCCTTTGTCGGCTGCAACCCGCGCGCGATCATCAAGCAGACCGGCAGCCGGGTCGAGGTGATCGAGAATGGCAAGGTCGTCGAGAAGTTCGGCATTCCCGCGCCTGGCAGGGAACCCTGCGTGAACTGCGTGAAGGACGGCCTCGAAGTCGTCGAGCGTGTGATGAAAAAATACCGCGCCGTGGCTGTGCCGGGACTGCCGCGCTTCACCGGCGGTGCGGTCGGCTTCATCGGCTATGAATTCATCCATGACGTTGAACCCACCGTGCCACGCCCGCCGCTGGATGAACTTGGCACGCCCACGATGTATTTCCTCGTCGCCGACCAACTGTTGATTTTCGACCGCGTCGCGCAGACGATCACCGTGCTGGTCAACGCCATCTTGGAAGATTCCGCCAGCCCCGCCGAAGCCTACGAGAATGCTGTCGGCGAAATCGAACGGCTGGTCTCGCTCTTGGAACAACCGAGCGAACATCATCCAGTCACCGTGCCGCGTGAAGTGCCGGCCATGCCGTTTGAATCCAACGTCACGAAGGAAAAATTCTTCGCGAACGTGCTGGCCGCCCAGAAATACATCACAGCGGGCGACATCATCCAGGTGGTCGGCTCGCAGCGCTTCTCCACAGCAGTGAAAGCGTCACCGCTGGATATTTATCGCGCGACTCGCTCAATCAATCCTTCGCCGTACATGTTTCTGCTGGAGCTGGACGGCTTTTCGCTCGTGGGCGCTTCGCCGGAAATTCACGTTCGCTGCGAGGAAGGCAAAATTGAACTTCGTCCCATCGCCGGCACCCGTCCGCGCGGGAAGACGGTGGACGAAGATGCCGCGCTGGAAAAAGAATTGCTCGCCGACCCGAAGGAGCGCGCCGAACATGTCATGCTCGTGGATCTCGCCCGCAACGATCTGGGCCGCGTCTGTGATTACGGCAGCGTGCAGGTGAAAGACCTGATGATCATCGAGCGTTACAGCCATGTCATGCACATCGTGTCGCAGGTAGAAGGCAAGCTGGCCAGCGCACGCACGCCCTACGACCTCATGCGCGCGACGTTCCCGGCAGGCACTTTAAGCGGCGCACCAAAGATTCGCGCGATGCAGATCATCTCCCAGCTTGAAGGCACCACGCGCGGAACCTACGGCGGATGCGTCGGCTATTTTTCCTTCAACGGCAATCTGGATTGTTGCATCACGATTCGCACGGCGCTGATCAAGGACGGCAAGGCTTACGTGCAGGCGGGCGGCGGCTGGGTGAATGATTCAACTCCCGAGGCGGAGTTTCAGGAGACGGTGAACAAGTCGAAGGCAATGTTGAAAGCGGTTGCCTTGGCAGAAACGTTCACAAAAATCTGACACCTTGTTGAAACCCGCCAAAGCCATTCACCCTCCGTCGTAGTCTGGTACGGAGGACGGATGCTCAAAGCCATGGCGCTGGCGGAGACGTTTGGAAAAACTCTGTAATGCTTACTGCTTGGACAGGCGGTAAAACTTTTGTACTTCCGTGGCGGCGTTGGTCACGACGTTGTTCGTGCCGCTGACGGAGGGCGCGGGCGCGACGACGCTCCAGACGTTCGTGCTGAGGTTGGTGTTGGACTCCAGCGTGAAGCCCGCGAAGTTCGTCGCCCACGACAGCACGACATTGGTGTTCGCGCTGAGTCGGATGTTCAAGAGCGGTGATGCAGGAATAAAAGCATTCCTAACCGATTCCTGAATGCTCTCCGAGCCGTTTTGGTTTCCGCTACGATAAAAACCGCGCGCGCGGATATAAATGTTCTGCGCCACCGGAAGGTTCAAACCCGTGAGACCCCAATCGCTACCCGTCATGGTGCCATTGCCCAATGGTGTGTAGCTGACGTTGTCGGTTGAAAACTCAAAGGTCGCGCGGGTGAACTGCGGGCTGGAGCCGCCGCGCGTCCACGTGATGGTGGTTCGCGTCGCAAAAAGATTTTGGAGGGCTGCGGTGGGGTTGCTCAATCGGGCAAAAAGCGGGCGGCCTATTCCGCTCAAACCCTCGGTAAAAGCATTGAAAAGACCACACACCAGGATTTTGCCGTCCGGCTGCACCGCAGTCCCATAAACGGAAGCGTTGGGCGCGGAGAAGAACGAATCTGCCGCACCGGTAGCGGCATCGAGGCGGGCGATGCGGCTGCGATTGGCTCCCCCGATTTGGGTAAAAGTGCCCACCGCCAAAATTTTCCCGTCCGACTGCCCCGCGATTGAAGTGACATAGAAGTCTGGGTGCGGATCGAACGCATCAGCCAGGCCCGTGTTCGGATCGAGGCGGGCGAAGTGCTGCCGCATCTGTCCGCCGATGGCGGTGAAGTCGCCGCTCGCCAGAACCTTCCCATCCGCCTGCAGCATGATGGCGCCAATTGAGACTGCATTCGGATTGAACGAATCAGCCGCGCCCGTGATCGGGTCAAGGCGCGCGATGCCGCTGCGAATCTGCCCGCCAATCTCTGAGAACACTCCCCCCGCCAGAATTTTCCCATCCGTCTGCACCGCGATTGAAGTGACATAGGCGCTCGCGCCCGGGTTGAACAAATCAGCTGCTCCCGTGATCGAATCGAGGCGCGCGATCCCGTTCCGCGCGGCCCCTCCGATGCTGCCAAAGCCGTTGAAATCACCACCCACCAAAATCTTGCCGTCCGCCTGCACCGCGAGCGCCTCGACCGAGGCGTTCGCGCGCGGATCGAATGAATCCGCTGCGCCGGTGACGGGATCGAGGCGGGCGATGAACTCGCGCGACTGACCGCCGATGCTGTTCACTCCATGAAAAACGCCGCCGACCAAAATCTTGCCGTCCACCTGTAGCGCAATCGCCAGGACCTCATTGTTCGCGTTTGGGTTGAAGGCGGTGTCGAGGGTGCCGTCGGTGTTCAGGCGCGCGATGTTGTTGCGCGCCGTTCCCTGAACACTGCTGAAGCCGCCGCCGATGAGAATTTTTCCGTCCGGCTGCACCGCCAGAGCAAAAATACGGTTCCCGACGATGCCGGGGGATCCGCCGATGGTATTGTCCGCCCTGCCCTCGGTTTCCAGGCGGGCGATGTAGTGGTGAACCTGTCCACCTATGACCAGAAAACCGCCGCCCACTAAAATCTTCCCGTCCGCCTGCACCACGATGGAACTGGAATTGACAAAACCGTTAGCGTCCGGTTTGAACGCATCCGCCAGGCCGGTGACAGGATTGAGCCGGGCGATGTTGGTGCGTGTTTGTCCGCCAATGCTCGTAAAATTGCCGCCCACTAAAATCTGACCGTCCGCCTGCACCGCGATGGCGGCCACAGAACTGTTCGCATTCGGGTTGAATGAATCCGCCAATCCGGTGTCAGGATCGAGCCGCGCGATGCGATTGCGCGATTGCCCGCCGATGCTGCTTGCACCGCTGAAAGCACCGCCCACCAAAATTTTGCCATCCGCCTGCATCGCGAAGCAATTGACCAGACCATTCGCATTCGGGTTGAACGCATCCGCCAGGCCCGTGACGGGATCGAGCCGGGCGATCCGGTTGCGCGTTTGTCCACCGATACTGTTTGCGCCGTTAAAATTGCCGCCTGCCAAAATCCTGCCGTCCGCCTGCACTGCGAGACAGAACACAAGGGCGTTCGCGCTCGGATCGAACGAGTCCGCAAGCCCGGTCACTGGATCGAGCCGCGCCATCCGGCTGCGATTTTGTCCGCCGATGCTGGTAAAATCGCCGCCCACCAAAATCTTTCCGTCCGCCTGTGTCGCGATGGAATAGACAACACCGCTTGCATTCGGATTCGGATCAAAGGAATCGGCCAGGCCAGTCGTAGGATCGAGTCGAGCGATGCGATTGCGCGCCTGTCCGCCGATCGTGGTGAAGACGCCACCCACCAAAACTTTCCCGTCCGCTTGCACCGCGATGCAAAGGGGAAAGCCATTCGCGTTCGGATTGAAGGCGGTGTCGAGCGTGCCGTCCGGGTTGAGCCGGGCAATGTTAGTGCGTGAGACCGGCGCTCCCCCATTGGGCGCGAGCGAGGTGAAATCGCCGCCGATCAGGATCTTGCCGTCTGGTTGGAGAACGACGACGCGCACCGTGCCATTGGCATTCGGATCGAAACCGTCGAGCGCGGATTGCCCATGCAAGGTCGGAGCGGCAAGAGTAGCGACGAAAACGAGAAAGAAAAGATGCCTTGCAAATGGACAAATTGTGGCCTTCATGCAGCGTATTAAGTTGATTCCCTTTAACACATTTTTGAGTGACTGAAAAGCCTACTTTACGGCGTGCGGCGTTCCCGGCGGGCACGGTGAGCGGCGCGACGAAGGTTCGCGCCATGCAGATCACCGCCGATCTCGAAGGCACGACGCGCGGCCCGTATGGCGGTTGCGTGGGCTACTTCAGCTTCAACGGCAATCTGGATACCTGCATCACCATCCGCACGGCGCTGCTCAAGGACGGCAAAGCCTACGTGCAAGCCGGCGGCGGCTGGGTGAACGACTCTGAACCGGAGGCGGAATTTCAGGAAACGGTGAACAAGAGCAAGGCCATGCTCAAAGCCGTGGCGCTGGCGGAGACGTTTGCGAAAACGCCGTGGCAGCCGACGTGACGCAGCTTAAACCTTATCGCGCGGCGCTGGTTTCCTTGTCGAGTAATCTTTCCAGTCTCTCCAAACGTTGTCGTAAATCCGCGTTTTTGGCACACGTTGCCTCCAGTTTCTGATTCAATCCTTGAATCGCCGCCAGCGCCACGCCGTCGGGGTCAATGCTCGTGATGGTCGTGTCGCCGCCGCCGAGGCCGAACGCGGCGTAAAAATCCTGCGCCATCGGGCCCATGTGCCGGCCATCGTTCATGGTCTTGAAATTCCACGTCGTGATCGGCAGCGCGGCGACTTTGTTCAACACGTCCAGCGGCGAAACGGGCGCGAAGTTTTCCTTCGCGTTGCGGTCGCTCGTGTTCACGAAAGCCGTGGCCGAGACGCCGCCGTTGACTTGAAGCGTGTTGGTCGGTGACCCCGTGCCAATGCCGACAAAGCCGTTGGTGGTGATGACCATTCTCTGGCTATTCAAGGTGCGGAAGGAAAGTTCCCGATTGGCGCCGGAGTTGTTGTAGCGGACGGAGGCGTCTATTGGGTCAATCGGCGAGCCGAACAATACGCCGGAGACTGTGCTGCTCGGGCTGAGGATGTTGACGAATGCATTGCCGTCGCTTTCCACGACGAGCGGCGCAGTGGCGTTGGCCGTCACGTTGCCCGCGGAACCGCGGAAGACATGCAGATCGGCTTCCGGCGCGGTCGTGCCGATGCCCACGCCGCCGGAGGCGCGGATGAGGAACTGATTTGCTCCGGTCGAAGCAAAATCGGCATCGGTGGAATCTGCCCAGGCGAAAACGCCGGTGTGATTGGCTTTGGCGCGGTGTCCCGCCGCGAAGCTGTTTGTGCCCGCCACGTTCTGGTCGCCGCCCGGGACGGTGGCGTAGCGCCCGAAGTTTGTATTAAAATAGCCGCCGCCAATCGTCGAGTAGGAAGCGTTGGTCTGAATCGTGTTGCGGAGGCCGCCGCCAATCGTCGAGTGGTCTGCGTTGGTCCGAATCGTGTTACTGTCGCCACCGCCAATCGTCGAGCCGTCAGCGCTTGGCTGAATCGTGCTGCTGAAGCCGCCGCCAATCGTCGAGCCGTCAGCGTTTAGCTGAATCGTGTTGTTCTGGCCGCCGCCAATCGTCGAGTTACCAGCGTTGGTCTGAATCGTGTTGCCGAAGCCACCGCCAATGGTCGAGCTGTAAGCGGCTAGCTGAATCGTGTTGTAGAAGCCGCCACCAATCGCGCCGAAGTCCGCTAACACCGAGTTGGTATAGGAAACTAGGAAATAATTGGCCGCTCCACCGCCGGCGATGGTGGCTCCAACGACGCCCGCCGCCACGAAGTTGCGTGGTGAACCGCCAATCAGATTCGGCGCGACACTATCGTTCGGTTCAATCCGCAACGCTCGCAGGCCGTTGACATTCAATTCCAGGGGCTGATTGTCCGTCGTGCCCAGGAAATTCGAGCCGGGCGTGGTGCCGGCGTTGCCGGTGGTCCGCCAAAAACCATTTGAGCCGACGCCGCCCAACGTGAGCGCGTTCACGTTGGTCAGGCCGCCACCGTTACCGGTGAAATTGTTCGCGGGATTGTTGAGCGTGACAGCGTTGCCATAAGTGCCAGCAGCAAGGCCGTTGCTCACGACGTTGCCCGCCGTGATCGCGTAAGGCGCGGGCGTCAATTGCTGTCTGGGCGAAACCGTCGTGAACGCCGCGACACCGTTGCTCCGGACGCCGATTTCGAGCCAGCGGTCTGCGCCGGGAAACGCGCCCGCGCCGAAGTTGAGTGTGACGGTGAACAGGCCGTTGCTTACGGCCGTCGGTGCGTTGGTCAGTGGCCCGGCGACAACCGCGCCACTGCTCAATGCGTCGTAAAGCGTGAATCGCAAATCATAATTGCCGTTGGCAGGCGCGCCGCCGTCATTGAGCCGGCCTTGATAAGTGAACGCCGTGCC
>JANPGB010000262.1:0-2130 GCA_031423695.1 Verrucomicrobiota bacterium
CTTCATCCAAAACGTTCATCATTTTCGCGATGACGCGTTAGTTGAGACCGGACCACCCATCGAGCACGTAGTGATCTTTGATGAAGCTCAGCGCGCTTGGAACTTGCAACAGACCGCCAACTTCATGCAGCGAAAGAAGAATCGTCCCGGCTTCGCCCAGTCTGAACCGGAGTTCCTAGTTTCTTGCATGGACCGGCACAAGGATTGGGCGGTCATCATCTGTCTCGTCGGCGGTGGGCAGGAGATCAATACAGGCGAGGCGGGCATCGACGCATGGCTTGAGGCGGTGAACTCCAAGTTCCCTCACTGGCACATGTATATTTCGTCGAAGCTTGTCGACACCGAATACGCTGCGGGCAGTGCTTTGGCAAAAGTCAGCCAGCGTCACGATGCGCACCTCGACGATTGCCTGCACCTTGCCGTCTCGATGCGCTCGTTCCGGGCCGAGAACGTTTCCGCGTTTGTCAAAGCACTGCTCGATTGTCAACGGACTCAGGCACAGGAAGCCTTCGCAAAGCTCGCCGCCCGTTACCCGATTGTGGTGACTCGCGACCTGAAGGTGGCGAAGCAATGGGTGCGATCGCATGCGCGTGGCTCCGAGCGCTTCGGCTTGGTCGCGTCGTCAAAAGCGCAGCGTCTGAAACCGCACGCGATTGATATCCGCATCGACATTGACCCGGTTCACTGGTTTCTGAACGACAAAGAAGACACACGATCGAGCTACTATCTCGAAGACGCCGCAACAGAGTTTCAAGTTCAGGGCCTGGAACTCGATTGGACTTGTGTGACTTGGGACGGCGACTTGCGCTTTTCAGGCACAGGTTGGAGTTACCACGACTTTCGCGGAGACCGTTGGACCAATATCAACAACCCCGACAATCGGAATTATCTGAAGAATGCCTATCGGGTGCTGCTGACTCGAGCGCGGCAGGGTATGGTGCTTTTTATTCCCCCTGGTGAGCCAACCGATCCGACGCGCTCACCGGCGTTTTATGATTCTACTTTTAACTACCTCTCCGAACTCGGTATCCCCACTTTAACGTAAGGAAGTCGCCGGAGTTTGGCGGCGTAGGTCTGCTGGCTGGACTTGACCCGGTTGCTGAAGCCTACCAATCCCGCAGCTGCGTTTGGTGAAGCGGGGGCTGTTCCCTGAAACCTTGGCCCCAACTGATTTCGTGGTTTCTAATTGGGCGGTTTTAACTTTTAATGGCCCGGTGATTGCCCTGTTTGATAGCGGTTCGGGAACGGTGCGCAGCCGGAACGCGGAGCATCGCTCCGCTCGGACCGTGCAGGCTGCTGGCGGAGCGATGCTTTGCGCTCCGGTTCATTCGGGGCGTTCGCAGCAATCGCAAATCAATCTCCCGCGCGCATGAGTCTTGACCCCAAGGAACCTTACAACGACCTGCCGCTCCTGCCGCCGCCCGGCGATTTGGAAACCAAGCGGGTTCTGAAACTCTGCGTCGCCGCGAACAAGGCCCTGGCCGAACTCAAAGGCGCCGGCGATTTGATCCCGAACCAGGCCGTGCTCATCAACGTCATCCCGCTCCAGGAAGCCAAGCTCAGTTCCGAGATCGAAAACATCGTCACCACCCAGGACGCGCTGTTTCAGGCGGCGCTCGACGAAACCCGCGCCACCGATCTGGCCACCAAGGAGGTGCTCCGCTACCGCACGGCGCTGAACCGGGGCTTCGAAGCGGTCCGCTCCGAACCTTTCCGGCTGAATCTTTTTGAAGAGTTGTGCAGCATCCTCCGCGACGAGAAGGTCAAGTTCCGCTCCAGCGACGGCGTTTACATCGGCAACCCCGCCGCCAAAACCATCACCTACACCCCGCCGGTCGGTGCCGCCGTCATGCGGGCGAAGCTCAAAAATCTGGAGGAGTTTATCCTCGGCGACGACGACCTCGACCCGCTGGTGCGCATGGCGGTGGCGCATTATCAATTCGAGGCCATCCACCCGTTCATGGACGGCAACGGTCGCACCGGGCGCATCTTGAACATCCTGTTTCTGATCCACGCGGGCCTGCTGCGCATCCCGGTGCTCTACCTCAGCCGCCATCTCATCCAGCACAAGGCCGAATACTACCGCCTGCTCCGCGGCGTCACCGAGCGCGGCGGATGGGAGCCGTGGCT
>JANPGB010000263.1:0-6663 GCA_031423695.1 Verrucomicrobiota bacterium
CGGGTTTGCAGCGGGTTTGCAGCGGGCGCTGGGCCAGTACGCCTATTACGACATGGTGCAACCCGAACTCCGGGCACCCAGACTGCGCTATATCAAGATGGATGTGGAGGCCGACCAGAGTTCGTATTCAACCCGGCTGGGCGGAAAATTGGACAGCCAGCGGCTTGCGCTGACACCCGGCCTGGGCATCGGCTGGGATTATTTTTTATACCACCCGGCCTTGCTGAGCTTCTCCTTTCTGGCCGAACCGGGCTACACCTGGCAGCACTATGAAAACAACACCACGTCGCAGCAATCGGACGCGACCCTGCTGAATGGCAACTTCACCGGCCTTCTGCTGCGCGAAAAACCTTACGCCGTCAAGTTGAACTACGCCCGCGCGCACGACGACTTCCATTATGACTTTTTCAGCTCCGCCACGGTGGATTCCGAGACGTATGGTTTAAGCAGCGGCTATCGTGAAGGTCCGGTTCCCGTGCGGTTGGCTTTCCAGCAGACTCATGTGGAGAATGCCGGCTTCTCCCAGAACACCATCAGCGATCAGAGTGTTCTCGACCTGCAAGCCCGCAGCGAGCGGAAGAAACAGGACGCCACCGATCTGACCTATCAGTTCAGCCTTTTGAACTACGACACGCAGTACAAGCGGGTTAGCTTTGACACCGAGAACAGCTACCATCATGTGTCGTTGACCGATTCGGAGCATTTCGAAAAAAGCATCCTGACCTCGGCGCTCCGCTATTACGACATCAGCTCCACGAGGTCATCGTCCTCCGACCTGAACCTCGCGCTCAGTTTCGGCGTCGAGCATGCGCCGCATCTGCACAGCTTTTACAACTATTCGTTTGCCGACCACTCCGGGAACGGCTCCGACGCCGTTCAGCATTACGGCATGGCGGGCCTCCAGCATCAGCTTTACGAAAGCCTTGCCAGCAGCCTCAACGTCCACGGCGCCATCCTCAACAGCACCTTTGGCGCCTCGAGCGTGGATTCATTGGCGGCCGGGGCCGGCGGTTCACTGGGATACACCAAGCGTCTCGGTGCCTGGGGGCGGCTGTCCATGGGGAACAGCCTGGGTTACGACGTCACCGACCAGAAGGTCACTGGTTCTGAACTTTTCATCAGCGATGAATCCTACACCGTGCCGGCGACCGGCCCCATGATCATCCGCCTGAGATCACCCCGGGAAATTTCCGTCTCCAGCGTCAAGAAAAACAACATCGAACTTTCCCCCGGCGAATACGCCGTCCTGAAGACGACCGACCCGTGGCAGCTTCAGTTTTTTAGTGCCGGTCCGAACAATGTGCAACCCGGCGACACCGTCATGGTATCGTACACCCTCCGATCCAACCCCTCCGGCTCCTTCGCGGTGTTCAGCGACAACGCGCACATCAGTGTCCGGTTCTGGCAAAACCGCGCGGAAATTTACGCCCGGTACAGTTTCACGGACAACCACGCTGATTCAAGTGATTTTCTGCTGCAAAACATCCAGCAATTCGAAGCCGGCGCCAATGTTGAATGGCATGGTTTGCGGCTGCAAGGCGGTTATACCGACCTCCACTCGACGCTGTTCGACTATCAGAGTCTCACCTTGTCGGAAGGCTATTCCATGGCGGTGTCCGAACATTCCACGATTGGCATTGATTTGAGCCAGCAATGGAATATGTATCCACCCGGCAGCGGAACGTCCACCAATCAGGCGCAGACGACGAGCTTTTACAACTTCATGGCCCATTACGAATGGCATCCCACCGGCGCGCTGAGCTGGCGCGCGGAGGTCGGGTATCAGCAACAACGCGGCAGCGGCTATGATCAGAATTTGTTCGCCGCGCGCACCTACTTGAACTGGATGGTCGGCAAGCTGGAAATGCATCTGGGCTACGAACATGAAAACCAGAAATACACCGCCGAATCTCGCGCCCGGGATTTTGCCTTCTTGCGGATGCGGCGTAACTTCTGACCCGGCATGAGCAAATCTTTTCAACTCATCGCGCTGATCGCCGCGGCTTTGATTGCGCTGATCGTGTCCTGCGCCGCCCCCAAATCCGCGGATCCGGCCGGCAGTGCCTCACCCCGCGTCTGGCCGGCCCCGCCGGACGAACCGCGCGTCCGCTTCCTCAAGAGCATCGCCAGCCCTGAGGATCTGGGCCGCAGCCCTTCCCTCTGGAAACGGGTCGGCCGCTTCTTCACCGGCGAAAACAGCGAGCGTGAACATCTGCTCAAACCCTTCGCGGTCGCCCTCGACGAGACCGGCAACCTGTGCCTCACCGACACGGGCAACAACACGGTTTGCTATTGCGATTTTGTAGGCAAACAATGGCGGCGCTGGAAGGGTGTGGGCAAAACCAACTTTCTTTCTCCGGTCGCTATCGCCCGTCGCCACGGCATTTTTTACGTCGCCGATTCAGAGCTCGGCCGTGTGTTTGCCTTCGGCGACGACGGCAAGGAGGTGTTCACGATTTCCCGTCTGCTCCAACGCCCCACGGGGCTGGCGCTCACCGGCGATTCCCTTGCCGTCGCCGATGCGCAGGCGCACGCGATTTTTGTTTTCGACTTGCAAGGTCGCTTGCGCTTCCAGTTTGGGCGGCGGGGCGATGGCCCGGGCGAATTCAATTTCCCGACGCATATCGCATCCGATGGCGCTGGCCATCTGCTGGTCACGGATTCGCTGAACAGCCGCATCCAGCTGTTCGACACGAGCGGTAAATTTCTCTCCCAGTTTGGAGGCCCGGGCGACACCTCGGGCCATTTCGGGCGCCCCAAAGGTGTGGCGGTGGACAGTTTTGGGCACGTTTACATTGCCGACGCCGTGTTCGACAACCTCCAGATTTTTGATCTTTCCGGTCGGCTGTTATTAGCTTTCGGAGGCGCCGGGACGGGGCCTGGCGAGTTCGGCCTGCCGGCCGGGATCGCCATTGGGGCGGATAACCAAATTTACGTGGCGGACTGCTACAATCGTCGGGTTCAAGTTTTCAAATACATCGGACAGCCATGAAAACAACCACGCAGCTACAAGGTTCAAGGTTCAAGGTTCATCGCGCGCGCGTTTGGACTTTGGACTTTGGACTTTGGACTTTGGGCGTTCGCGGTTGCCTGGTCGGGTTTCTGATTTTCGTTTCGGCCAGCACGCGCGCGTCCAGCGTTGTGAACACCGTCCACAATCTCTCCGCCACCGGTCCCGGCTCCATCAAGGCCGTTGACGAAAAGAACACGTGCGTCTTCTGCCACACCGTTCACAAGACCTCCGGCCAGACGCCCTTGTGGAGCCACGGCATGTCCAGTGTGTCGAACTACATTGTTTACAGCAGTCCCACGCTCAAAGCCACCGTCGGTCAGCCGGACGGTTCCTCGCGGCTTTGCCTGAGCTGCCATGATGGCACGGTGGCGCTCGGGCTGGTGAGTTGTCGCACCACGCCGATCCGGATGCAAGGCGGCGTCACCACCATGCCTGCCAGCGCGAGCAATCTCGGGACAGACCTTTCCGGGGACCATCCGATTTCGTTTGTCTATGATCAAAATCTCGCGCAACTCGACCAACACCTTAAAGACCCGTCAACGTTGGATAAAAAGATCCGTCTCGATCATAACCAGAAACTGCAATGCGCCACCTGCCACAATCCCCATGACGATCAATATGGCAATTTCCTGGTGATGGACAACACAGGCTCCGCCCTGTGTCTTTCCTGCCACACCGATCCGGCCTGGCCCGGCTCCTCCCACAGCATGTCGTCAGCCTCGCCGGCCGCTTTGGTGAAAAAGAGCCTGGGCCCCGCCCCAAAAGTAGTTACCGTCGCCTCGCTGGCATGCGCCAGTTGCCACGTTCCTCACAAAGCCGGTTCCAGGGCGCGCTTGCTCATCAACGCCAGAGAGGAGCAGAATTGTTTTTCGTGCCACAACGGTAATGTGGTGCAGAAAAATCTCGCTCCCGAGTTCAACAAGGCCAGCGTCCATCCGGTGCTGCAAACCTCCACGGAACACAGCCTGGCTGAGGATCCGGTCAACTCCGCGCGCCACACGGCCTGCGCCGATTGCCACAACGCCCACGCCGCGAACAACACGTCCGCGCTGGCGCCGAACTCGCCGGGCGCCATCGCCGGAGTCCAGGGCCTCACGGCTGGAGGTGCCACGATCAACGAGGCCGTCCATGAATACGAACTGTGTTTCCGCTGCCATGCTGACAGCGTGAACCGTGGTCCGGCGCAAGTCACCCGTCTGGTGCCGGAAACCAACAAGCGCATTCAATTCAGTCCGGCCAACCAGTCATTTCATCCCGTCGAAACCATCGGCAAGAACCCCAATGTCCCGAGTCTCATCGCGCCGTGGACCACCGCGAGCGTGATGTATTGCACCGACTGCCATAACAACGACCAGGGACCAAGGGCCGGGGGCACCGGACCAGGTGGCCCACACGGTTCAGCCTTTGCGCCATTGCTGGAACGGCAGCTCGTACTGACCGACTTGACCGGGGAGAGCGCCGCCAACTACGCGCTCTGCTACAAATGCCACAGTCGCGACAGCATCTTGAGCGATCAGAGTTTCAAGTCCCATCGGAAGCACATCGTGGAGGACCAGACTGCCTGCACTACCTGCCATGACTCCCACGGTGTGGCCGCCAATGACCGGCTGATCAATTTCAATCTGAACTACGTGTCGCCCGCCGGAAACTTCCCCATTCAATTTGTGCCGGGCGGAGCCTCCGGACCCACTTGCGTGTTGAAATGTCATGATCACGACCACCTGCCGGGGCCGGCCACCCCCCTGCGGTCGTTGAGGTCGCGCTGATTTTTGAGCCGGCACGAGGCGGTCCAAATCTCAACCGAGGCGGACCAATTGCCTTTGCCGGGTTGGAACTGGGCTTAAATGACTGAACGCCTCCGATCGGGTGAGGAGCCTCGCGAAGAGATTGAACATGCTGATACTTTGATTCTCCCGGGTGCTTAATCATGGCTAGACTTCGGCGGCGGAAATTGCTCAATTGTCGGCATCAAAGTTAAGCAGCCATTTTTTCACACAACTGAAACGCAACGATCAACCAATTCAACCACCATGAAACTTCATCCCGTCACAAAATTATCCGTCATCCTAGCGCTCGCCATCGGCGGCGCATGGTCGGGCTCCGCCGCCGACAAGAAAGTCGTCGTCGGTTTCTCCCAGATCGGCGCCGAAAGCGGCTGGCGTTCGGCCAACACCGATTCCATCAAGACCGAGGCGACCAAGCGCGGCGTGGACCTCAAGTTCGCCGACGCCCAGCAGAAGCAGGAAAACCAGATCAAGGCGTTGCGTTCCTTCATCGCCCAGGGTGTGGATGTCATCGCATTTTCGCCCGTCGTTGAAACCGGCTGGGAACCGGTGATGAAAGAAATCAAGAAGGCGGGCATTCCCGTGATTCTGTCCGACCGCGCCGTGAAAGTGACCGATCCGTCCCTCTTCGTCACATTTATCGGTTCCGACTTCGTGGAAGAAGGCCGGCGCGCCGGCAACTGGCTGGCGAAGGCCACCGACGGCAAGGCAGTCATCGCCGAACTGGTCGGCACGCCCGGCTCCGCGCCCGCGATCGACCGCAAGAAAGGTTTCGAGGAGGCCATCTCCAAATTTCCCGGCATGAAAATCGTGAAGTCCCAGAGCGGTGATTTCACCCGCGCCAAGGGCAAGGAAGTCATGGAATCCTTTTTGAAAAGCCCCGATGCCAAAGAGATCACCGCGCTCTTTGCGCACAACGACGACATGGCGCTGGGCGCGATCCAGGCGCTGGAGGAAGCGGGCGTGAAGCCGGGCAAGGATATGAAGATCGTTTCCATTGACGGCGTCAAAGGCGCGTTCGAGGCGATGGCGGCGGGCAAACTGAACTGCACCGTGGAGTGCAATCCGCTGATCGGGCCGCAGCTGTTCGACGCCGTGGAAGCGGTGCTGGCCGGAAAAACCCTGCCCAAGCGCACGGCCGTTCAAGAAGGCGTCTTCGAGGAATCCCAGGCCGCCGCCGAGCTTCCCAATCGCAAATACTGATCGCTGTTCATGCCCAACGAACAGCCAGCGCTCCTGGAGATCCGCAAGCTCTCCAAGAGCTTTCCCGGAGTCAAGGCGCTGGAAGGGGTGGATTTCACCCTCCGACGCGGGGAAGTCCATGCCTTGATGGGGGAGAACGGTGCCGGCAAGAGCACGCTCATCAAAGTGCTGACCGGCGTGTATCCGCGCGACCACGGCACGGTGCGGTTGGAGGGGCAGGATGTTGTTGCCCGTTCGCCCAAGGACGCCGAAGCGTGCGGCATCAGCACCGTCTATCAGGAAGTAAATCTCATCCCGCATCTCTCCGTCGCGGAGAACATCTGTCTCGGCCGCCAGCCCACGCGCTTCGGCATGATTCGTTGGGGCGCGATGGCCGAGCGCGCCCGCACCGCACTGGCGCGCGTGGATCTGAAGATTGATGTTTCGCAGCCGGTTTCGTCCTACTCCATCGCCATCCAGCAATTGACCGCCATCGCGCGTGCGCTGGACGTGTCGGCGAAATTGTTGATCCTCGATGAGCCGACTTCCAGCCTCGACGAAAAAGAGGTCAAGGAACTTTTCAAAATCATCCGCAAGCTGCGCGACCAAAGGATGGGCGTCGTCATCGTCACGCATTTCATGGATCAGGTGTATGCCATTTCAGATCGCATCACCGTCCTGCGC
>JANPGB010000264.1:0-26104 GCA_031423695.1 Verrucomicrobiota bacterium
GCCGGTCCTGCGCGTTCACCAGCAGCGACGGCGGCTGCGGCCACTGTTCCAAAATCGCGCAGCCGGAAAATCCGCGCCGGTGCAGCCGCGCGAGCAGCCCGCCTACGCCCGCCGGATTTTCCCGCGCCGGCCCGGTGAACAAAGTCAGATGGCTGTCGCGATCGCCAAAATTTTCGTGGAGATGCAGATGAATCACCGGCACATCCGCGCCCAGCGCGTCAAAGTATTTCAAATAGTTGTTCTGGGTCGCCCCAAACAGATTCGCGTGCCCCAGATCGAAGCACATGCCGGCGTGGGCGGAGGGAATCCCGCCGCGCCGGCGCAGCTCGGCAAAGCAGTGATTGAAATCCTGCGGCCCGGTCCACACGGTGTTTTCCACCGCGAGGCGGAGTCCGGCTTCCGCCGTCAGCCGCAGCGTCGGCCCGAGCGCTTCCGCAAAGCACGCCACGCCCCGGCTGGTGTCGAGATGCAGATTGACCAGCGTCGCCCCCAGGTCGTGCGCGAATTCAATGGTGCGGCCGAGTTGCGCTTCATCCGCGTTCACCGCGGGATTGAACGTCAGCGGTGCGTGCACAGTCAGTTCCATCTGGTGCGCGCGTGCCGTCCGGCGGATCGACTGCCGCGTGTCACCGCTCAAATCACCTTCATCCCAGCCGCCGACGCCGGAGTAGCCGCGGTCGGGGAAAAATTCAAAGGCGGTAAAGCCGTTCGCCACCGCGAACTCAAACGGCTCCAGCACCGACGCGGCGAACGAGGTCTGATTCCCGATGTGCAGGGAAAACTTCGGTTCGTGTTTTTGTTTTGGCCGGGAGCTCATGGCGGCGAATTCAGGTTAGGCCCACCTGCGGCCGCGACTGCACCACGAAAAATTTCCCCGCCGCGAACGCGCCTTCGATGTCCTGCGGCCCGTCGAACGCCTGCTCCACCGCGCCGGATAGCGCGGCGATCTTGCCGGCAAAGTCCGTGCGGAAAGCGTCGTCCCAGACCAGTTTGTCGCCGGTGTAATCGAGCGTCTCCTCGCGCGGCGGCTGCAGCAGCACGCTGTCATACAAGCCTGCGCCGGCGTAGCCCGCCAGATCCTCCGCATTCGAGTCGGAACGAAAAATCAGGCCGCCGCCAAAAAGTCCCACACTCTTGCCGGGATAAGCCAGCACCGCCGCGCTCTGGGTTTTCTTTGCGTAAAGGAAGCTCATCGCGCGGCCGGGATAATTTCCCACCAGCGTTTCACCGAGACCACGGACGATCTCGGCATAGAGTTCGTCGCGGTTGCCGTTGATCGGATTGACCGTGTGGAGCACGAACGCGTATTCGGCCTCGACCACTTCCTGGATCAGCACGGCCATCTGCACCGCGTCGTGGGGGAAGCCGCGCGCCTGCCGGCTAAAATACGCGCGGTCGTTCCACTGCGACGACCACACCTGGTTGATCCGATTCGCCGCCAGCTGCCAGTCTGCCGGCACCGGCAGGCCCTCGCCCTGCATGATGCGCTGGAGGTCGGCGCGCAAAGTTTCGGGCAGCTTCAGGTCTAAAATGCACTTCCGCACCTCCACCAGTTGCGCCACCGGATCTTTTTGAATCCCGCCAACCAACTGCCGATAACGCGCCGTGCTCGCGGCGTTTTCTTTGGCGGCCAGCACGGCATCAAACACGCCGAAGGGCAGCGCCAGCGAGCGCGGCGTGCGGATCCAGTCCGGCAACTTCTCCGCGAGCGTCTTGAGATGAAATGATTTTCCTCCAACCGCGCCGCGGGCGAACTCTTTCAGTCGCAGCGGCTGCAGCGTCGGCTTGGCGCGCGGGATTTTTTTCGCTGGTGCCGTCGGCGTTTGGGCTGCGCTTGATTTCTGTGCGGCGCCCAACGACTCGGCGATCAAAACGTCCCCCGCGGCATTAACCTTGAGTTCGATGAGCTTGCCCTTCATCGCGCGCAGCCGGTCAAAGCTGGCGCGGTCATAGCAGGTCGCGAACAGCAGGTTCGCGTTGCGCGCCCGCACCGCGACATGCGAAACTAGATCCACCGAACTCGGCGTGATCACCGCGCGCACGCCTTCGGGCGGCTCCTCGTCGCCGTGGACTTTTTCCGCGACGATGAGGGTCGGCTGCGCGAATTTCTTTCCCTGGATTTCCCGCAACGACTCGACGACCTCGATCTGGCCAGTCGCCGCGCTGGGGCTGATGATCTGCCAGTCGCCGAGCTTCGCGCGCTTGCGCAAAATCGGATCGAGATGGCGGATGAGCAGCGACAACACGAACGCCGGCTGGCCGCGCACGACCTCCTCGGAAAATAATTTCACGGCCCATTCATCGGCGTTGAAAGCCTGGCCCAGCTGTTCGGCCATGGGCTGCAGTTCCTGATAGCTGCGGTCAATGCCGTCGGCCAGGGCGCGGCCGAGACGGTCCAACGCAGCCTTGGCGTGCAACGACCAGTCCGGGCTGAAGCGGTTTTGCGGCGGGAGCCGCTGCCACTCGCGGTGGCACTGCGCCAGTTCGGCGTTGTCCGCCAGCAGCCGCACATTTTCCAGCACGCGCTCAATCAGTTCGAACAGTTGCTCGCCGGAAAAGCCGGAATGGATGCTCCGCTCGATCACCACGCGCAACACCTCTTCCAGCGCCAGATCGAGGCAGAGCAGTTCGCGCGCACTGCCCGCGTCGGCTTCGTGTTCGAGCCGGGCCACGACATTTTTGCGCGCGGCGCTGATGCTCGCCACCAGATCTGTGACGGAGGTGCCGGGATTGCGGAATTGATGGCGGATGAAATTCAGGGCGTCCCGCGCGCCACCGTCGAGCAAGTGGCCGGCGGAGTTGGCGGCGGTTTCGAGATCCGTGGCGGAGTGGACGGACTTGAGCAGCCGGAGATAGTTGCCGAAGTCGTGCAGCAACGCGTCGCGCAGATGCGGATGCCACTCCGGCTGATTGGTGATGGGCCGGTCGAAATTGGCGAGTCGCTCCTTCGTTACACCGCCGGCGGTGAGCGTCTCGAAATAACGGCTGAGATCCCCGTGGTTGTAGAGGAAGGCCAGATACGCCTCGCAGATGACGATGTCATCGGGCGTGGTGTTGTTGTGCAGCTTCTGATGCCATTGCTCCATCCAGGTGCCGCCAACCTCCTTGATGTGGTGGCGGTGCATGATCTGCAGAATTTCATCGCGGATGCGCTGGCCGTCGCCGCCGCGGCCGACGCCCATGAGGCAAAGGCGGATCAAATCGCGGTTGCCCGGCTGCTGGCGCCAGAGCGACGCGAGCTTGAGCGTCAGCCGATCCTGCGCATGGGCCAGCTCCTTCGGCTTGGTGTTGAAATTGCGCTGCCAGGTGAGCTGGCGGACGGCGGAGAAGCGCAGCCAGACGAACAGCGTCACCCAGCCGTCGCGCGCGTCGCGCACCTGCTCAATCAACTCGTGGCACAGGGTGAACCGGTGCATCAACGTCCAGCCGTGGTGGCCCATCTCGCCTTCGACGATCTGTCCGGCGAGCGCGGACAAATCACCCGCGGCCGGCTGGCGCGGTGCGACGGGGACGAAAATATTTTGCGCGCGATGTTTCAGCCATTGTTTCGTGGCGGGCTGGTGCAGGACAAAGCTGAGGCCGGCCGGCGCGCTGGCCTCGTGAAAAATAAATTTCAAGCGACGCAGTTGTTGGAAATCCTCAAAAGGCGTATGCGCCGCCGTCGCGTCGAACACCGTCGTGCCGGCCGGGCAAATCTCCGGAACGGGTTGCCGCCATGGCGAACGCGCACGGTCGGTCACACCCCAGTGCAACACCAGCGGACCGGCCGCGTCCGTCAGCAGCACCGCCTGAAAACCACTCCCCTCGCGCGTGACGGCCACGGCCAGTTCTTCCGCCGAATCGAGGGGCA
Source organism: Verrucomicrobiota bacterium (assembly GCA_031423695.1). Classification (GTDB taxonomy): domain Bacteria; phylum Verrucomicrobiota; class Verrucomicrobiia; order Limisphaerales; family CAIQOK01; genus CAIQOK01. Next base: position 3,851 of record JANPGB010000264.1, read on the forward strand.
CGATCTGGCGGTGTAAAACTTCGGAGTTTTTTATTTCCCGATCCAGAATTTGGGCCGGCGCAGGCGCGTCCGCTTTGAATTCCGGCAGCGGAAGGTAAAAATCCTTGCCGCCGTTGTTTTCCCAGCGGCTCGTTTCCGGGCAGAACAAGTCGAACACGAGAAAGGCCGCCGGCGTGCCTTCGTCCAGGCGGAGGGTGATCCGCTGCTCGCCGCCCTCGGTGGTGAAGGAGGTTTGCGCCGCCTGCCCGCTGAACGCGCGGGTCCGCGCCGGCCAGATGTGTTCCGGCGGCAGCTGCCAGGTCCCGGGACAACGGCGGGCCACGCCCCAGTGCAGCACATAATTCGCGCTGCTTTTCAGCCGCAACGTCACTTCCAACCCCGCCACGGCGTGTGTTTTTTCCACGCCCAGCCAGAGATCTTTTTTGTCCGTGAGGATCGTCTCGGTCATGCGGAACAGTTAAGTCGGGGCCGCGGCCTTGGCAAACTTTTTTTCCCGGGCGGCGCCCGAACCAGAAAAACATTTCGCTTTTGCATCTTGACTCAGATAGCTAAGGTGGAGCCGTTGCACGCCGCGTAAAGATAATCTTAAGCCCAATGCCATGACATCGAGACGATCCAAAGGAAAATCGCAGCTCGGTAGTCCACCCAAGGAGCCGGCTTTGGTCCAGTCGCCAGCGGGAGCTCATTCCAGTCATCAGGCGAACGTTCCGTCCCCTACTTCGGCCGCCTCGTCGGCAGCCTTAAAACCCAGGAACGAAACCCCAGCCGTACAACCCGGGCCGGTCGCAGCCGCCGTGCTGGTGAAACCGGCTCAAGCGCCGACAATTCCAGAAATCAAAGGCGAGGCGAAGACGATTTCCGCAACGGACAATCGGCAGAAGTCTGAGTTGAAGCCGACGGAACCGGCGCGGCCGACTCCCGGCGACAAGTCGCCCGAGCCGGAGAAACCCGCGCCTCAACCGGTGGACAACGCTAGCAAGTCCGAAATGCTGATGCCCTCGGGACCCGTCCCAGAACCAAAAGTTGCGCCCGCACAAATTACCATCGCAACACCGCCCCCGCCGCCAGCGCCTCTGGTTTCGCTTGGGGCCGCCTTGGATGCGCTCCATCTGGAGATCCCGGCAACCAAACCTGAACCCGCCCCCCCGCGCCCCGCGATGACACCGCCGGCACCCACCGCCGAACGCGGCGCCGTGCCCGCGCCCTTCAGCAAGGTACAGGTTCCAAAATCAACGCCAGTGACAGCCGGCCCCGCGCCAACAGTTCCAAGCCCGGTGCCGACGGGCGGCGGCAAACTGAAGAAATCTCCCCCACCGGCGCCGGCACCGGCACGTCCGCCAGTCGAAAGCACCTCCGAGGCGAAGATCGCAAAAGATTTGCCGGCGATCGAAGAAGCGGCTGTGAAGGCCGAAACGGCCGCGCCAACACCGCAGCCACCCCCATCAGCGCAGCGCACCATCAAGCCAATGTTCGTCGTGATGCTCACACCGGAACTGACGCCGGTCGCAAAGGTGGGCGGCCTGGGAGATGTGGTAGGCGGCTTGAGCCGCGAATTGGAACTGCGCGGCAACGCGGTGGAGATCATTCTGCCCAAGTACGACTGCATGCGGTACCACCACATCTGGGGGCTGACCAAGGCTTACGAGCACTTGCAAGTGCCGTGGTTCAACGGGGTGATTGACACGACGGTGTGGTTTGGGTTCGTGCATGGGCGCAAGTGTTACTTCATTGACCCGCATTCCCAGGACCGGTTTTTCAACCGGGGCGTTTATTACGGCCAGAGCGACGACGTGATGCGGTTCGCGTTTTTCTGCCGGGCGGCGATGGAATTCCTGTTCAAGACGGGCAAGCACCCAGACATCATTCATTGTCATGACTGGCAGACCGCGCTCGCGCCGGTGCTGCTGTGGGAAATGTACCAGCACCTGGGCATGCGGCATCCGCGCGTGTGTTTCACGATCCACAATTTCAAACATCAGGGGCTGACGGGCGAACAGGTGCTGCGCGCGACCGGGTTGAACCGGCCCGAGCATTTCTTTCATTACGACCGGATGCGCGACAATGGCAATCCCCTGGCGTTGAACTTGACCAAGGCCGGGATTGTTTACTCGAACTTCGCCACGACCGTTTCCCCGCGCCATGCCTGGGAGTCGAAGGACGGCGGCCAGGCGTTCGGGCTGGAGCCGACGCTGCACACGCATCATCTCAAGTACGGCGGCGTGCTCAACGGGCTGGATTACGACATGTTCAATCCGGAAAAGGATCCGCACATACCAAGTAACTACAGCGCCAAGACGATTGAGAAGAAATACGAAAACAAGCGCGCCCTGCGGCAGCGGCTCTGGCTGGCGGACAACGAAAAGCCGATCGTCGCGTTCATCGGCCGGCTGGATCCGCAGAAGGGGCCGGAACTGGTGCGGCACGCGATTTTCCATGCGCTAAACAACCGCGCGCAATTCGTCCTGCTCGGCGAAAGTCCGGACAAGACCATCAACGATCATTTCTGGGGGCTCAAGAAGCATTTGAACGACAGCCCCGACTGCCATTTGGAAATCGGCTACAGCGATGAGCTGGCGCATCTCATCTACGCGGGCGCGGACCTGATGGTGGTGCCGAGCCATTTCGAGCCGTGCGGCCTGACGCAGCTCATCTCGCTGCGGTACGGCACGGTGCCGATCGTGCGCGCGGTGGGCGGACTGGCAGACACGGTGTTTGACAAGGATTACTCGAACCTTCCCCTGCACCAGCGCAACGGCTACGTCTTTCAGGCGGCGGACAATGCCGGCATCGAATCGGCGCTCAATCGCGCCCTGGGCTGTTACTATCAGTTCCCGGATCATTTCCGGCATCTGATGGTCAACGGGATGAACTGCGATTATTCATGGAACCATCCCGGGCAGCATTACATGAACATCTACGACCACATCCGCGAGAAGTAAACCAGCAGCACGAATAGACACACCATGATCGCCACCAAAAAAGAACTGGATTCGCTGCTGCTTGGCCAGAACGCGCAACCCCACGCGCTGCTCGGCATGCACCCGCTCACACACCAGGGCAAACTCGGCGTGGTCGTGCGCACATTGCTGCAAGACGCCGAGGCCTGCGAGGTCGTGGAGGGCGAGGGCGGCAAGGAGCGGCGCGTGCCGATGGAGAAGTGCGATGCGCTCGGTTTCTTCGAGGTGTTCCTGCCCGACCGACCGGAGGTCTTCCGCTACTCGCTTCGCGTCCGCAAAACCAACGGCGAAATCCGGCAGTTTTCCGACCCGTACCGTTTCCTGCCCACGTTGAGCAACCAGGATTTGTATCTGTTCAACGAAGGCACGGAGCAGCGCATCTACCAAAAGCTCGGCGCGCATTTGCGCACGATTGACGGCGTGCGCGGCGTGTCGTTCGCGGTCTGGGCGCCCAACGCGGGCCGCGTGTCCGTGGTCGGGGATTGGTGCCGGTGGGACGGGCGCTACTTTCCGATGCGGTCACTGGGCAATTCCGGCGTCTGGGAGATTTTCATTCCGGGACTTCAGGAGGGGCTGCTCTACAAGTATGAAATCGTGCCGCGCCACGGCGCGTTGCGGCTGAAGACCGATCCGTACGGAGCGTATTTTGAAAGCCCGCCCAACAACGCCTCGGTGGTGTGGGACACGAACAAATACAAATGGAACGACCAGGACTGGATGGCGAAACGGGAAAAGACGGACTGGCTCAAACAGCCGGTGTCGGTTTATGAAGTCCACCTCGGCTCCTGGCGGCGCAACACCGATGATGGCAACCGCCCCCTGACCTATCGCGAGATCGCCACGGAACTCGCCGGGTACGTCAAAGAGATGGGCTTCACGCATGTCGAGTTCATGCCGCTGGCCGAATATCCGTTCAGTGGTTCGTGGGGCTACCAGGTCACCGGCTTCTACGCGCCGACGCACCGTTACGGCACGCCGGAGGATTTCATGTTTCTGGTGGACACCCTGCATCGGCAGGGCATCGGCGTGCTGATGGACTGGGTGCCGGCGCATTTCCCCAAGGACTTTTTTGCGCTGCCGCATTTTGACGGCACGCATCTTTACGAACATCAGGATCCGCGGCAGGGCGAGCACCAGGACTGGGGGACGTTGATCTTCAATTACAGCCGCCCCGAGGTGCGCTGCTTCCTCGTCGGCAGCGCGATGACGTGGCTGGATCGCTATCACATTGACGGCCTGCGGGTGGACGCGGTCGCCTCCATGTTGTATCTGGATTATTCGCGCAAGGCCGGCCAGTGGATTCCCAACAAGTACGGCGGTCGCGAAAACCTGGACGCCATCGAACTGCTTCGCTATGCCAACACCACGGTGCATAAATATTTTCCCGGCGCGCTGATGATCGCCGAGGAATCCACCGCGTGGGGCGGCGTCACCAAGCCGGCCAAGGATCAGGGCCTGGGATTCAATCTCAAGTGGAACATGGGCTGGATGCACGACACCCTGGAGTATTTCAAGAAGGATCCCATCCACCGCAAGTGGCAGCACAACCAGCTCACCTTCGGGATGATTTATCAGAACACCGAGCGCTTCATGATGGCCTTCTCGCACGACGAGGTCGTCCACGGCAAGGGTTCCATGATGCTCAAGATGGGGGCCGACCACATGCCCGACAAGGCGCGGCAACTGCGCGCGCTGTACGCGTGGATGTGGGGCTGGCCCGGCAAGAAGACGCTCTTCATAGGCTGCGAATTCGGGCAGTCCGCAGAATGGGCTTATGACAAAAGCCTAGACTGGCATCTGCTGCAATACCTGGACCACGAAGGCGTGCGCCTGCTCGTCGCCGATCTGAACCGCCTCTATCTGGAGAAAAAATTTCTGCCGGAGTCGGATTACGATTACAAAAGTTTCCAGTGGGTGAACAACAACGACGGCAACAACAGCGTCATCAGCTTTGTCCGCCACGGCACGAACCCGGACGACATCCTGCTGGTCGTGGCCAACATGACGCCGGTGCCACGGCCCAACTACCGCGTCGGCGTGCCGCGCGAAGGGTTGTGGGTCGAAACGCTGAATACCAACGCCAAAAAATACGGCGGCGGCGGCGAAGGCCATCCCGAGCCACTGAAGACGACTCCGATCAAGTGGGACGGCCGGCCCCAGGCGATTGATGTGTCGCTGCCCGGCATGAGCGTGCTGTTCTTCCTGTATCGCGCGACAACAACGGCCAGCGAAAACAAACCGACCAAATAAATTCATGGTCACAATCCCCCAGCCGACCGTTCCTTCGCCAGACATTGGCAGGCCATGGAATATTCGGCGGGGGCATGGGGCGCCAGGGCTGAAAACAAAAAATTAACTGCCATGCGAAAAGTTTTCCACGCGCTCACGCTGAACTTCCACCAGCCGCCCGGAAATCTGGAGCACCTGCTTGCCACCGAGGAGTGGGCCGCGAAAGAACTGCTCTGGGCCATTGACCGGATGCCACGCTCGCTGTGGGACTATGAAGGCATCGCCAAGGTGCATCTGAATCTTTCGGGCACCTTGCTGGAAACCCTTTCCAATCCCGCGTTTCAGGAACGCGTCCACGGCATCGTCAAATGCGGCGAGCTGCTCTGGCATCTGCAAAACCGCCGGATCTTTGAAGTCCTCGGCACCGGCTACTATCATCCCGTGCTGCCGTTGATCCCCGCCGCCGACCGCGAGGAGCAACTCGTCCGCTGGCAAGGCATCGCCAAACATTTGTTCTGGCGCACCGATTTCCAGGGCTTCTGGCCGCCGGAGATGGGCTTCAGCATGGAGCTGATCCCGCTGCTCAAAAAACTCGGCTACCGCTACGTGATGGTGGACAGCAATTACATCGAGCCGGTCGGGGAAATGAGCTGGCAGGAGATGCGTTACCGTCCGCATATCGCAAAATTCGAAGGCGCGGAGATCGTGGTCGTGGTCCGTGACCGCGAATTATCCGACGCCCAGCAGTCCGGCATGGACGCGGGCTGGTTCATGAACGAAGTCCACGAACGCACGAAGCATTGCGACTTCCCGCCGCTGGTGATGACCGCCACCGACGGCGACAACGGCGGCTGGTTCCGCAACGCCAACGACAAGGCCAATTTCTGGAATGTCTGCTATCGCGACCTGCTCGACAAGGTGCGGGCCGGCGAGACGGAAATCGAGCCGGTCTTCATCCACGAATATCTCGACCTGCACGGCGCGCAAGGCGAGGTTAAAGTCCGTACCGGCGCGTGGAACACCGGCTGGCACCACGGCGCGGATTTCATGCAGTGGACCGGTTCCGACGCGCAGAAGCAGACGCTCACCCGCATCCATGAAGTCAGCGCCGCCTTCCACGCCCTGCGTTCGCGCCTGCGCGAGCTGGGTCGGGATCCGGCCGCGCTCGAGCAGGCCCACTGGCGGCTGCTCCGCGCCGAGACGAGCTGCAATTTGTTCTGGGCCGAGGACTGGGTGCAGAAGGCCCATGCGGACCTGGACGACGCGCTCCGGCACCTGCCGCAGGTGGACTAGGAAAGCTTGGCGGCAGTTCGAACGCGCGCTACGCGCAAGGCCCGCCAGCAGGGACTGGTTTCACAGTCCGTTCAGCACGTCAATCAACTGCCGCAGCCGCCCGTAGTCGCGCCGGTTAAAACCAAACGCGATGCGCGACAGTTCCAGATGCTCGCCATGTTCGATTTCCTCCGCCGTCGGCTCGATGGACCGGATCCGCTCGCCGGGGATGATGTCGGCGAAATCCTCGTTCAGCGCCTCCAGCGCGGATTCCGAGGGGGCATGTTTCAGCCGGATGACGAACAAGTCCTTCACGAAGCGGCTCGAATGGAAATTGCGGTAGAACCGCGTGATGATTTTCACCGCCTGATCCGTGTCGTCCGTGATCTGATAAAGGTTCAGGTCATCCGGCGAAATCAGCTGGTCGCGCAACAGATGTTCGCGGATGTGCTTGTCCCACGTCTTCCAATACGTGCCGCCCGGGCGGTCCACCAACACCAGCGGCATCAACTGGCCCTTGCCCGTCTGCATGAGCGTCAGCGCCTCGTAGCCCTCGTCCATCGTGCCAAACCCGCCCGGAAACAGCGCAATCGCGTCCGAGTGCCGGATGAAAATCAATTTACGCGTGAAAAAGTATTTGAACGTCACCAGCTTCTTGTCGTTCTGGATGACCGGATTGGCGCTCTGCTCCCACGGCAGCCGGATGTTCGCGCCGAAACTTTTGTCCGGCCCCGCGCCCTCATGGCCAGCCTGCATGATGCCGCCGCCCGCGCCGGTGATGACCATGAACCCCGCCTCGGCGATTTTGCGGCCCAGCTCGGCGGCCTGTTGATATTCCATTTTGGAGGGCTGCGTGCGCGCCGAGCCGAAGATCGTCACCTTGCGCGTGTCGGCGTAGGGCGCAAACATCTTGAACGCATACCGCAACTCGCGCACGGCGGTCTGGATCACGCGCACATCGCCGGTGTCCTGCACATCGGTCAAAATTTTCAGCGCGTTATCGATGATGTCCGCCACGTTCTCCTGGTTGGCTCCTCCGCCTTTGAAATCAATCAACTCCTGAATCCGCCGTTTCAATTCCGGGTCCATCACTGGCTTGTCTGTTTTCATGGTGCGCAGAGATTACCGACGGGCGGTTGAATTGCAACCGTGGTTCAGCGGGGAAAAAGTTGAGCCGACGGCCGGTTCTGCTACCTTCGGTGGATGGGCCGCGTGATTTTGTCCTTGAGCTTGCACCGATTTCTGGACGCGCTCCCGTCCCTCTTCCGGCTGGCCCGCCTCGTTCTGTGTTTCGCCTTCGCCCAGGCTGCCGGCTGGGGGCAGAGCTCCGATCGGGACGGCTTCCGCGAGGACCATATCTTCATCCAGCCGAAGCCCGGCGTCAGCCCGACTGCGCTGGCGAACTTTCACCTTACGCGTTCGGCGGAAGTTTTGAGGACGTTCTCCCACGTCAGCAACCTCCAACTCCTGAGAGTTCCCAAAGGCGAAACAGCGCAAAGCCTCATCGCCCAATACCAGAGCAGCGGCCTGGTCGAGTTCGCCGAACCGGATTACTTCGGACATGTGTTCACGACCCCAAACGATCCAAAATATCTGGACCACACGCTCTGGGGCTTGGATAAGATTTCCGCGCCGGGCGGCTGGGAGGTGCTGACCGCCGCCAGCAACATCGTTGTGGCCGTGCTGGACACCGGCGTGCGCTACACCCATGAAGACCTGGCCGCCAACATGTGGACCAATCCCAATGATGGCAGCCACGGGCTGAACGTCGTCGCCGGGAACACCAACCCGGACGACGACAACGGCCATGGCACTTTGGTTGCGGGCGTGCTGGGTGCCGTCGGCAACAACGGCAAAGGCGTCTGCGGCGTGGCGTGGCGCACACAAATCCTGGCCTGCAAATGCTTCAACAGCTCCGGCATCGGCTCCATCTCGGCGGTCATCACCGGCATGGATTACGCCCGCACCAACGGCGCGCGCATCATCAATGCGAGCTGGGGCTTCACGAATTCGCTCGCGCTGTCCAACGCGGTTTACAGCCTGCGTGACTCAAACATCATCGTCGTCGCCGCGTGCGGAAATAGCGCCGCCAACATTGATCTCAGCCCCACTTTTCCCGCGAGCTACCATTTCGACAACGTCGTCACCGTCGCCTCCACCACCCAAACCGACACGCTGGCCGCCAGTTCGAATTTTGGCGTGACCAGTGTTCACCTGGCAGCTCCAGGTGAGAACATTTATTCGACCTGGAGCCCGACCGACACTTTTTATATCGCCCAATCCGGGACTTCGTTTGCCGCGCCGTACGTGGTTGGAACGCTGGCGCTGATGCTGACCAAGTTTCCCACCGAAACGTATCAGCAGATCATCGCCCGCGTGCTGAAGGCCACCGACCCGCTGCCCGGGCTGGCCGGCAAATGCGTGACCGGCGGACGTCTCAACCTGCGCAACGCGCTCAACCCGCCGATCAAATTGACCGCGTTTTCGACCGCAGCCAGCACCCCCTTCGAGCTTCTGCTGACTAGTGGACCCAACCGCACCTGCGTCATCCAAATTTCAACCAACCTGACGAGCTGGATATCCGCTTTCACCAACACCACTTCGGCCGGCGGAACCTTCAAATTCATCGACCCCCAGTCCACCACTTCGCCGCAACGGTTTTACCGCGCAACCTCCACCCTTTGAGCCAAGAATCATTTTTGGCTTTCGTTCCTTCGCCCGGACTTTGATATTCACGCCATGCGAAACCCCATTATCGCCGCGCTGGATGTCCCGTCTGTGGAACAGGCGCTGAAGCTGGCCAAGGAAATTGCGCCCGCCGTCGGCGCATTCAAGATCGGCGGCGAACTGTTCACTGCCGCCGGACCGGACATTGTCCGTCGTGTGCGCGACACCGGCGCAGCCGTCTTTCTTGATTTGAAATTTCATGACATCCCCAACACCGTGGCCAAGTCCGTGGCCTCCGCTGTGAAGCTCGACGTGCAAATGCTCACCGTCCACACCAGCGGCGGCGCGGAGATGATGCGCGCGGCGGAGAAGTCCGCCCAGGACACTTCGAAATTGTTGGGCCTGCCCGTGCCGCTTGTCCTCGGTGTGACCGTGCTGACCAGTTCCAGCCACGAGACGCTTGCGGAAATTGGCAGCGAACCGGACACGGAGAAACAAGTCACCCGCCTCGCGCAACTGGCGGTAAAGGCCGGCCTGCGCGGGTTGGTCTGTTCACCGCTGGAGTTGGTGGTGTTGCGCAAGATTCTGCCCCCGCAAATTCAACTGGTGACACCGGGCATCCGCACCGGCGCGGAGAAAGCCGACGACCAGAAGCGCACGCTCACGCCACGCGAAGCCATGCAAGCGGGCGCGAACTGGCTCGTGGTGGGCCGCCCGATTTACGCGGCGGAGAACCCGCGAGCAGCAGCGGAGCAGATTTTGGAATCACTGGGCTAGAACAAGATTAAACAACAAAGAAACCAAGGAACGAAGTCCGCCCAGCTTGGTTGCTTTGTTCCTTGGTTGTTAAAACTATGAAAACCATCACCGTCGTCGCCACCTTTCAAGCCAAGCCGGGCCAGGAAGCGGAATTGAAAAAAGCGTTGGTCGGCCTCGTTGCAACCACTCGCCAAGAGTCCGGCTGCATCAACTACGACCTGCATGTCTCGCCGGAAAATCCGGCGAAATTTCTCTTCCACGAAAACTGGGCGAGCAAGGCGCAGCTCGACGCGCACCTGGCCAACGCGCAGATCCAGGCCTTGCTGCCGCGCGTGGGCGAACTCTGCGTGGCATTTCCCGACATCGTGATCTGGGAAAAAATCAGCTAGCGCGGGCGAAGTTCGGAGGTCAGCTCAGGCTTTCTGCAATCAGGGGCGCGACTTTCTGCGGCCGGGGACAAATTTAAAATGCCGCCCTGAGCCGGACCAGCGCGGCTCTGGCCTGCGCTTGATCGGTGGCGTGAATGCGCGCCAGCACGGAACTCTTTTTCACGCGCTCGCCGGGTTTGGCCAGCTGGTCAATGCCCACGTCAAAGTTGACTGTGGAGTCCTTCGTCAAGCGCCCGCCGCCCAGATCGCGGATGACTTCGCCGATGATGCGCGCGTCGCACTTGGAAACAAAACCCGCCGTCGGTGATCTCAATTCAAGCACGACTGGGGCGGTGGAGTCGAGGTCGAGCTTTCGGTTGAAGGCTTTCAAATCCGCGCCTTGGGCCGCTAGCATCTCATCCCACTTTTTGCGCGGCGCGCCGGAACTCAAACAATCCTCCGCGAGCTGGTGCGCGGCGGTGACGGATTTGGCTTTGCCCGTCTGCACCAGCAAATGCGCAGCGAAGGTGATGACGAGCTGGCGAAGGTCGTCCGGACCCTTGCCTTCGAGACATGCGACGCTCTCCTTCACTTCCAGCCAGTTGCCGGCGGCGCGGCCCACGGGCGTGTTCATGTCCGTCAAAATCGCGCGGGTGTTTACGCCACATTGTTTGCCGAGCGCGACCATCGCCTGCGCAAGTTTGCCGGCGTCGGCTTTGGTTTGCATGAAGGCGGCACAGCCAAACTTCACATCGAGGACGAGCGCGTCCAGACTTTCCGCGAGCTTCTTGGAGAGAATCGAGGCGGTGATGAGCGGGATGCTCGGCACGGTGCCGCTCGCGTCGCGCAGGGAGTATATTTTTTTATCCGCCGGCACCATGCGCTCGGTCTGGCCGCAGATGACGCAGCCGACGCGTTGGACGATTTCGCTGATGCGCTTGGCTGGCAGCAACGTTTTGAAGCCGGGAATGGAGTCCAGCTTGTCGAGCGTGCCGCCGGTGATACCAAGGCCGCGCCCGGAAATCATCGGCACGCGGAAGCCGAGACACGCGAGCAGTGGCGCGAGCGGCAGCGAAACCTTGTCGCCGATGCCGCCGGTGGAATGTTTGTCCACGAGCGGGCGTTTGTCCTTGGGGAATTTCAGCACGTCGCCGGAATCGCGCATGGCGAGCGTGAGCGCGGTGGTCTCGGCGGTGTCGAGGCCGCGAAAATAGATGGCCATGAGCAACGCGGCCATCTGGTAGTCGGGAATTTTCCCGGCGGTGAATTCGCGGATGAATTCTTGAATCTGCTTCGCCGGGAGAACTCCCCCTTCGCGCTTGGATTCGATGAGAGCGAGAAAGTTCATGCGCAACAATCAAACATGCATTGATTACGAAGCAGCACTGGCTGCCGCCGCCTGCTGTTGATCACGCCGCTGCTTTTCTGCTCCGAGAGCGGTCAGGTTTTGCGCGATACCTTCACCGGCGATGCTGACCAAGCCCCAACCATATCCCTTCAACGGATTGTGCCAGCGAATGATGCCGGTTTGCGGATCGAGGCAGAACACCTCGCCGCGCGCGGTTGCATACAGGTTGTTGCCGTCGAGGACGACATTCACGAATTCGCCGCCTTTGAGTGAAGTGGCCCAGAACTGCTGGCCGTTCGCCGAGTTCAACGCTATCACCGAGCCTTTAACTCCGAGATAGATGAACTTGGACTGGGCCATAAATCACCCGACAAATTTTCTGGCGATCACGCTGGCGTTGTGGCCGCCGAAGCCGAAGGAGTTGTTCACGATGGCGTTGACCTTCAATGAACGCGCGGTGTTCGGCACGTAGTCGAGGTCGCAGGCCGGGTCGGGATTTTTCAGATTAATCGTCGGCGGCACGGTGTCGGTCTGGATGGCCTTGGCGCAGACGATCATTTCGACCGCGCCCGCCGCGCCCAGCATGTGACCGGTCGCGCCTTTGGTGGAACTGACGGCGAGCTTGCGGGCGTGGTCGCCGAAAACCGATTTGATGGCCGTGGTCTCGGCGATGTCACCCTGCGGCGTGGAGGTGCCGTGGGCGTTGATGTAGGAGATATCGCCGGGATTCATGCCGCTGTGGCGCAAGGCCACCTTCATGCAGCGCGCCGCGCCTTCACCGCCGGGGGACGGGGCGGTGAGATGATGTGCGTCGGCGGTGTTGCCGTAGCCGGTGAGTTCGCAGTAAATTCGCGCGCCGCGCGCCTTGGCGTGTTCGAGTTCTTCCAGCACCAGCACGCCCGCGCCTTCGCCCATGACGAAGCCATCACGTTCCTTGTCGAACGGACGCGAAGCGGTCTTCGGATCGTCGTTGCGCGTGCTCATGGCTTTCATGGCGCAGAATCCGCCGATGCCGATGGGGATGATCGTGGCTTCCGCGCCGCCGGCAAACATGACGCTGGCATCTCCCATTTTGATGGTGCGCCAGGCTTCGCCGAGGGCGTGCGTGGCGGTGGCGCAGGCGGAACAGGTGGCAAAGTTCGGCCCGCGCAAATTGTTGTACATCGAGAACAGGCCGGAGGCCATGTTGCCGATGAGCATGGGAATGGTGAACGGCGAGATGCGGCCGGGGCCGCGTTCGAGCAGCAGCTTGACCTGCTCGGTGGTGGTCTCCAGGCCGCCGATGCCGGAGCCGAGGATGACGCCGATCTCGTCGCAGTTTTCCTTGCCGAGCTCGAGGCCGGAATCCAGCAGCGCCTGGTGGCCGGCGAAAATTCCGAACTGGGAATAGCGGTCGGTGCGGCGGATTTCCTTCGGTGAGGGAAAGGCCGGGAGCGGATCAAAACTCCTCACTTCGCCGGCGATCTGGGTGTCGAACGCGGCGGCATCGAAGTGGGTGATCCGGTCAATGCCACATTGCCCGGCAATCAGGTTTTGCCAGAAGGTGCCAACATCATTTCCCAGCGGCGTGACCGCACCCAGGCCGGTGATGACGACTCTGCGATTCCAGTTGGCGGGCATAAATTAAAAAAGGGCAGCTTTAGCTGACGCCAGTTCAAGCTGCCCCGAAAGTTTGCCGCCAGTTATTTCTGCTGGGTGTCTTCGACGTATTTGATGACATCGCCGACGCTCTGGAGCTTTTCGGCCTGTTCATCGGGGATTTCGTTGCCGAATTCCTCTTCCAACGCCATGACCAGCTCGACGGTGTCGAGGGAATCCGCGCCGAGGTCTTCGATGAACTTGGCGTCCGGCGTGACTTGGTCTGCGTTCACGCCCAACTGTTCGACGATGATGTCTTTGACTCGCTGTTCGATTGTTTTTTCTGACATGTTTTTCTCCGGGTTTCGGTTAATTGCAGTTGGTCTATGCGACGATTCAAAAGGCGTCAAGCCTCGAATCGAAATTTTTTGCCGCGCGGTGGCCGTCCATCGGACTTACATCACCATGCCGCCATCGACGGCCAGCACCTGGCCGGTGATGTAGCGCGCCGCCGGACTGGCGAGGAACAACGCCGCGTGCGCGATGTCTTCCGCCTGGCCCAGTGTGTTCAAAGGAATTTTCTTTAGCAACTCCGCTTTCATCTCCTCGTTCAGCGCGGCGGTCATGTCCGTTTCGATGAAGCCCGGCGCCAGCGCGTTGGCGGTGATGCCGCGCGACGCCAGTTCCCGCGCCACCGACTGGGTGAAGCCGATCAGGCCGGCCTTGCTGGCGGCGTAGTTCGCCTGCCCGGCGTTGCCGATCAGGCCGATGATGGAAGCCACGTTGATGATCCGGCCGGAGCGCTGCTTGAGAAAGGCGCGCGTGAAGGCTTTCGTAAAAAGAAACGCACCCTTCAAATTCGTGTCCAGCACCGTGTCCCAATCCGCGTCGCTCATGCGCATGAGCAGGCCGTCGCGGGTGACCCCGGCGTTGTTCACCAGAATGTCCACCCGTCCGGCCTCGGCCAGGATTTTTGCGGCGGCCGCGGGGACGGCGGCGGAATCCGAAACATCCACCGCATGCGCCCAGGCTTTACGGCCCAAGGCGCGGACTTCGGCGGCGACCTTGTCAGAATTTTCCTGCGTGCGCGAAACGCAGACGACGTCCGCGCCCTCGGCGGCGAATTTCAACGCGATGGCGCGACCGATTCCCCGGCCCGCGCCGGTGACGACGGCAATTTGATTGGCTAGTTGGCTCATAACTTCAGGGAAGTTTCGACAGAATTAACAAAATGAACAGAATTATTTCCGGCCGGGCTTTGGCCACCGGCGCGCTTGGAACACAGGGCCGAAAGCGGTTGGTTACACGCACCCTGCGGCTCAGCAGCGAATTCACTACGCCAAGATTTTCACGGTTGCTTCCAAGCTCGCCGCGTCAGCGACGTTCAGCATCTGGACATTCTTATCAATGCGCTTCATGAAACCGCTCAACGCCGCTCCTGGCCCCAGTTCAATGAACCGCGTGAAACCTTGCGCGAGCAGCAGGCGCATGGAGTTTTCCCACAGCACCGACGACGTGACCTGCTCGACGAGCCGCGCGCTGATTTCGCCGGGCGTGGTGTGGGGCTGGGCGGTGACGTTGGAAATCACCGGCACGGCGGGCAAGGTGATTTTGGCTTTGGCCAGTTCGCCTTGCAGCTTGGGCTGTGCGCTGGCCATGAGCGGCGAATGATACGCGCCGACGACCGGCAAAGGAATCGCCCGCCGCGCGCCTTTGGCCTTGGCGAGATCGCAGGCCTGGATGATTTTTTCCTCCTCGCCAGAGATCACAAGCTGGCCGGGGCAGTTCAAGTTTGCCAGCACCACGCCGGCTTGCGCACAGACTTCACGCGTCGGTGCTTCGTCCAGGCCGATCACCGCCGCCATGCCGCCCTTGGTGGCTTCGCAGGCTTCCTGCATGAACTTGCCGCGCTGGCGCACGATGCGCAGACCGTCCTCAAAACTCAGCGCGCCTGCCGCCGTCAATGCCGTGAATTCGCCAAGCGACAGCCCGGCGGTGGCGTCGAACTTCAGCGACGACACCTGCTCCTGGAGCAGTTGAAAGGCGACCCAGCTCACGAGGAAAATTCCCGGCTGCGCGTGCTCGGTCTTGGTCAGCTCCGCGTCCGGGCCGTTGAAACAAACCGTGGTGAGATCGTAGCCGAGCGCGGCGTTGGCGCGGTCGAACCAGGCTTTGGCCGACGGAAATTTCTCCGCCAGATCGCGGCCCATGCCGACGACCTGCGCGCCTTGACCGGCAAATAACAACGCTGTTTTGCTCATAGAGATGAAGATTAAAACACGAATTCAGGCGGCAGAGAAAGCAGAGATTTCAGCCCGCGCTATTGCTGGCGTACACGATAAAATCGTTGCGCGGCTCCGGCGCTGGCGTCTGTGAGAATTTTCAAACCACCGTCACCCGGCACGGCCGTCAACAGCGTCCACTGTGCGTCGGTCAGCGCGCCCTTGGCCTCAAGGAAATAGACCTTGCCGCGCGTCGTCGGAACCGACACGGCGAAGCTCCCGCCGCTACGGGCGGGACTGGTCAGCAGCGGCGCGACGGGAGGCTGTCCGCGCAACACGAGGCTGTGGTAACTGCCGGCAGCCACCGCCACCACGCCGGAGAGATCCGGATCCACGCTGCTCTGGCCATACAAATTGTCTCCCCACGCGACGACGGTGCCGTCGGAACGCAGCGCCAGGCTGTGCGCGGAGCCGGCCGCCAAAGCCGTGGCGTTCGTCAAGCTGGGTGGAATAGTCGTTTGGCCAAGCGAGGTGTCGCCCCATGCGACAATCGTGCCGCCCATTTTCAAGGCAAGGCTGTGAAATCCCCCACCGGCCACCGCCACGACCTGGTTCAAATTTCCCGGCACGGCGGTTTGACCCGAATAGGCGCCGAATGGCCCGATGTCGCTGCCCCAGGCGATGACCGTGCCGTCGGATTTCAAGGCAAGACTGTGCGAACCGCCCGCCGCGATGGCCACAAGGTTTGTGGCCCCGGCGGGCACATTGGTCTGCCCCCAACTGTTGTCGCCCCAAGCGATCACCACGCCATCCGCGCGCAACGCGAGGCTGTGCGAACCGCCGCCAGCCACCGCCACCACGTTGGTCGCGCTCGCGGGAACCGCGGTCTGGCCGGCATCGTTCGCGCCCCACGCAAAAACCAGGCCGTCCGCACGCGAAGCGAGACTGTGATAGCCGCCCGCACCGATGGCCGTGACGTTGGTGAGTCCCGCAGGAAGATTGCATTGACCATTGAGATTGTTGCCCCAAGCGAACACGGTGCCGTTGTTGGACAGCGCGAGATTGTGATAGCCGCCGGCCGCGATGGCGATGATGTTGATCAATCCCGGCATGGAGACCGATTGGTCAAAGCCATTGTAGCCCCAGGATTCCACCGTGAAGAAAGTCTTTACCGTCAGCTTCGCCACGGAGCTGGTGACCGCACCGGCAACATTGGTGATCACCACGTCGTAATTTCCCGCCTGCGCGGGCTGCGCGTTGACGAGTTGAAGCTGGTTGGTGTTTCCACCCACGAAGTTGGTGCCGTTGAAACGCCACTGATAGCCCATCAGCGTGGCACTGCCCGCGGCAACACTGAAGGTCGCCGTGCCGCCGGCCAGCACGGTTTGATCGGCCGGCTGCGTGACGATGACGGGTTTGCCCCCCGCGCTGTTGGCGCCAAAAAAATTCAGCACGTCGGCCAGGTAGTCATTGCGCACGCTCGCGCTGGTGATGGTCTCGAACGGAAAGCCGAGATAGACCACCTTGCCGCCGCCGCCTGAACCATCATAGACGATTCCCGCCGCCCCGCTAGCAACGCCGGGGTAACTGATCGCCGAGGTCGTGCCGCCGCCGGCCGGCGTCAGCACGTCGGGAAAACCCACCAGATAGATTCCGCGAGAACCGTCATCGAAGGTACCCGTGGCGTTGTTGGAAAAAATGGAACTGGCCGAGGCGTTGAAATTCCAGACGCCCGAACTGTCCGCCGCGTAAGTGGCGTGCAACTGGTTGTGCAAAAAATTCCGGTCCGCCGTGGTGGGGCCGCTCGGACGATCCAGGTCCCAAGCGATTTCGGAACCGGAGACGAACAGATGCCCGCCGCCCGCCAGGAACGGCGCGGCCTGCGCCTGCTCCGCGCTGCTGAAACTTTCGTCGGCGGTGGATTCGTTGCCGCACGCCCAGACGACGATGGGATAATTCGTCAGCACCACGAGGCCGCTGCTGACCGCCTCGTTCTGGCAGGTGTCGAACGCGACGCCGAAGGCGTTGAGAGCCTTGCCATGGGCGACGACATAGTCAAATGCGTTGACGCGGCGCGGCAGGACGCGTTCGTTGCCGCCGGTGCCGTTGGGCGGAACGTAATTTAACGCGACCAGATCCTGCTTCAGATTCGTGGTCCGGTCAAAACGATCAAACGCATTCACATACAGAACTTTTGTGGAGCCGGCCGCTGCCGGCGCGCGGCAGCCGACGACTTCGGACGGCAAGGATTCGCCGCCTGCGTTGGCCGCAGCGATGCGGAAATAATAATCCACGCCGGCGGGGAGATTGGTGATCGTGAAATTGGTCAGCGTGCCGGCCGAAATCACGTTGCCGAACCCGTAGCCGTTCGTGGATTGGTAGATGAGGTAGTTTGTCGGCGCGCCGCTGCCGGCCACACTCACCGGCGCGGCCCACGCCAGGGTGATGAGGCCGTTGGGGCTGCCGGCGGCGCGGATATTCGTCGGCGGTTCCGGCAGGTAAATCAGCGGCACGGGATCGGTCGTGTCGAACTGGTTCATGTATCGGACCACGCCGTGCATGGCCGCCCGGCCGACGGCGGCGCGGGCCTTGGCATCGCGCAGCAGCGCCGCGTCCGTGGCACTGTCGTGATACGCGACCTCGATGATGGTGGCGTCCATTTCGTTCACGAAATTGTTGTTGCTGATCTCCCCGTACCCGCCCGAGAAGGTGATGTTAGTGCCGCGATTGGACCAGGGAAACTCCAGCGGCGGCGAGCCAAGCCCGACCAGTTCGTCATTGACCGACGCCCCGCAAAGTTTGGCCAAGGTGGTCTGGTTGGGCGTCGGGATGGTGGTGATCAGGCCGACGGTTCCGCGCGAGCCGCCGGCGTTCGAGTGAAAGCTGATGTGAATGCGCTTGTAAATTGAACCCGATTGTTCGCGGTTCATTTCTGCCGACATGCGGCCCGGCGCCGACCAACTGTCCTGCTCGTCGTTGCCGCTGGTTTCGTAAAGGTTGGTGGACTGGCCCTGGCCGAGATTGGCCTGAATCCAGTAACGGCAGCTTTCCTCTTCGCGGGGATAGCGGGACACCCCGCCGCCGCGATTCACCGAGCCCATGCCGTTGCCAAACCGGATCGCATCCGCGATGACCACCGAGCCGTTTGTTGACCCGCGCAGGTTGCTGACGACGACCGCGCCGCCGGCCGAGTTGGAACCGGCGTTGAAAAAATATTCGCCGAGATAAATCCAGCCGTTGCCCACCAGGTGGTGCGGGACGCGATATTGCGTTTCGCCGCCGGTGTGGCGGATGCGATAAAGCTGGTCGCCGCGATCCGATCCATGCCGCACCCAGGTATAGACCGGATAATATCCCGTCACCGGAATGGTCGGCGTGTAGGTGGCGGTGGCCGTCTCCGTCGAGTCGAGTGACGCGACGCGGTAGGGCACGTCGCCGGGGTTGCCGAAATAGATCGTCGAAGTGCTATCGCTCCACGTTCCGGCGAACGTGACGGCTGGATGAATGTTGTCGAGCACGACCTCGTTGGTCTGCTGCCCGAGCGGGCGCATCGAGGCGACGATCGCGCCGGCATTGAAGCAGTAAGTCGCAAAGAAATTCAACTGATCCAGATTGCCGTAGTCCTCGTTCATCGCGTTCAACGCGGTGGGCCGCTGCAAGCGCCAGGAGGATGGATCAAACGTCCAGCCGTGGCCGGAGTTCATGAAGACGATGCGGCCCGCGAGCGCCCCGGCGGGCTGATGCGCGGCGGGCGTGACGGGGCCGTTCGCGGCGGTTATGGGTGGAAGTTTGCTGGCAGTCTTGGTCGAAAGCGGTTCACTCCAATCCGGCGAGGCGGAGATTCTCCAATCTGAATTTTCATCCACGATCCGGTCGGCGAGATCCTCCTGGGCCTGGACGGATTGGCCGGCCGCCACAAGTGCGAGGACAAGGATGCAAACAATACGGGGCGTCATGGCCTCACCGTGCCATTTTTTAAGCGCGGGGGCAAATGTTCCGCAACCCATGGGGACGATTGAACATGGCAGGCGTTCGTAGCGCCGACCTCCCAGGCTGCTGTATCGCAGCGCCTCCAGCCTGCGGGCCGCCCAGTTCGTCCGGACGCGTCCCCCCGCTCTTGAACGACCCGCCGATTGGAAATCGGTGATACGGCCGCTGGAAACCTGCGCTCCATCGCCGCCGCGGCCCCGCTTCCGAGTTCGGATTTATTCCAATTCCTGGCTTGCCCCGGCCGCCGTTCTGAACAAAATTCTCCAAAAACTAAAACCATGTTTTCACACATCGTCATATTCTGGACCGACCCCGCCCAGCCGAAGGCCGCCGAGGAGCTTGTCGCCGGCGCGAACAAATATCTGAAGCCCATCCCCGGCGTGCTGCACTTTCACGTCGGCAAAATGTCGCCCAGTGCGCGACCGGTTGTGGACCAGAGCTATCAGGTGGCGCTAAACCTCGTCTTCCCAAACAAGCAGGCGGAGCAGGCGTACCAGGTGCATCCGCTGCATCTGGAGTTCGTGGAGAAAGTTTTCAAGCCCACGTGCAAGAAGGCCGTGATCTACGATTTTGAGTGAGCGGGGAAGTTGTCGCGCGAAGGGCGCGAGGCGGGCGAAGGAAGAAAGAACTTTCAACCTTCGTTTTTCGTTGTGCCGTTCGCGCGACACGGTTTTACACCTTTACGCCCGCGGATGAAACCTGCGGTGGACCTCCCGCAGCCGGCTGCCCGCCACGTGCGTGTAAACCTCCGTCGTGCTGATGCTCGCGTGGCCGAGCAGTTCCTGGATCACCCGCAGGTCCGCGCCGTATTCCAGCAGATGCGTCGCGAAGCTGTGCCGCAGCATGTGCGGCGTGATGTTCCGTTCCACGCCCGAGCGACGGACCCGGTTCTTGATGTGCAACCACAGCGTCACGGCGGCGAACGGCGTGCCGCGTCGCGTGAGAAAAACATTCGCCGGTGATTTCGGCGTGACGAGGTCGGGCCGCCCGGCGGCGAGGTAACGATTCATCGCCGCCACCGCCGTCCGGCCCACCGGCACGACGCGCTCCTTGTTGCCCTTGCCGATGACGTTGATGAAACCGGCTTCGAGATGGAGCTGTTCAAGGCGCAGGTTTTTCAATTCGGAAAGTCGCAGGCCGGAGGCGTAGGCCAGCTCCAGCACGGCCTGATCACAGAGACTTTGCGGCGTTTCGGGCGGTTCCGGCGTGAGGAGCTTTTCAATTTCCGGATGGGTCAGGGCCTTGGGCAGGCGCTTCCATCGTTTCGGCAGGGACAAATGTTCCGCGATGTTTTCCGCCAGGAGTTTTTCATTTTCCGCAAAGCGATAAAAAGCTCGTAGCGCGGCGATGGCGAGATAGACGCTTTCGCTGCTCAGGCGTTTGGTGGAGTCCTCCGGCTCATGGTTCAACCCGCGCGCGCGTTCGGATTGGAGAAACTCCATGAGATGCTTCAACTCCACCTGCGGCCACGCGGTCAAGCCCCGCGAACCGGCCCAGACGATGAACTTGCCGAGCTGGGAAGCGTACGCCCGCTGGGTATGCTCCGCCTGCCCGCGCTCGTGCCGCAGGTATTGCAAAAAATCCTCTACGAGCGTTTCCACAAGTTATTCCACCTGTTCTCCCGGCGGGTTTTCAAAATGCAGGTTCAAGCCAGCCTTGGTGGGATCTACTGGGGCAGAAGCATTGAAGGCCACCGGATCACGAACGGGCGGGCTGTTCGTGAAGCTGGCCGTCACAGCCTTTCGCAAATAGCCGCGCGCAAAAGGTTCGTTCGGAAAATATTCGTGGGTGGCCCCCCTGGACTTCGGGATCACCATCACGCGGTCGCCGATTCCGTTGCGGTAGCGCCTTCGAATTTCCGCGTTCTGAATCCGGTCCACCGAATGCGGGTCTTCCTGGATCAAGATGCTCTGCACCTGGCCGGCGGGGATCCGCTCACAAAACTTCCGATTTCCCGCCGCCCCCCAGAGTTCCGCCGCGATGCGGCCGTAGGGGTTTTCAACCGCGCTGGGTTTGGAGGCCAGACCGGTGAACCACGCGGCCAGGGGATTTTTCAAACCCCGGGCCAGATAGGAGCCGGCGGCGGTCGGAACCACTTGAATGAGCGAGACCCCTGAAAACAGAGCCGCGTCGTCGGCTTTTAAGACGGCTTCCCGGAATACCGAGGCCGAATAGGAATAAGTCACAATGGTCAGGCCGGCCAGATCCTGTGCGAGCATCCTGGCCCGCAGAATTTTCAACTGGCCGTTCAGGTCAGCCGCCACTTTTTTGATGGGCTGGTGGTAATTGTAGGCATACAGCAGCACGCTGCATTGCTCGCGATATTCCGCGACGATGCCCATCATCTCAGAAGGGTCGTCGGTGGCGCCGTGCAGCAGCAGCAGGATGGGCTTGCGGTGCTCCAGTTCCGGGACGGATAAGAAAACGATCTTGTCTTTGCGCCGCATGGCCTCCTTGACGGCCCCCGCCTCGCCCGGGACCGCGGGCGATTTGTTCACACGGAGATCGCCGCACCCGCCAAGGAGGACGACGCCCTGGAGGACCGCCGAGATGCGCCCGAAGCCCTTCCCGATCCGGCCACACCACGCCGCCGCGGAGTAATGATTTAATTTGTTGGATTCCAAACGTACTTTCCGCTGGCATCCACGTAACCCATTTTGCGACCCATCTTCACGCGCGCCAGGCCGTCGGTGAAGGCTTCGGCTTCATCGAATTGCGGATTGATGACAAACTTTCTATCCCCGCCAATGAAACCCCAGCGCCCGCCCATTTTCACGCGGGCCACGTTTTCAGAGAAGGCGTCGGCGTCGTCGAACTGTGGATTGATGACCAGCTTGCCCGCCATGTCCACGAAGCCCCAGAGC
>JANPGB010000265.1:0-1789 GCA_031423695.1 Verrucomicrobiota bacterium
CGGTTGGCTGGGGCGTTCGCGCCGGTTGAGCCGCGACTACGAGCGCAAAGCGCCGGTGGCCGAAGCCTTCGTCTATCTGGCCATGTGCCGCCTCATGCTTCATCGCTGGCGCAATTATTGAGTTTCCAAACAGGTTCTCAGGTAATAGTGACTCCCTTTTATGCGAATTATTTCAAATCCAGCGACGTGAAGTGCTCAAATGAGGTTTTTAGCAGTGACACGCGGCTGTCTGGTCACTGGCTACACCGAAATGCGCTGAACACCGATAAATTCGTCCCCAAGTCCGACTTCCTGTCGGACTTCGAGACAAAGCGCAATGGCTTCGCGAACACGCTGCATCAAAGAATCAAGCGACTTGGCTTGCGTGTGACATCCGTAAAGTTCAGGCACGCTGGCAACGTAATAACCCGCCTGATCGCGTTCGATGACGATGTTGAAATAGCGTCCCCGCTTTTTCCTCTTTGGCTTGGTCATATTGCCAAGCATACCATGTTTCGATTTACGATGGAATAGCCGATGTCGGGGGGGGGCGCGCAGATACATTCCCTAGCTTCCCTGGTTAAATTAGCCAATCACCGATTGGCCTAAGTTGTCTGGTGATTGAACGGCGATTGGGTAATACCCGAAGTTCTTGCAAATTAGTTCCTGCTGCCGCCTGGGGAGATTTTAGAGCGTTTCCATAAATGACGTAGCGTATCCGGCGTGTACAAAGAACCCACGGCAGTCTTCCGGGGTGACGGTGGCGAAGGCCGCGCCGGCGGCCTTAAACACTTGGCGGGCAGTGCGCGGCGCCCGGCTTTTCATCCCTTGTTTGACCTTGCTCCACAGGTTTTCAATCGGATTGAGATCCGGCGAATACGGCGGCAGATACTCCAGCCGCGCCCCGGCGGCCTCTATGGCCGTCCGCACGCCCGCAACTTTGTGGGTGGCCAGATTGTCGAGGATGACCACCTCGTCCCGTTGCAGCCCCGGCACCAGTCCTTGTTTCACCCAGGCCAAAAACAGTTCGCCATCCATCGGCCCGTCGAACAGCCACGGGGCTTGTGGCCCTTGGAGCCGCACGGCGGCAATCATCGTGGTCGTCTGATAATGGCCGTGGGGCACGGCACAGACCAACCGCTGGCCGACTGGGCTGCGCCCTTGACGCCGGGTCATTTGCGTGTGGGCACCGCTTTCATCCAAGAACACCAGCCGTTCAGCGGGCACGCCGGCCAGCCGTTGCGGCCACTGTTTTCTTTGCGCCACCACGTCGGGCCGCGACTGCTCGGCGGCGTGCAGCGTTTTTTTTACAGCTCCAGCCCAGCCGTTGGAGCCATAGATCCATGGTGGAGGTGGGGCGTTGGAACGGCGCGCCCAGCTCGGCCAGCGTCGCGTCCGGCCGCCGGGCGAGCAGTTGTTGCAGGCGGGTCTTGCGGGCCGCAGTCAGAAGGGACTTGCGACCACAGCGGTCGGTTTGCGGCACCAACGTGCCGCGCACCTTGAACTGCTGTCGCACCCGCCGCACGGCCGCCACGCAGTAACCTAGGCTGGCGGCAATGTCCGCCGTACTCTTGCCCTGTTCGTAAAGGTGAAGAATCCGTTCCCGCACCGACACCGGAATGGCTTTCATGCCCCAACCCTGCCACGCCAGCCCCCTACTCGCAAGCTACATGTTTTATGGAAATGCTCTAAGATTGTTGAACCATTTTCTCATTCGCTTGTATCGTTCGCATGGGCAGGCCGAGCGGTAGCGCCGATAGCAATGACATCGGCCGGATTGGCTTCCATCTTAACGGTTGATTGCGGCCCC
>JANPGB010000266.1:0-3645 GCA_031423695.1 Verrucomicrobiota bacterium
TGATGACTGGCCGTTATCCGTTCCGCTACGGACTGCAAACGATCGTCATCCCTGGCCCCGCCGGTTACGGCCTCGACACCAACGAGTGGCTCATGCCGCAATGTCTCAAGGACGCCGGTTACAGCACGGCCATCATCGGCAAGTGGCATCTCGGCCACGCCGATACGAAGTATTGGCCCAAGCAACGCGGCTTTGATTACCAATACGGCGCGATGATCGGTGAGTTGGATTATTACACGCACGGCGACGCCGGTGTGCTCGACTGGTTCCGCAACAACAAGCCGGTCAAAGAAAAGGGTTACACGACCCAGCTCATCGGCAATGATGCGGTGAAATACATCAACGGGCAGGACCCGGACAAACCGTTCTATCTCTACCTCACCTTCAACGCCCCGCACACGCCGTATCAGGCGCCGAAGGAAAACGTTGACCGCTATCCGAACATCGAAGACCCCACGCGTCGCACTTACGCCGGCATGGTCACGTGCCTCGATGACGAGATTGGCCGCGTGGTCGCCGCACTCGACAAGAAGGGATTGCGCGACAACACGCTCATCATTTTCCACAGCGACAACGGCGGCACGCGGAACGCGATGTTCGCCGGCCAGATGGCCGACTTGTCCAAGACCAAGCTTCCGTGTGACAACGGCCCCTATCGCGATGGCAAGGGCGCGCTCTTCGAAGGCGGCTGCCGCGTGGCCGCCTGCGCCAACTGGCCCGGCCATATTAAGGCCCAGACCGTGGACGGCATCATGCACGCCGTGGACCTCTATCCCACGCTGGCCGCGCTGGCCGGTGCGTCCACCGTCAAGTGCAAGCCGCTCGATGGCTTGAACGTTTGGGGCACCATCGCCGAGGGGAAAGCCTCGCCGCGCACCGAAGTCATCTACAACGTCGAGCCGTTCCGCGGCGCCGTGCGGCAGGGTGATTGGAAACTGATCTGGCGCACGTTGATTCCCACGAGTGTTGATCTCTACAACCTCGCCGAAGACCCATACGAGAAAAACAACGTCGCCGCCGCGCATCCCGACAAGGTGGCCGCGATGCAGGCGCGCCTGAATGCGCTGGGCAAGGAATCCGCCAAGCCGCTCGCGCTGATGTATGTCGCCAAAGTCGGCTTGGCGCACGGCAAACCACTCATGGCTTCCGAAGGCGGTAAAGGCCCGGCGCTGGTCGAGGGAGACGGACACGCGATCACCGACGAAGGCATCGGCGAGCCGGAAGTACAGGCCGCCCGTCATTGATTTGGCCGGAACAAGCTGAAACACGAACCCGCCAGGCGGTGAAATGGCCGCCCGTAATCTGTGGCTGGTGGCCGGTGTCAGACCCGATGTTCTCGGACGACGATGACCGCCTCTCGCCCCTTTTTCGTACTGCACCAAAGGACGATGGGCACGCCGATCGATCCGGTTGCAACATCGCGGCGGTCTTGATGGTTCAATGGAAGAACTCGAACGGATGGCATTCGGACAAAGCACAGACGGTTAACGCACAATGCACACAACTACAAACACCAGACACTTGAGCAACGTCCTGCTCGCCGCACTCGCGGGCGGGCTGCTCGGCCCAACAGCCGCCGCCGTGGCCGCAGAAACCGATGACTGGTCATTCGATGTGACGCCCTACCTCTGGGTCGCGAGCTTGGAAGTAGAGACGAGCCTGCCCGGCACACCGCCGTCCACGCCGCCGGAAACAGCGCGTTTTGAGACACGCATCACCGGCGGCGCGATGCTGGCGGCGCAGGCGCGGTATCGTTCGGTGGGTTTGTTTGTGGATTTTGCGTGGCTGCGACTCGACAGCGAGGCCAGTGCTCCCGGCCCCGCCTTCACCGCAGGCGACGGCCAATCGGACTTCATTCACACAACCGCAGCGCTGACTTACCAACTGCCGTTGCACGGCAAGTTTCACGCGGAGGTGCTGGCCGGCGCACGGATGTGGTATGTGAGCGAGGAGGTGAACTACACCAGCGGCGTGTTGCCGGGTTTCAAGGCGAGCGGCGACACAACGTGGGTGGATCCGGTGATTGGAGCCGGCCTGAGCTATGACTTGTCCCGACGCTGGTCGGTGGTGGCCGGGGGCACGGCGGGCGGGTTCGGTGTGTCGGCAGACGTCGCGTGGGAAGTGTTCAGCGGTGTCAGCTACCGCTTCGCGGATTGGTCCTCCGTGACCTTTGGCTACCGTTACCTGCACGAGGACTACAGCCAGGATCATTTCAAATTCAACCTGGATGCCCACGGGTGTCTTTTGGGATTTGGTTTCCATTTTTGATCCGGACATGAACCGGTCAATGAAACCAAAACTTGAACGGGAGAGAGCAGAGACAGCGGAGAAATCACCCTCTGTATTCTCCGCACTCTCCTGTTCAAATCCGGTGGTTGAAATCCTGAAAATCACACTCGCCGGGGTGCTGTTGCTTGTGGGTGCGTCCGCTTCCGGCCAGCCCGCCTTGCCGCCGCAGGCGATTGAACAGTTCGAGAGTGTCATCGGCAACCGGGTCGAGGCGGTTACGATCCTCGGCGGCGATTATGGCGCGGCGGGTGGCATTTACACCTTCCGCAGCGGCGACGTCGCCAACGTGAGCCTCGCCAAGTTCGGCGGCGGCGGGAATGTTGCGGAGCCTCGATCGTTGGGTGCAAGCGGCTTGAAATGGGCGCCGGTGCTGCAGGGCAACCTCGGCCACATCTCGGCCATCAACAAATTTCGCACCGGCTATCTGCAGGGCAACGAGTCGGTGTATGACATGCTGGCCGTGCAGGGTGGCGGCGGTGCGCGGTTTTATTTCACGGATCATTTGAGCCTCGCCCCGGCCATCAGCGGCATCTATGGGCGCACGGAGAACGAGTTCAAGCCACGGAACGCGAACGGCTATTTCATCAAGACCAACGCCAGCGGGACGTTTGTGGATTGGACCCTGGAGACGTGGACGGTCGCGCCGTCGCTGGACCTGCGCTACGACTGGTCGTGGCGGGGCACCACCTTCGAATTCGGCTCGCGCTACAACTTCTTTCATACCGAAAGTTTCGACAGTTCATCGCCTGTCGTGGGTGTGAACGGCGACTCCCATACCTGGGAGAACAAGCTGGATGTGGACGTGCCGCTCGGCTGGAAGGTCTTCGGGCGAGAGTTGCACACCGGCGGATTCTTCGCCCGCACCGAACTGTTCGGCGGCGCGGCGGAGGGACTCAACGCAGACCATGTCTATACGGTGAACGGCCGGCTTGTCGTGGACCTGCTCGACAGGGTCTGGAAAATGCGCTGGCTGGGAGTCGGCGCTTCCTACATTTTTGGCGACCACATGGCCGGCTGGACCGCCGGGGTGGATATCCGGTTCCAGTTTTGACTGGCAGCCCAGTCGCGATGAAATGATGAAATTACACGAACTCGACAAGGCTTGTTGGACATCTCAGCATTGAACGCCAGTCGCACCAATAACCATGAATCTCGATAAACTCAGCGTCCAGGATCTGCCGGTTGGTGCGGCGGCGTTGATCGGCCTCGTTCTGCTCTTCCTCGTGTTCAAGACGGGTAAGTTTTTTATGAAGCTGACGTTCCTGCTCACACCGTAGGCTTGTTCGCCGCAGCGTATTGGTGGCACATGCACCATTGAGAGCAAAGCTTATGAAAACAATGAGAACTAAGATTATG
>JANPGB010000267.1:0-10246 GCA_031423695.1 Verrucomicrobiota bacterium
CTTTATCTCGATTTTGAAAACGTCTCCCGTTTGTGGGGCCGCGACGGGCAATTGAACCTGCGCCTGGGCCGGCTGGATGTTCCGTTCGGCGAAGAATACCTCTCCCGCGACGCCATCCGGAATCCGCTCATCTCCCATGCGCTGGCGGATTTCTGGGACGTCGACGAGGGCATTGAACTTTACGGCGCGGTGGGAAAAATCAGTTATGTCGCGGCGGTTCAAAATGGCGGCTACGGCACGACGGGCGATGTCAACAGTGACAAGGCGGTGATCGGCCGGGTGAGCTACGATCCCAAACCCTGGCTGCATCTGAGCGTGAGCGGGATGAGGACGGGCGATTTGGACGTGAACAATGACGGGGTTTCCGCCGTCTGGTTTGGCGGCGGCTGGTTCCGTTCGCTGGGTTCGACGAACACCACGAAGTTTCACGCCAACGCGGTGGAGGGCGACGTGGAACTGCGCCTGCCGGTCGTCCGGCTGAAAACTTTCGGCGGCTACATCAGCTACGGCGACAACGATCCCGACGGAAACAACCACCGGGACGTTTACTATTACTCGATCGAGGCGATGCACGATTTCAATCGCCATTTTTACGCCGCCGCGCGGTTCAGCCAGATTTTTGCGGACAAGGGATTTCCCATCGTCGGCAGCAGCAAGATCGGCGACTACCTGTTCGGCCCGCTGACGGACAACATCTGGCGGTTGAGCCTGGGCCTGGGGTATCGCTGGAGTCCGAGTCTCGAGGTCAAGACGGAATACACCCTGGAGCAGGGCAGAACCTCCGGCGGCGTGAGGCGAAATCATCAAGACTTGTTTGCCGCCGAAGCCGTGTTTGGATTCTGATGAAAATTATTTTTTTGCTTTTGCTCTCCGCGCTGGGCGTGGCGAATGCCGGGAACATCTCGGGCACCGTGCGGGCGCAGGGCAAGCCAGCGGCCGAGGCCGGCGAGGCGGGCGGCAGCTACGACAGCCGCAAATACAAGTTCGTCGAGAAGGTGAATTATGACGAGCTGCAGGATTTTGTCGTTTACCTCGTCGGGCCGGTGGGCACCAACCCGGTCGTGCCGTCCAAACTGCTCAGCGTGGCGACGCACCGCATCGAGCAGAAGGGCGCGACCTTTGCGCCGCATGTGCTGCCACTAATGGCCGGCACCACGGTGGAGTGGCCCAACTTCGACACGATTTATCACAATGTTTTTTCTATGTCCGAAGTGAAACCGTTCGACCTGGATTTGTACAAGGGCAATCCGCCCGACAAACGCGTGACCTTCGACAAGCCCGGCCGCGTGGACGTGTTTTGTTCGATTCACGAGAAGATGAACTGCATCGTGCTGGTGCTAGAGAATCCTTACTTCGCGGTCGCGGACGGCCGCGGGCGTTACTCGATCACCAACGTCCCGCCGGGAACCTACAAGTTGAAGGCCTGGCACGAACGACTGCCCGCCAAAACGATGGAGGTGGTCGTGCCCGAGTCCGGCGAGGTGAAAACGGATTTTGTACTGGGTATCAGCGGACTGCCAAAATACTGAACCCGCCTCATGGAAAAAATTCGCACGCGCTTCAACGTCAGCTTCCGGGCCAAGGTTTTGGTGCCGGTCATCGCCGTCATGATCCTGCTCCTGGCGGTCACCATGTTCGTCGTGAACTTTCACCTGGCGCAGCAGGCCGAGACCGACTCCCGCGATACGCTGGCCACTGCCAACGCGGTGTTCATCAACTCCCAGCAGATCCGCACCCGGAACCTGTTCCTCCGCTTCCGCAACCTGCCCAACGAACCGCGCTACAAAAGCGCCCTGCAAACCCGGCATCCCGAAACGATCCGGGTTCAACTGGCCGCCGCCATGACCGAGCAGGAAATTGATTTCGTCCTGTTCACTCCTGCTCCCGCACTGTCCGCCGATGACGCCCCTGCGGACGTGGGCGCCGCCCCGCAGTTGCAGAAGCGCGACCAGCTGATTCCGGAAAGCGCTTTCGTGGCCGCCGCAAACAAAGCCGGCGCCCATGCGCTCCAAGGCGAAGAGATAGCGGACACGATCCGCGTGGGCGAAAAACTCTTCGACATTGTCTCCGTCCCCGTCCACGGCACCGGCGACCTTCTGATCGGCGCGCTCACCTTTGGCCAGGAAGTCGGCTGGCAGGTGGCCCAGGAATTCAGCGGGGCCACGCGCGGCCCCATCGCGCTGGTCGCCGCGGGCCGCGTCATCGCGTCCACCCTGCCGGACAACGGCGCCTACTCCCAACTGGCCGCGTTGTTCAAGGAACTGTCGGACACCGCGGGCGGGGGAAACACCTTTGACACGCGCAAGACGGTTTTAAACGGCGAACGCTATTATTGCTCCGGCGGTCGTTTCAGCTCCTTGAGCCGAGACGAGGCCCAGGGCTTTCTCTCGCTGCGTTCGTACGAAGGGCAATTGCGCGCGCTGCACACCACGCAACAGCTACTGCTGCTGGTCAGCCTGGCCGCCATCGTTCTCGGCTCACTCATCGTGTGCTATGTGGTCGGCAAGGTCACCGCGCCGTTGAGCGAACTGCGGGACAGCGCCGAAGCCGTGGGCAAGGGAGATTTTTCGCGACGCGTGGAGATCCGCAGCCGGGATGAATGCGGGGAACTGGCCGGCGTGTTCAACCAGATGACCCAGAATCTAAAAAACTCCCGCGAGCAATTGGAAATGACCGTGGACACGCTCAAGACCACACAGGCGCAGCTGATCCAGAGCGAGAAGCTTTCCGGCATCGGCGAATTCATCGCCGGCGTCGCGCATGAGTTGAACAATCCGCTGGCGTCGGTCATGGGCTTTTCCGAACTGTTGAGCAACTCGCCCAACGCCGATCCGAAACAGAAGCGGCATCTCGACATGATTCACAAATGCGCGCTGCGCTGCCAGAAGATCGTCCAGGCGCTGTTGAGCTTCGCCCGCCGCCGCGAGCCGGAGCGCAAGGTGGTTTGCGTCAACGGCCTCATCGAGGCGGCGGCGGAAATCCTCGCCTACCAGCTCCGCACGAGCAACGTGCAGATGGATCTTCAACTGAACCCGCACCTGCCGCAGGCCATGGTGGACCCGCACCAGATCCAGCAGGTGTGCGTCAACCTCATCAACAACGCCCGCCAGG
Organism: Verrucomicrobiota bacterium; assembly: GCA_031423695.1. Classification (GTDB taxonomy): domain Bacteria; phylum Verrucomicrobiota; class Verrucomicrobiia; order Limisphaerales; family CAIQOK01; genus CAIQOK01. The sequence continues at coordinate 3,112 of JANPGB010000267.1, forward strand.
CCATCGAAGCGCATCAGCCGCAGGGCTGGATCAAGATCGCCACCGAGGTGCGCGGGCCTTTCGTCCGCATCGTCGTGCAGGACAGCGGGCCGGGCATTGCGCCGGAAAATCTCTCGAAGATTTTCGATCCCTTTTTCACAACCAAAGAGGTCGGCAAGGGCACCGGCCTGGGACTGAGCATGTGCTACGGCATCGTCAAGGACCACGGCGGCACCATCACCCCGAGCAGCAAGCCGGGCGAAGGCGCGGTCTTCACCATCGAACTGCCGATCTCGCACGAGGCGGCCGCCGCACCGGAGGAAAACCTGGCGGCGAACACGGAATTCCTCAACGCCCGCGAAGGCGTCGGCAAACGCGTGCTCGTCATTGACGACGAGGAGCCCATCCTTCAGATGGTGCGCGAAGCCCTCACGCTGCGGGGCTATGAGGTGGACGTGGCCGGTGACGGCGAGACGGGGTTGCGCCACCTGGGCCGCCAGCGTTACGACGTGACGTTGTGCGACTGGAAAATGCCGGGCCTGACCGGCCGCGATGTTTACGAACGCGTCCGCGCCCAGAACCCCGCGCAGGCCGAGCGCTTCATCTTCATCACCGGCGACGTAGTGAACGACCGGACGCAGAAGTTTTTTGAAGAGCGCAACCGCGTCTGCCTGCCCAAGCCGTTTTCGCTTCACGATTTTCGCGGCGCCATCCGCAAGCTGCTCGGGAACAAACCCGCAGTGCTCCCCGCCAACGGCCACAACTAGCGGCAACACCTGATTGCACCCAGGCCAGGACCGGCGACGGCCGACAATCACGTACTGCCAGAGTTAGCGGTGTCCATCCGGGCCCGGCTGTGGTTTAATTTCGGCTGTGGATTTCCGCGAAGATTTTAATTCGATGCTTGCCGGCGACGCTCCCCTGCTCGCCCTCGCGCCCATGCAGGACGTGACGGACCTGCCGTTCCTGAAGTTGATGCAGGCCTACGGCGGCGCGGATGTTTATTACACGGAATACTTCCGCGTTCACGGCACGTCGTCGCTGGAGAAATACATCCTTCAGTCCATCACCGAAAACCCCACGGGCCGGCCCATCATCGCGCAGATGATTGGCAACGACATCCCGGCGCTTGTCCGCACCGCGCGCGAACTGCAGGAGCATCCCATCGTGGCGGTGGATTTGAACCTCGGCTGTCCCGCGCCGATTGTTTACCGCAAATGCGCCGGCGGCGGCCTGCTGCGCGAACCGCAGCGCATTGATTCCATTCTTGGCGCCCTGCGTGACGCGGTGAAAATAAAATTTACCGTCAAGACCCGGCTCGGCTTTGATTCGCCGAAAGTGTTCGACGAACTCCTGCCCATCTTCGCGAAGCACTCGATTGATCTGCTCACCGTCCACGGTCGCACCGTCGCGGAAGGCTATCGCAGCGAAGTGCATTACGACTGGATCGCGCGCGCCGTGGCCGCGATGCCCTGCCCCGTGCTGGCCAACGGCAACATTTCCTCGGCCCACAAGGCATCCGAGGTTTTGAAAACGACCCGCGCACGCGGCCTGATGATCGGGCGCGGCGCGATCCGCAATCCGTGGTTGTTCGAACAAATCCGCCAACAGCAGCGGGGCGAGCCGCTTGTGGTCCCGACCGGGCGCGACGTGTGGCAATACGTGACGAGCCTTTATGACGCGGTTTGTTCACCCGCCGTGCGCGAGTCGGCACAGGTGGAAAAAATGAAAAAATATCTCAACTTCATCGGCCTCGGTGTGGAGCCGGCGGAACCGTTTCTGTTCCAGATTCGCCGCGTGGAAACCAAAACGGATTTCTTCAGAGTCTGCGAGGAGTTTTTGGATCACGACCGACCGCTGCCGCTGGAGCCGGCGGTGTTGGCCGTCAAAGAGTCTGGGGTTGGGGTGGTCAACTTCAGCGGATAAAACCGCCGCTCACAGGTTACGCATCAGGCTTTTGGCGCGCCGCACCCACACCCGGTCGCGCTTGCGTTGAAACACCGGCGAGTGCGCATCGTCGGCAATCACATCTTTCAATTCAGCGCGCGCCAGCTCCGGCTGCTGCTTGGCCACGTATAATTCCGCCAGTTGAACTTTCGCGCGCGGGTAGGAATGGTTTTCCGTGACCTGCTTCCAGACGTTCAAGGCGGGCTCGGTTTGTCCGAGCGCGGTGAACGTTTCGGCCAGGGCCATCTGGGAAAAGCCGTAATCATGCTTGGGATTCTCGCTGACCACACCTTGAATCAGCGGCAGCGCTTCCGCCGCTTTTTTCTGGCGCAGCAGGCATTGGCCGAAATGCGCGCGAGTGTCGATGTCCGCCGGATCGCGCTCCATCGCGGCACGGTAGCTGGCCTCGGCCTTCTCCAGCTTGCCCTGTTGAAAATAAACATCGCCGAGCTGCGAGTGATGATGCGCCTTGTCGAGATGATGAATCTGCGCCTGGAGTTCCTTGATGCGGCGACGGTTGTTCGCACCGGGCAGTTCAAACCCGCGCGTGGTGGAGGCGGAGTTGCGATAAACGTTGAGGTAATAAAACAGGGCGGAGATGCCCCAGCCGAAAGCGAGGAACAAGGCCCAGATCCATTCGCGCTGCCGGAGGGCGTGGATCAGCATCCAGACCTGGAACACCGTCAGCACCAGCACGAATGGACTGCTGATCAGGTATTGGATTTCCAACAGATTTAGGATCGAGGCCAACATTGGGATTGCAAGCTAAACTCCGCGACAAAAAGCGCAATCATACTTTCGAGCTGGGTTTCGAAAAATTGCTGGCCATGTTTAACAGAAGGGCTGTCAGTATCCTGAGGCTTTGCCGTTGATGCGGTGATCGGCCACGCCGATGTAGCGATGGGGAGCAGTCACCAAAATGGTGTGGGCATCGCCCTGAAAAGGCAGCGGGCCGGGCGGAACAATCTTGTGGCCCAGTTCATTCAAGGCTTTCACCAGTGCGGGATAGAGTTCGGGATGTTCAAAGCCGATCTGATCTGGAAACCATTCCTGCGTGAAGCGCGGTGTCTCAACGGCGTCTTGTATCGGCATTCCGAAATCAAATATATTTACAAGGACGCATAGAACAGTGTGAGGAATAGCGCGGCTGCCGGGACTGCCGGTGACCAGCACGACGCGGCCATTCTTGGTAACGAAGGTGGGTGTCATTGAACTGATCGGCCGTTTGCCGGGAGCGATGAGGTTGGGCGCAGTGCCGATGATTCCATTCGTGTCGGTGATTCCCGGAAACAAATTGAAGGCGCGCATGTCGTTGTTGAGCAGAAATCCCATGTCCTTGACAACGATGCGCGAACCCCAGCGTCGTTCAAGCGTGAAGGTGTTGGCGACGGCCATGCCGTTGCGGTCAATGATGGAAAACTGCGTCGTGCTTTCGCCTTCTTTGGAGAGCGGAATGTCGGCGGACAAATCGGCGCTGTGGGTCGCCTTGTTAAGATCAATCGTCTTGGCAAGCTGATGACCGTAGCCGTGGGTCGCAAGCTTCGTAGGAATTTTTACGAACGCCGGGTCGCCAAGAAATCGAGCGCGGTCATAACTGGCACGGCGCATTGCCTCGGCCATCACATGAACAGTTTTTGGCGACCAGCGTCCCCATGATTTCAAATCGAACGTCTCCAGTTCGTTCAGCTCTTCCAACAAACAAGTTCCGCCAGAACTAGGCGGCGGCGGAACAATGACGTCATATCCATGATAACGGGTGGATAGCGGTTTGCGTTCGATGGCCGAATAATTGGCCAGATCTTCCGCCGTGATTAAACCTTTGCCCCTCGCCATTTCAGCAACGATTTCGTCGGCGATAGTTCCCTTGTAAAAAACTTCCGGCCCACCATCAGCGAGCAATTGCAACGTCCGCGCAAGATCAGGTTGAATCAGTCGGTCGCCCGCGTGCCACAAACCGCCGCCGGGTTTGTCGAACACGCGATGAAATTCCCCATAACCATTGGTGGCCAAGCCCAGCGTGAGGTTAATGGAATCCGCAAGGCTGGTGTCGAGGACGAAACCGTCGCGAGCGAGCGCGATGGCGGGTTGCAGCAATTCACGCCACGGCAAAGTTCCAAACCGCTGGTGCGCCGTTGCGAAACCGCGCACCGTTCCAGGAACAGCGACGGCTCTTTGGCTGAACTGCGTTTCCTCCTTGGAATACATTTTGGGAAAAGCCGCCGCCGGAGCGCGCTCGCGATAATCAAAAACAACCGGCTCGCCTTTACCGTGTGCGGGATGAACGAGCATGAATCCGCCGCCGCCCATGCCCGCCGACGGCGGATAAGCAACGGTCAGCGCGAACGCCGTGGCGACGGCGGCATCTACGGCATTGCCACCACGCTTGAGCATGGACAGCCCGGCATCCGAAGCCAGACCGGACACCGACACCACGACGCCGTTGTGACATTCAACAAAGTGATCTGCATCTTCGCTCACGACGGCATCCGGGGTTGAAGCCGTGTTGATTTTTGGGTGAACGCAACCTTGCGCGCACAAAGCGAGCACGACGAGCAACCAGATTCGTGGATTCAAATTCATCTTAGGGATCAACTCTGCCATCCAGTTCAGCGGCTTCAATTTTTTGTTCCAGCGAAGTTTCCGCGCGGCTTGGAGCGCCGGCAATTCCCATTTCTTTTCGCGCCAACGCGAACGCCATGAGGTGCAGCGCGGTGGACACAAACAGAAATACGCCCACCACGACCGGCCAATAAAAATCCTGATGCGATGAATGTCGCATCCAGCCATAAACCGCCAGCGCAAATGCCGCTCCGAGCATCCGGCCCAAGCCGTCCACCAGATGCAGCAGTCCCATGCAAGTGCCCATGCCCGCTTCGCCGCTGTGTTTTTTTGCCGTCTCGTCGAAGCACGGCGTCATCAGCACTTCGCCGCAAATAAAAATGATGATCGCGAGCGGCAGCACGGCGGGATGCTTGGCGAAAATGAGAAGCATCAAGCCCGTGCAATAAAAAATCACGGAGGTCATGGACCACCATTCCCACTTAAAACCGCGCCGGTATAATTTTGCCGATAAATAAACCGCCAGGAAGTGCGCGCCGATGATTGTCGTGCAGAGGCTCGTCAGCGAGACAATCCAAACGGGTTTGTTCGAGCCGTATTCATCAATGACGTATTTGGGAATGATCGTTCCCCAGCAGCCGTAGGGCAGAACCATGGCGAATCGCCGCAGGCTGTCGGCCAGAAAACTTTTCTTCCCGCAGAGAATTTTTATCTCGGCGACGCCCCATGTTTTTTTACGCTCGGAAGTGGACGGAACTTTTGGGGCGGCGAGTCCAATCGCCAACGGCAAATAAAGCAGGCCTAGCACCAGTGCCAGCGCATGGTAGCCGACGCGAGAAGTCATCTGATAGGCGAGACTGTTGCCGAAAAATGAACCGAGGTTGAGCAGCGTCGCGCGCTTCGCCACGGAGCGGCGGAGATTGTCCGCGCTGGAATGAAGCACCAGGATGGTGTTGAGGGAAATTTTCCCCAGCACAAACGCCAATCCCGCGACGAACACTGCGATGGCGGAAAGCAAAAATCCAGGACTGGTCGAGATGATGAGAAAACTGGAAAGACCAAACACGATACTCGTCGTCAATGCGACGCGAACGGAGGTTCGATCTGTGAACCAGCCCGCGACCGGCGCGCAGACGGATTGCGCGAGGACATAGCCGTTCAGCAGCAAGGCAATGCGCGCATACGACAAACCGCCAAGATTTTCAAACAGCGGGAAGATGTAAGGCTGGAACGCCCCACGCGCGAGAAACAGCAGGCCAATGCCGATGGACACCAGCCAGATTGCCGTCATGGAGTCCGGGCGCGGGCGCATTTTATTCCAGTTCGTAGAGGTCAGACCACGACGCGATTTGGTTCACACTGTCACGCACGACTTCAGCATCGGGGGACACGATTTCAATGTAAAGTCCGGCGCGGTATCCGCTCTTCGAGAGGCCGATGGGCTGGCCGATTTGTCCGCGCACTTCGTGATAGAGATAGCCGGGAAGTTTTGGGATTTGATCCAGATGACGCAGCGAGCGTAAAATTCCGTTTCGCGGTGCGAACGGCGTGACGATGGCTGCCGCTAAATTACGATCTGCTTTCAGGTCAGGAATCTCGCTACGCAGAATTTGATAATAGGCGTAAAGCATATCCATCCCATACGCCAGTTCCAGAATGCGCGGCCGGTTACCGCCGGGACGTGCGGCAATTTCTCCGAGCCGCGCGCCGATGAATTCCACATGAGCCGCGCTCGTGCTCATGTCGAGCGCCTGCACGCCGGCCATGGCCAGTTGGTTCAACTTTGCTTTTTCTTCCTCGCTCAAACGCGGCGGAAGCAGGCGGGCGAAGTGATGAAAGTCATCAATGCCCACGTCCCTTCCCGTCAGCACTTCAACGGCGGGAGTCGTATACACGCGACCCGAATGATCCATCAGACAATCAATCGAGATGTTGCTGCCCTCCATGTATTCGGCCAGCACGACGGAGAGGCGCGCGTTGGATTTGCCGAGTCGCTGATAATACTTCGGCACTTCGTCGAGCATCACGCGGTAGTTGGCGAGCAACATTTCAGCGTCGGTGTTGCGCGTCGCCCACATGCTGGCGGACACGTTCGACGGCTGCAAAAAACATGGATAGCCAAGCTCGTTCGCAAATTTGAGCAGCTCGGCCTCCGAATGAATGTTGTGAAACTTCGCCAGGGAATGCGGCCCAATGCGATCATGAAACCGCTGGCGCATGAGATTTTTGTCGAGGCACAGAGGGGCGGATGCAGATGAAATTCCCGGCAGGCCCAGCGCGGCGGCAACTTCCGCCGTTTGCGCGACGTAGAATTCTACCACGTTGTAAAGACTCGCGATGCCAAAACGTTTTTGGATGTCGCGGACAGCGGCGATGAGTTCCGGCAGCGGACGTGAGAAATTGAATCGCTCGACGAACACGAATTGCGAGACATCGCCGAGACGCGCTTTGCTATTCGTGTCCACGAGAATGCCCAATTGCAATCCGTGCTTTTGAAGATTCTCAAATTCACCGCGTCGCACTGCGCCGAGGAACAGCACGATGCCGGGTTTCGATGTTGAAGGGCTTGAGGTTTGCGAGTCCGGGTTCATGTCAGCGACTCAACAAATTGTCCAAGACTGGTCAAGCCCGTCTCAATCTCCGTGGCCGG
>JANPGB010000268.1:0-2157 GCA_031423695.1 Verrucomicrobiota bacterium
GCAACGCCCCGCCATTCCTCAGCGAAACCGCGACGCCTCCCTCATCCGGCAATCGCGTCTTTTTCCACCTCTACGCCGTCGATCCCGCAGCGTTTCCACCATAACCCGGCGCGCATTCAGCGAAGTCGATGCGAGACTCGGTGGGTCGCCACCTGCGCCGTCATCGCCGCTTGCCAATCTCGTGGAAGAGCCACGCGCGGGCGTAGGCCCAGTCGCGCTTGGCGGTCGGGGCGGAGATGCCGAGCACGTCGGCGGCTTCGTCGATCGAGAGACCGGCGAAGTAACGGAGTTTCACCAGCTCGGCTTTGCGTGGGTCGTGCGCGGCGAGCTGGTCGAGCGCTTCATGCACGGCGAGGAGTTCGGCGTCGTCTTTCGCGGGCACGACGATCTCGATTTCATCGGCATCGATCCGCTGCTGGCCGCCGCCGTGGCGGGCGGCGAGTTTGCGGCGGGCGCGGTCGATGAGGATGCGGCGCATGGCCTCGGCGGCGGCACCGAAAAAGTGCGCGCGGTTTTCCCAGCGCTGACCGTCGCCGCCGAGCCGCAGCCAGGCTTCATGCACAAGCGCGGTCGGTTGGAGTGTCTGGCCGGGTTGCTCGCGGGCCATCTTCGCGCGGGCGAGCTGCCGCAGTTCTGCATAGATCAGCGGGAGCAGTTCGTGGGCGGCTTGCGCATCGCCGTGTTGGACGGCCTCGAGCAGGCGCGTGATGCTGTTCAAATCACTTGCCATCACCCTTTTCCCGCAGAACAGCGGCCAGCTTCTTCAAGTCTCCCACATCTTCCGCGGTCGGCTTGATATACTGCGTGCTGCTTCCGTGGAGGTTTGAATACACGATGCGGACGAACCCGCGATACCCCTCAGTCACCCATCCCTCGGCGGGAGGCTCAAGTTCGTTAATCCGCAGCAACTCGTCCACCATCTCCCGCAGGGATGCGATCTGTTTGTTGCCCACCATCCAGAAGTATTCGCCTTCCTCCAGTGTCCCGATGCCCAGCCGCTCGTGATTTTCGCCCGGATTGACGATGAGAACCCCCTTGGTGTCATCGTCCAGATCATAGGCCGCCTTCAATTCCGGGGTGATGTCGGCCAGCTTCATCCCGAATAAAGTCGTCAACGCCAGCGGGCTTTTCATAACCACAGGTTCGAGCCGGAGGTTCACGTCAGCATCCGCTCCTGCGACTCGCACCGCTGCCTGGGCTTTCTGCTCCAGCGCAAATGAATGGACCCGGACAATGACTTCGCCATCAGGCAAACCCTGAAGCTCAAATCGGCCTTCCGCATTGGTGAACTGCTGCTTGTATTGCGCGTTTGGCTCTGCAGGAAGCGCCTCAATCATTGTTTTCACGGCGGGCCGGCCTCCCGCGGAGGTGACGATCCCTTTGATGTCATGGCCCCGGCGCATGACCACGCGAATAATCCGCCGCGCCTCTTTGGGGAGAGCGTAAACGTCGTCGATCACGCTCCGCAACATGGCGGGATGTTCAAACCGTACTCGCCCTTTGCTGTCCCCGAATTCCAGCGGGAAATCGAAGATTTCAAACCGGCCTTCCGCATCCGTTTCGGCAAATTTTATGTACGCCGATCCGTCCAACGTGGCCTCGACTTTCGCGTTGGGAAATGGGCGGCCGGCCTCATCGACCACCAAGCCCGCGACATACAATGCCGGCCTCAGTTTGATGGCAAATTCCTGCTGCCGGTCTGCGGAGAAGGGCAAGTCATACAAGTCCAGGTGGCTTCCCGCCATGAATGTTCCCGAGGCCGATTCGTATCCGGGAGAGCAGGCATCCAGCGAAAGCGTTTTGGCCTGCGGCACTCGGATTTTGAAACGACCTGCTCGATCCGTTCGCCCTTCATAGATGTCGGGACCGCCGCCTAGAACATGCCTCATGTCCGTGGAAGGGGCTGCCACGCGGACCAGTGCGTTGGTTAATGGCAGCCCCGTGTCCTCCGCCAGGACAACCCCTGAAACGGGGCGAAGCGGTCTTGGCGCAGGCTCGGTGGCAGTCCGGCTTTCAACCGAGGATACCCGTGAGATCTGCATTCCAATGATCAGCGCTGCTATGGTCGCAAAGCTCACCACGACCGAGGCCGTGCAGGCCGTCTTGGTTCTCAGGATGTAGTTTTTAAGCGGGGAGGCTGGGCTCGGCGGGCGGGGG
>JANPGB010000269.1:0-5843 GCA_031423695.1 Verrucomicrobiota bacterium
AAATTGGTCGGGGACAACTTGAACGCCTGGGCGTAGAGCGCGAGGGCCTTGTCAAAAATCTGCTGCTCGGTGATGTGGTAGTACTCCGCCGCGTCCTTGCGGAACAAGTAAACGGTGGTGGCGAAGTTTTGAAGATAAACCGGCTCGTGCGGATCGAGTTCGATGGCCTTCTCGTAAAACTCAAACGCTTTTTTCACCGGGCTGTTGTGGCCGTAATAGTTCGCCATGTTGTTCCACACGGCGGGATCTTTGGGATCGAGTTCATGGGCTTTTTCCAACTGCTCCATCTCACCGTCCTCGTCGTGGATGTCGTCCAGAAAGCTGGCAAAGGCGAGGCGCGACTTGACGTGGTTCGGATGGAGCCGGATGAAATCCTCGTAGCCTTTGCGCACCGGTTCAAACCGTTTGGTGATGCGGCGGTTCATTTCCGCAGGCGGGAGGCCGCCGCCCTTCGCGGCAAATTCGTTGTTGTCCTTGAGCCAGCCGTCCACCTCGGCCTGCGCTTCATCATCGGCGGCTTCGACTTTTTTGAATTCCTTTTCGACGGGATCGTTGGGATCGGGCACGGCGGCGGTCAGGCCGGTGGTTCGCGTGATGAGATTGCTGACGGCCACGGCCTGGTTGGTGGCGATCAGCGCGCTTATTAATCCAACAACGAGAGTGTTCACGGCCCAGAAGCTAGCACGAGACCGGGCGAAGTCGAGCGGGTTGCGGCGGTCAAAACGGCCAGTTCAGGCCGATGGAAAGATAAATCTGGCCGCTGAGGTTCAACTCCGCCTGCCGGCCGCTGCCGCCCACCTTCACTTTGCCCATCGGCATGTATTGCGCGCCGATGTAAAGGTCGCCGTTCTTGACGGTGTGGAAGGTGACCATCGCGTTGACGTACCCTCCATAGGTCAGCTCGGTGGAACCCAGTTCGCCGGCGTTGTGTGAACTGCCGCCGTTAAAATTCAAGGTTTCATTGAATTTCAGATTTCCGGAAACAATGCCGAGCGCGGGGCCGGCGCCGAGGGTCAGACCGATGTGCGGGTTGAGATCGTAAAAAAGCGTCGGCCCGAGTTTGATCGCGAAGAAGTTTGCGTCCAATGTGCGGCGGCCGGTGATCTGAACATTGTTGAAAGTTTCTTGAACCGGAGCGCCGCCGGGCGATGAAGAAATGATGGCGCTGGAAGAATTTGGATTGCCCCGGTATCCGGCGGCCGGGAATGTGTTGACGCCGCCAACATTGAAACCGCTGGCGTCAAAGGTGTAGGCCGAGCGGGTGACGGTTGCCGACAAGGTGCTGTTGTCGGAAATTTTGAGCGGCATCAGGCCGAAACCCAGTTCCCAGCCGAGCCGGAAACGTTCACCGCGCCAGAGTCTTCCGCCATAGGCCAGATCCAGTCCGAGGTTGACGGAATCGCTGACGCTGGCGGTGCTGGTCGTGCTGAAGGCCGTCGAGCGATGCATCGTCAGCGTCTCGCTGGAAGAGTTGTATTGTGAGGCGCTGTTGTAACCCCAATCGGAGGTGGTTGCACCGCCGTCGTCGCGCCGGACGTAACCGTCATCGTAAATTCCAGCGCCACCGCCAGAGATGCCGAACGAACCCTTCATGCTGAAGTCCGCGCTGATGTTGAAGCCGACGAGCACGCCGGCGCGGAAGCTGCGCGTCCAGTCCGGGTCGTAGGGATAGGCCCATTGCCCCGACGCGCGCCCGGCGGTCAGGGCCAGCAGCGCCAGTCCGCACAGCCGGACGGAGGGGATGAAATTATTCGGCGACATGCTTGGCTAGGGGTTTTGAAAGACGCGGTAAAATCGTGTGCCGGAGCCGGGTTTGCTCACGGTGGCCGGCGGGCCGTAGTCGGTCCACTGGACGTAATTGGCAGGCGCCACCACCGGCGGCACCGCCATCAGGGCGTTTGAGAACGAGGTGTTGTCGCTGTAAACAACGGTGTAAACCCGGCCGAGCGTGCTCTTGAACTCAAGGAACATGTCGCCGGAGGAGAGCGGGAAAATGCGCGTGAAGTTGAGGTTCGTGCTCGCGGCAGCGCCGGGCGGCGGCGTCAAATCCGGACGGCTGACGGCAAAGGCGTGCAGCTGCGAATTGTTCAGGGGAAAAGCGCTGCGCGTGCGCACGGCAAATTGCAGCAGCAGCTCCACGCTCTCGCCGAGTCCCAGGGTGTTCGCGTAAACCACGAAGGGATTCCCGGCGTTTGTGCCCCAGGCATTGAATAAGGAATTGGTGAACCCGGCCAGCGGCACATTCGTCAGGCCGCTGACGATCAAGCGCACCGAGTCCACGGCGGAGGTGCCGACATTCGAGACGAGGATCTTCTGCTCGATCAGACCGTTCTGCCGGTTGGTGTACTGCGCGGAGTTGGTGGCTACGATCAACGCGGCGGGCGCGGAGAAATAACCGCTGACGGCGAGGTTGGTGCTGGCCGTGTTGTTGGTGGGATTGTTGTCCGACGCGCCGGTCGCGCCCACGGAAGTGGAGAACAGCGCGACCCCCGGGTTGGTCGGCATTTGCACCCGCACCGTGAAAGTTTTGGACGCATGGTTGGTCAGCGAAGCCACGGGAAAATTCACACGGTTGCTGGAGACCAGGGTGAATGCCTGGCCGACGGGCGAGACGCCAAGGAATTTTGCCCCCGCCGGCAGCGTGTTGGTCACGACGACATTGGTCACCGTGGCGGGTCCAAGGTTGGTGACCCCGCTTCCGTAAGTGATCCAATCGCCTGCAAACACTGGCTGGGCCGGACCAGAAAGCAGCGCCGCGAGGTCCGCCGCCACCACCGGATTGGTGGCCTGCGCGATCGCGTTCACCGTGATGACGTTGGTCAGCTGCGGGGAAAAAAGAGAAACGCGGTTGGTGAAAAAGCCGGCGGTCGTCGGTCGGGTGGTGAGCGTCATCACCGCACTAAATCCATTGGGAAGCGTGCTGATGAACCATTCCAAGGAGCTGCCGTTCGTCGTGACAAAGCCCAAGGTGGTCGTCAGCGCGACCATCTGGAGGGAGGCCGGCAGGGCATTGGTGACGAAGACCGTATTGGCGTCAAAGCCCGAGAGGTTCGTCACCCCGATGGTGTAGGTCAGCGTGGAGTTGACCTGAATGGCGTTGGTGGGGTTGATCCGGACACCGAGAAAAAGATTTTGCGCGGCGGCGTCAAAACCCGTCACCGCCTGCCAGCCGGCCAGAATCAGGATCAGCCGCAGGGAGGAAAAAATCTTGATTAGGTTGTTGGTCACTCGCCCGGATTCTTGAGAAGCGGGGGCGGCCTGTCGAGGACAAAGTGTCCGCACGCCGCTCCACGTTTGGCGGAAAAAGTGGTCGGAGTTTCGTGTCCCCACAACTGGTGACATGCACGTTTTGGGGCTTCGTGTATTCTCATCTTGTCGTTGAGATGCAATTCGCAGTGTTCCGTGTGTGTTGTTAGGCGTATGTCTGCGGCGCCGCACCAATGATGAAGTTCGCAGCCTGCGCTGCTGCGAAAAAATTAAAGCGCTTTGTTCTCATGGGAGCCGGACGAAAGTCCGGCTCTTTTTTTGCCGACCGCCCCTGCCGAATGCCTTGCCTGAATAATTTGCTTCTGTCCGCAACTTTTCCTAGACTGGCGTGTATCAATGGGAAACGTATGTCCGGCAATTGAATGTCCTTTGTAACGCTAAAAGATTTTTTCGCGCGGCTGGGGTTGGTCACCCCGGAGCAGTTCGACGAGCACGGCAAGGCCTGGCGCGTGGCCGTGGAAAACGGCTCGCAGGAGTCGTTGCTGGCCTTCATCTGCCGCGAACGCGGCATGGCCGAGGACGTGTTTCTCCAGAAACTTTCCACCGCGCTCAATTGGCCATTCCTCGATCTGCCCAAGCTCGAAATTCCTACCCCGGCCCGCACCAAAATTTCCACCAAGGTCGCTTTTCAATATTCCGTGCTGCCCACCAACTTAGTGGACGGCACCGTGCAGGTGGCGGTGAGCAATCCGTTTGATACGGCCATGCTTAATGCCGTGCGGTTCGATGCGCGTGGCCCGGTTCACTTTGCCCTCGCCCCCAAGGCGGAAATCGAGAAGGCGCTGAAGAAATATTACGGTGTCGGCGCGGAAACCCTCGATGAAATGAAGGAGGCCAGCGAGGATGAACCGCTGGAACTGCTGCTCGGTGACAAGGAAATCACCGAGGGCGACCAGGAAGCCAGCGTCATCAAGTTCGTCAACCAGGTCATCTGGGAAGCCTACAAGGATCGCGCCACGGATATTCACCTGGAACCGCAGGAAGACGAGTTGCGCATCCGGTACCGCATTGACGGTATTCTGCATCAGACGCCGATGCCGCCGCAGTTGAAACGCTTTCAGTCCTCCATCATCTCGCGCATCAAGGTCATGAGCGGGATGAACATTTCCGAGAAGCGCCTGCCGCAGGACGGTCGCATCAACGTCCGCATCAAGGGCGAGGAAATTGACATCCGCGTCTCCACCGTGCCGACGGTCTACGGTGAGAGCGTGTCGCTGCGACTGCTCACGCGCGGCAAAATCTTTTTAAGCCTCGAGAAACTTGGCTTCGCGCCCAAGGACGAGGCGATGATCCGTGAGATCATCATCAAGCCGCACGGTATTTTTCTCGTCACCGGCCCGACCGGTTCCGGCAAATCCACGTCGCTTTACGCCTTTCTCAGCTCCATCAACTCGATCCAGAAGCGCATCATCACGATTGAGGAGCCGGTGGAATACGAGCTCAAAGGCATCAACCAGATCGCGGTGCGCCCGGAGATCGGGCTCACGTTCGCCATGGGTTTGCGCCATATTTTGCGCCAGGACCCGAATGTCGTGATGATCGGGGAAATCCGCGACTTGGAAACCGCTGAGATCGCCATCCGCGCGTCGCTGACCGGCCACTTGGTCTTCAGCACCCTGCACACGAACGACGCTTCCAGCGCGTTCACGCGATTGATTGACATGGGCATTGAGCCGTTCCTCGTGGCGTCCTCCGTCGAGGCGGTCATGGCCCAGCGCCTGGTCCGCATCATCTGTCCGCACTGCACGACCGAGCAGAAAGTGTCCGCCGACTATCTCCTGAAGATCGGTTTCCCCGCGGCGGAAGCCAGCACGACGAAATTCATGCGCGGCGCGGGCTGCGAGGAATGCCGCCAGCTTGGCTACCAGGGCCGCAAAGGTATTTACGAACTGCTCATCGTCACGGAAGCCATCCGGCCGCTCGTCATGAACCGTTCCTCGGCCACCACCATCGCGCAGCACGCCATTGAAGCGGGCATGCGCACGTTGCGCACCGACGGCTGGAACAAGGTCAAGAGCGGACAAACCACCATCGAGGAGGTCCTGCGCGTGACCCAGATCGAAGAACATCTGGACTCGCTCGCCGAGGGTGCGAACAAACTGCAAAGGATCCAGAGCTAGATGAAACCAACCCCGGCATTTACGAATTGCGATTTACGATTTACGAATTGCATTCGGGACCAGCGCGTAAATCGCAAATCGTCCTTCGTCAATTTCTTTTGATATGGCTCGCTGGGATTCCTGCAACCTACTTCAAGCCGGCCCGAACGGCAGCCGCGTCTGGCAGTTCAACAAGAACCTCTCCTTGAACCGCGAGCACACCGGCAAGGCGGGGGAAATGCTGCCGTCCGGCCTCGTGGCCAAGAGCTGGGGCGCGCTGTTCCAGAAAAAAATAAACGTCGCCTGGCTGCCGCCGGAACACGTCTTCATCCGCGCCGCGCAATTTCCCCCGGCCACGCCCGCCGAGACGCGGACGATGGTGGAACTGCAGTTGGAAAAACTGTCGCCCATTCCCGTCACCCAAGCCGTCTGGAGCATGCACCTGCTGCCCACGACGAAACCCGACGGCCTGCAAAC
>JANPGB010000270.1:0-13023 GCA_031423695.1 Verrucomicrobiota bacterium
TCAACACCATCGGCGCGCCGGCTAACACCACGCCCACCGCGCGCGACCTCACTAGTATCTACAATAACGGATCGTACAGCGTCAGGGTTGCCTACCAACTGAACGGCGGCGCGATCAACAGCGGAACTTCGGGCATGAGCGAAGCCATCCGAATCGAAAATCTGACCGCTGGACCGTTGGACTTCCACTTCTTCCAGTACACAGATTTTGACCTGGGTGGCGCTGGCAACAACACAACTGTACTCAGCCAAAACCTGTTCACGGGCCGTTACACCACTGCGGATCAGGTCGGCCCAGGCGGTGTGTTTCAGGAAACGCTTGCCACCCCCGGTGCCAACCGGGCTGAGGCTGGCATTTTCCCCAACACGGTGAACAGTCTGAACGATGCCAGTACGACGACGCTCAACAACAACCTCAACGCCGGGCCGGGTGACACCACTTACGCGTTTCAGTGGGACGTGACCATTGTCGGCGGCGGTTCTTTTGAGATCAATAAAGCACTCTCACTGCAACTGACAAACGTTCCGGAGCCTTCCGCTCTGGCGTTGATCTCCCTTGGCTTGGCTGGTGTCGCGTTGCGCAAGCGCCGCACGTCCGTCTGAACGATATTTTCTTTAACGAGCGGGCAGATTAAAATCTGCCCGCTCTTTTTTTGGGGCGGGCCGCTCTCGCAACACCCAGAACGACACGCTTCAAAACACTTGCCGTCTCGCACGCGTCGCAACATCCTGTGGCACCATGATGAAGCGCTTGCTGCCACTCGTTGCCCAGGCACTCGTCGCTGTCTCGCTCCCCGCTGCGGATCTGCCGCTGGTATCACAGGGCGATGTTGCACTCGCCAGTTATTTTCACAATGAAACCACCCAGCTTGCCGAACGCTGCCTTGCGGACATTCATTCGCGCGAAGACTGGGAGGCGAAGCGCGGCGAATATCGCCGTCAGTTGCAGGAGATGCTGGGTCTGTGGCCCATGCCGGAGCGGACCGATTTGCAGCCGGTCATCACGGGGCGCATGACAAACGACGAATTCACCGTCGAGAAAATTTATTTCCAGGCGTCCCCCGGACTCTATTGCACGGCAAATTTGTTCCTGCCCAAAAAATTAGAGTCGCCCGCCCCGACGATTCTTTACGAATGCGGCCATTCGAGAATGGTCAGCAACAATATCAGCTACGGCAACAAGGCCGCTTATCAGATGGACGGCGCGTGGTTTGCCCGCAACGGCTATGTTTGTCTCGTCCTCGACTCCCTGCTGCTCGGAGAGGTGCAGGGCCTCCACACCGGCACCCGCGACAAGGGTTTGTGGTGGTGGAATTCGCGCGGTTACACGCCGGCGGGCGTCGAGGCGTGGTTCGGCATCCGCGCACTGGACTACCTCTGCACGCGGCCGGAAGTGGATACCAACCGCTTCGGCATCACCGGTCATTCCGGCGGCTGCGCTTACAGTTGGACGGTGACCGCGTTGGATGATCGGATCAAGGTCGCCGCGCCGCTCGCCGGGATGGCCGACCTGCAAAGCCACATTGGCGACGCGGTGATCGACAGCCATTGCGACTGCAATTTCTTCATCAACATATATCGCTGGGATTTTCCGCAGCTGGCCGCGCTCGCCGCGCCGCGCCCGTTGCTCCTTGGCGGCACCGATCGCGACCAGATTTTCCATCTCGACAGCACTGTGCGCATTTACGAGAAACTCCACCGACTCTATGAACTTTACGGGGTGACCGACCAACTCGGCCTTGCCCTGGCTCCCGGGCTGCACGACGAGGTGCCTGAATTGCGGCTCTCGGTGATGCGCTGGTTCAATCGCCATCTGAAAGGAACCAAGGCTGCCGAGCCACCCGTCACGGTGGATGCCATCAAATTTTTCACGCCAGAGCAGGTCCGCGTGTTCAACCAATTGCCTGTGGACGCGATCAACACCAACATCGCCGAGACCTTCGTTCCCCTTGGCAGCGCTGATTCGCCGGTCAGCCCGGACGCGCGGCAGCGCGTCCCCACCGAGTCTGCCGACCAGCTCCGCGCCACACTCCGCGAGAAAGTTTTCGCCGGCTGGCCCGGCGAGGATTTGCCGCTGGAGCCGAAACTCGCGTTTGAAATCAAGCTGGGAAACCTGCTGTTCCGCGCGTGGGATTTCACGAGCCAGCGCGACGTTTCGCTGCGGTTGTACTTGCTCGAAAATGCGGCGGCCAAAACAGCCGAACCCGTCTCGCTCACCGTGCTGGACCAAGTGGGCGCGACCAACTGGCTGGCGAACGTCCGCGCTCTCTCCGGGGGACACGCCCAATTTTCCGAATCGCTGGCCGGCGAATTTTCCGGGACAAACCTGCCGTCCGCCGATTCCGACGCACTGGAAAAATTGAAACGCGAGGTGCTCGAAAAATCCGCCGCGCGCGCGTTCTTCGCACCTCGCGGTGTGGGGCTGACCGCATGGTCCGGCGACGAGAAGGTTCTCACCCGAATCCGCCGACGCTTCATGCTGCTGGGCCAGACGCTCGACGGCATGCGCGTCTGGGACATCCGCCGCGCGGTGCAGGTGCTGCATCAGGTGCGCGCCGACGACCGGGGCAGGATCGGATTGCGGGCGGACGGCCTCATGGCCGTCAACGCGCTCTACGCCGCGCTCTTCGAGCCGATCGTGCGCCAACTGGATTTGATGCGCTTGCCCAAGTCGCACACCGAAGGTCCGGATTATCTCGGCGTGCTCAAGCTTTGCGACATTCCCCAGGTACTGGCGGCGGAGACGCAGCGGGCAGAAGTGAGGCAGCACTGAAGTTTCAGGAACATCTGCGGCCGTTCATCCGTGCTGCTTGACGCTGATGCATCGCCGCGTTTAACCTGCGCGGAAGAAAAATTACAACCGACCATGCCAACTAAAACCATCATCAAGCCCGCCAAATCCCCAACCGCCGTCGGCCCCTACAACCATGCTGTCCGCATCGGCGACCTGCTCTTTTGCGCCGGCCAGATTCCGATCAATCCGGCGGACGGCAACCTGATTCCGGGCGACATCAAGGCCCAGACCGAGCGCGTGCTGGAAAATGTGAAGGCCATCCTGGATGACCAGAAGCTGACCTTCGCGAACGTCGTGAAAAGCACCGTGTTCATGACCAACCTCGCGGACTTCGCCGGGATGAACGAAACCTACGCCAGATATTTCACGGGAGATTTCCCGGCGCGCTCGACGATTCAAGTCGCCGCCCTGCCCAAGGGTGCCGCCGTGGAGATCGAAGTGATCGCCCATTTCTGAGGAACAACTCCAGCCGATTGGAAAGCCGCCAGTCTCAAGCTGGCGGCTTTCTTTTTTGGATCAGGGAAGATTCACGATGCGATACAGCCGCGGCGACTGGCCGGGCGCGGAGACATCTAAGTAAAGCTGCGTGGTGTTCGTGAGTGTCACCGTGGCCAGCGCAACCCAGGCATCGATCGGGCCGGGGGAGTTGATGCCGTCCACGCGCCATACGCTGCCCACGCTGCCGGTCAGGGTGATGGCCGGAACAAAGTTCAGGTTCAAGGAAGGAGCCACGCTGGGTGTGCCCATTTGCCAGGCGCGATAGAAACGCTGCGGCGGCAGCGGGGCGGTTAGATCAAAATAGAATTGCGAGGTGCTGGTCAGGCTGACGGTATCCAGCGGGAACCAGCTTGACGGGGGATTGATGGAATCGGCGCATTCCAGATTCAAACTGCTTCCGGTTTCACCCACGACTTGGACAGCCGGAACGGACCGTCGTGCCACCGCCGGAATGATGTTGATCGCTGCCGGCGAACTGGTGATCGCGCCAAAAACGTTGGTGACCACGACGGTGTAGTTTCCTGACTGGGAAAACTGGAGGTTGGTCAGGTCTAAAAAGTTGTTCGTGCTCCAACCAATCAAGTTGGCTTCGTTGGCGAACCAAAGGTAGAACGGCGGTGGATAACCTGCGGCCCGTGCGTTCAGGCGCAATGAGGCGCCTTTTTCCGCCGTCTGTGTTTGCGGCTCGCGGATTAAATCCAACGGCGCAAATTGTCCCATCAACCGCGCGATATAAGCGGAGGCGGATTGGGTGATGACTGTGAACGGTCCGCCGACGAGAATTTTTCCGTCCGGTTGAAGCGCCACTGCGGAGGGCACTGTGGGCATGCCACCATATTGTTGCATCGTCATGGTGGCCGCAAAAGTAGTGTCGGCTGAACCATTCGGATGCAGGCGATTGAACAAGGCGATGAAAAACAGGTGATGATGGCGTGCAACCAGAATGTCTCCGTCCGGCTGAACCACAATCGCCTTGAATCTTTCGTCAACGCCGAACAGTGCCGATGGATAATTAAAGGTCAAATCCACCGACCCGTCGGCGTTAAGCCGCGTGAAGTTGGTCCGAGCCAGTCCGTTGACGGCGGTAAAACCTCCCGCGATGAGGATTTTCCCATCTGCCTGAATCGCCGCCCGCTCGATATAGGCGTTGGGTCCGCTCATTCCCTGGAGAAATGAAGTGTCCAGCGACCCATCCGCGTTAAGCCGGGCCAGATTCGTCCGCGCCGCGCCGTTGACTGACGTGAAGCCTCCGCCGATTAAGAGCTTTCCGTCGGTTTGTCGAAGGATCATGTAAACTTCCGAATTGTTCGGCCCGCTCAAGCCATTGAGAAAGGACGAATCAAGCGAACCGTCGGTCTTGAGGCGCGCGAGGTATCTTCGCGCCGCGCCATTGACGGTGGTGAACGTTCCGCCAATGACAACTTGATCGTCGGGTTGCACGCACAGGTTCGCGAGCGTAAGGCCGAAAGGCGCGGTCAATGTGGGAGCGAAGGTGTTGTCCAGCGTTCCATCCGCATTTACCAACGCCAGGCCGCCGCGTGGTGTTCCGTTCAACGAATTGAAATAACCTTTGACCAGGATCTTCCCATCGCTTCGAAGACCCACGCCGGTGACCGAATCATTGGGGCCGGCCAGGCCATTCATAAAATTTGTGTCCAACGAGCCGTCGGTGTTAAGTCGCGCGAGATAATTTCTCGTCACTCCGCTGATCGAGGTGAATTGTCCGCCGATGATGGTCTTGCAGTCGTTTTGCAACCCCAAGTCCAAAACCGCATCGTTCACACTCGGGTTAAACGACGCATCCACGTCTCCCGGGGCGGCGCAAATCGTTGGGGGAATTGCGCCCAACAGGATGGCAATCAAATACAGCGTGGGTCGCCCGGGTGCTGCGCCTGATTTATTTCGCTTTTTCATATAACATTCCTTTCGTGGGAGGACCGGTCTGGGCTGAAGGAGAGCGTGGAAAACGAACGCCGTGCTGGAACTCAGATCGCTCACCGCTTGTCCAGCCGCCGAACGCGAACGTGTGCCATGGTGAATGGGTTTCATCGGGCCAAACGTCACCCGCGCTTCTTGTGATCCGGCGCGGTCCTCATCTCACAATGCAAATGTACCGGTGAAGCAGACCCCGTAAACGGCAGGAAAGAAAGTATAAGCACGATTGCACTTAAGCATGAGGCGGCGCGCTGCCGCGGCGCCCGCGATGAATGAATCTTTGAGGATTTTTTTTCTAAAAATGAACTAGAGTTTCGTCACGGCCATGCGACAATTTCGCTGCTTTTCATACTGTTCGATATGGCTCCGCCTCAAAAAAAATCCTGGCGCGAAAAACTCGCGGACAGCAAGGGTCTGCCCAAGGTCGGTGCCGTCACGGGCAAGCTGACGAAGCGTTGGGGCACCGGCAAAATGGTCATTCCTGCGCCGCTCGAAGTGGATGCGTTGATGAAACAGGTGCCCAAAGGCCGCTTGGTCACGATTAATGAACTCCGCGCCTTTCTCGCCGCCCAGCACCGGGCGAAAATCGCCTGCCCGATCACGACTGGAATTTTTTCCTGGATCGCCGCGCACGCCGCCGCCGAAGCCGAGGCTGAAGGAAAAAAACGCGTCACGCCTTACTGGCGCACGTTGAAAACCGGCGGTGAAATCAATCCCAAATATCCGGGCGGCGTGGAGGAAATCGCGCGGCGTCTGCGGGCCGAGGGCCACACGGTCGTGCAGAAGGGCAAACGCTTTCTCGTTCCGGAATATCAGCGGGTCCTGGTCTCCAGCCTCCACTGAGTTTCATGAACCCCATGCTCTATCTGCTGCTGGGCGTTGCGCTCGGGGGCATCATCGGCTGGCTGCTCGGCGCGCGACGCTCAGCCCCTTCCGCGGACAGCCGGCTGGAGGACGAACTCCGCCAGCAGCTCACGCAGCGCGACGCCGACCTTGCGCAACTTCGGGAACAACTCACGCAGGCAAAAACCTCGCTCGCCGCCGCGCAGGCGAACCAGGCGGGCGCGGAGAATTTACTCGTCGAGCAGCGCGCCCTGCACGCCCGCGCCCTGGCCGAGGCGAAGCTGGCGCAGGACAAGGCGCTGGCGGATTTGCGCGACGCTTTCAAGGCCCTGAGCGCTGACGCGCTCAAGCAGACGGCGCCGGAGTTTTTGCGCCTGGCCGAGCAGAGCTTTGGAAAATTTCAGGAGACGGCGAAGGGTGACCTCGCGCAACGGCAAGAAGCCATCAAGGGACTGGTCGAGCCGCTCAAGCAGCAGTTGGAGACCTACCAGAAGAGTCTGCAGCAGAGCGAGACCGCGCAGGCGGACACGCTCGGCAAGGTGAAGGAACAGCTGACGGCGCTGGCCGCCTCCAGCCAGTCGCTCGCGGCGGAGACGGCGCAATTCCGCTCGGTGCTCAAGTCCAACCAGGCGCGCGGACGCTGGGGGGAGGAAACCCTGCGGCGCGTGGTGGAGGCGGCGGGCATGAGCGCCCACTGCGATTTCACCGAACAAAAGGCGGGCGACGACCTGGACAAACGGCCCGACCTGATTGTGAAATTGCCCGGCGACCGCTTCATCATCGTGGACGCCAAGGTGCCGAACCTGGATTTTCTCAGCGCGCTCGAGGCGGCCGATCCGGTGAAGCGCGCGGAATCGCTGGCGGCGCACGCGGGCAAGCTGAAGGCGACGATCAAGGCCCTGGCCGACCGCGATTATCCGCGGCAGTTTCCCCACGCGCTGGATTACGTGGTGCTCTTCGTGCCGGCGGAATCGCTGTTCAGCGCGGCGCTGGAAGGGGATCACGACCTGATCATCTGGGCGGCGGAGAAGCGGATTTTGCTGGCCACGCCCGCGTCGCTGATCGCGCTGCTGCGTTCGGTGTCGGTGAGCTGGCAGCAGCACGCGCAGACGGAGAACGCGCAGAAGATCGCCGAGGCTGCGCAGGAATTTTACGCGCGGGTGGTGAAGTTCACCGAGCACTTCGAGAAAATCCGCAGCGGTCTGGAGCGGGCCAACGCCGCGTTTAATGACGCCGCCTCCAGCTTTCAAACCCGCGTCCGCCCCGCCGGCGAGCGCCTGGCCGAACTCGGTGGCGCCAACGTGTCAAAGGCGTTGCCGGAGGTGCAACCGCTGGATGCCACGCTGCGCCTGCCGCCGGGTTGAAGCGGCGGTGGAGCAGGTCAAAGGCTGGTCACGAAATTCCCACGGCCCGGGGCGATCTAGTTGTTAGGATCCAAGCCGCAGGCAGAGGAAACACGAAAGCGATTTGCCGCAAAGGTGCGATAGCCCCAGTCGAAGAGATTTCGCAGCCCCGGGGTGATGGAAAAAAGGTAAACCGGCCAAGCCCACCAGATGCGCCGCGTGGCGTAACGATAGACGTCGGCGCCGCAGATCTGTGAGCCGTCGGCCAGCAGCAAGCGCAGGTCCCGCAGCAATTCAGCCTCGCTCAACTGAAGTTGGGCGCGCACCCAGCCGGCCTGAAGCGGGGCGATGGCAAATCCACGGCGTTGCAGCGCGGCTTGCCAAAACGGAATCCAACGCCGGCAAATTCCGCACGAATCATCGTAGAGAATCCAGCCGGGCCCCGGTTTCTGATTCATGGGGGGGTTCATCGTGTTAGCCGCACGCCCTGATAAACCGTGACCGCCGAGCCTTCCGCCAGAAAAGCGGACGAGGGCTTGCGCTCAAGACTTTCACAGAATTGTGCGCCGTAGAGCTCGGCAACATCGCAATCCAATTTTGTGTCAGAAACATCATAAACCCGCCAGCGTGGATGTTCGACCCGATATTCAAGGGTCGAGCCGTTGCGTTGCCGGTTGTAACCCCAGTAATGCTCGGTGATGAATTCGGCTTCTGTGCCTGGATGCAGGAGTTGCGCCCCGCCTTGAATGGTCAGCTGCAAACTGTTTTGCCGCCCCGCGGAGCGCCAGGAGTATCCCGCTGATTTCACCAAACCAGATTCGATTTCAATCTGATGCGCCATTGGCAGTGCGATGTAGGGTTCGTTGTAAAGTTTCCGGGCGGCGAGTGCGATGGCGGCTCGCGGCACGATTTCCTTGATGAACACCACGCCGCGTCGCCAGCCGTCTGCGGCTTGGCGGCGAACATACATCCGCAAGTTCACCTCTTCAAAGTCCCGATGGCAGGGAATCGGCATGCCCCAAATGCGAGTATTTAAAAACAGGAAGCCGACCACCGAAACCAAAGCCCTGCCATTCCACAAATCGAGTTCCGTTCCCGCCGGGACAAATGGCGCGAGCACGCACGGGTCAATCTCATGGTTCAGCATCGCCAGATGCTTCCACTCTGCGGTCAGAAAAGTTTTTCGGGTGGAGTTGTTCACGTTATTGCACCAAACCGCTTTGCCACATTCGCCTTGCGCCGCCGGACGGTTTATTCGGCTCCCTTCCTTTCCTGGTCTGCCTCCCGTGCAACCACGCGCGCGCTAGGGTTGCTGGGCCGCCGCTTCCGCAGCCACCTTCATCTGCACCAGGCCCTTTTCAAAATCGTCGCCGACCATTTTGTCCATGTTCATGAACAGTCCGAACGCCCGGGCCATGAAATTATTGGTTCCGGTCATGTTCCAGGTGACCGTCGTTTGCTGGCCGGTGGGCGCGAAGGTGAACTCGGTGGTGTTGAGCGCGGCGAAGGGTTTTTGGAATTCCAGCCGGATGCGGATCAGCTCGCTGGGGCGGCTGTCAGTGATGGTCATGCGGCCTTCGCCGACCGCATGGTTGCCGGCCCACGAATAAATCGCGCCCGTCCCGGCGGGCGCGCCGGCATGGGTTTGCTGCATGGCCGGATCGAGTTTTGCCCAGGGCGACCAGGCGTTCCATTGGTGGAAGTCGTTCACCAGCGCGAACACCACCCCGGGCGGAGCGGCGATGGAGTGGGAGCGCGCGATGCGGAATTCCGCGGGGCGCGTGGCCACGACGAGGATCAGCGCGGCGAGGATCAAGACCAGGGCGAGGAGGATTTTTTTGAGCATGGGTGGCTTTGGTTGGGAGTGTTTGACGAACGCCGCAAATTTAGCCGCCGGCCATCGCGCCGATAATCAGGAACGGTTCCGCGCCGTTCACGATGGCTTCGGGCAATGGGGTTTCCAGCGGCTCCAGGGACAGATCTTCCCGGCACGCGAAGAAGCGGATGAAGGGGCGGCGCTTCAGCGTGCCGTGGTCGCGCAGGGTGCCGCGCAACATGGGATAACGTGCTTCCAGTGCGTCAAGCACCGCGCGCACCGTGACCGGACTTGCCACCGCCAGCTCCACCTCGCCGTCCACGCGGGCGAGGTTGCGCAGATGAAAGGGCAGCACGACGCGGATCATATTTTGGATTGGTGGATGGATGGATAATTGGATGGTTGGCTGGCAAGCGCTTCGGCTCCACTCATCCAACAATCCACCAATCCATTAATCCGTAGTTTCATTCCAGCGTTTGCACCTCGACGGAGTAAACCGCCGGCAGGTCGCGCACGATGGCGTTCCAGGTGTCTCCGCCGTCGGGCGAGCAATAGACCTGGCCGCCGGTCGTGCCAAAATAAATGCCGCACGTGTCGAGCTGATCCACGGCCATCGCGTCGCGCAGCACGTTCACGTAGCAATTCTTTTGCGGCAGCCCGTTCGTGAGCGGTTCCCATTCGCCGCCGCCGGTCTTGCTGCGATACACGCGCAGTTTTCCCTCGGGCGGATAATGCAGCGAATCGCTGGTGATGGGCACGACGTAGATTGTTTCCGGCGCGTTGAAGTTCACATCAATCGGAAAACCAAAATCGCTCGGCAGGTTGCCGCTGACTTCGTTCCATTGGTCGCCGGCATTGTCGGAGCGCAAAACATCCCAGTGCTTTTGCATGAACAGCACATCGGGCTTGGAGGGATGCAGCGCGATGCGATGGACGCAGTGGCCGACTTCGGCCTCCGGATCAGGCAGTTCGTAAGGCGACTTCAGTCCGCGCGTGATGGGCTTCCAGGTTTTTCCACCGTCATCCGTGCGGAAACAGCCGCCCGCCGAGATGGCGATGAAGATTCGCTTTTCATTTTTGGGATCGAGCAGGATGGTGTGAACGCCCATGCCGCCCGCGCCGGGCTGCCAGAGATGGCTTTTGGTTTTGCGCAATCCGGAAAGTTCCTGCCACGTCTTGCCGCCGTCAATGGTCTTGAAAAGCGCCGCGTCCTCCGCGCCGGCATAAGCGGTGTCGGGATCGCTGAGCGACGGCTCGATGTGCCAGATGCGCTTGAACTCCCACGGGTGTTGCGTGCCGTCATACCACAGGTGTTTGCCGACTTCGCCCTCGTAAACAAACTTGTTGCTCTCACCTCTGGGAAAACCTTCCGGGCCTTTCAAATCTTCGGGGCTGCTGCCGGGCGTGTTCCACGTTTTGCCGCCGTCATCGGAACGCTGGATGATCTGCCCAAACCAGCCGCTTGTCTGCGACGCGTAGAGGCGGTTCGGGTCAACCGGCGAGCCTTTGAGATGATAAATCTCCCAGCCCGCGAAGTGCGGGCCGCTGACTTCCCAGTTTTGGCGCCGGCCATCTGCGGTCAGGATGAAGGCGCCTTTCTTCGTGCCGACCAAGACTCGAACTTTGCTCATGGGTCTCTCCTTCGTTGATTTAGGGTTGGTGATTTCTCTCCGTGAATTGAACCAAAACCAGCCCGCCTCTGGCAACGCCAACTTTCGCGATCGGGCTTTGAATGAAACGCCGAAGCGGGCCCGGGGGCAAGCGCTCCCAGGCTTTACGGCGCCGCCGCCAGCGGTTCCACGGAAATCTTCCGGATTTCAAACTCCGCCCCTTCGCTCTGAATGCCGATAAAACCGGACGACACGGTGCACTCGGTTGTCTCGTTCATCAGCCTGCCGTTGACATAGGCCGCTACGGAATCCTTGGCGCAGACGGTTTCGCTGCGGTTCCATTCGCCGACGGGTTTCTCGTTCGATTCGCCGCGCATGGGCAGGGCCGTGTTCGCGTCCAGGCCGCGGTGCTCCTTGCTTTCCGCGCCCGCCATCAAAAACAAATCGCCCTGGTGATCATGCTTGCCCTGAACCTGCACGCACCTCGGCCAGACCTTGTCCGGCAGTTGCATGTGGACCAGCACGCCGGTGTTGTCCATTTTGGGCGCCATTTTCACGAAGCGCCATTCCACCGTGAGCTTATGATCGCGGAAGCTTTTCTGGGTGCGGAGGTAGCCGATGGTTTTGCCCGTGCAATGAATCACCCCGTTGGTGACGATCCAAGTTTCGACGGGTGGGTTCGCGCTGCGAGAGGTGAAACTCCAGCCGTTTAAATCATGGCCGTTGAACAGCTCGATCCGGTTCGTCGGCGTGATCGCAGGTTCCAGGTCTTGAACTGCGGCCGGGGTGATCAAATCCTGACGTGGACTTAAGATGAGATCTCCGGTCGGCGTCGGAATTGGAACTACGGCCTGAGCGCGGCCGGTCGGTAATGAAGCCAAAAATAATGAAGCCGACACGCCAGCGACCAGGGTGAAATTGAATCGGGATTTCATGACTGAGGAAAATTCCGGTTCCCGCACCGCAAGTCAAGCCCGGCCCGGAAAACTTTGGGTGTCGCGCGAAGGTCACGAAGGTCGCGAAGGAAAAATCACCTTCAACCTTCGCGCGACTCTGCCCGGATCACACGTTGAACTTGAACAGCAGCACGTCGCCGTCTTTCACGACGTATTCCTTGCCTTCCATCCGGTACAAACCTTTTTCCCGGGCCGACGCCACGGAACCGCACTTGATCAAATCGTCGTAGGCCACCGTCTCCGCCTTGATGAAGCCGCGCTCGAAGTCCGAGTGGATCACGCCCGCCGCTTTCGGCGCGGTGTCGCCCGCATGAATTGTCCAAGCGCGCACTTCTTTTTCGCCCGCCGTGAAATAAGTCCGCAGGCCGAGCAGATGATACGTGGCTCGGATCAGTCCGCCGACGCCGGATTCCGACACACCCAGTTCCTTCAAAAATTCCAACGCCTCCGCGTCGGACAAATCAATCAAGTCGCTTTCGATCTGCGCACTGATGACCACGGCTTCGCACGCGAAATGGTGTTTGGTGTATTCGCGGACCTTCAGGACGTGGGGATTGGTGTCGGCCGTGGCCAGGTCGCTTTCCTTCACGTTGCACGCGAAGATGGTTGGCTTGTCCGTCATCAGCCAGAACAGGCGCGAGATGGCCTTGTCTTCCGGCGTGAGCTCCAGCGTGAGCGCGGGCTTGCCGGCGTTGAGATGCGGCTCGATTTTTTTCAGCACCGCCTCCTGCGCGAGCGCTTCCTTGTCGCCACGCTTGGCGTCCTTGGCCACGCTGTTCAGGCGTTTCTGCACGGCCTCCAGATCGGAGAGGACGAGTTCGGTGGTGATCGTTTCAATGTCGCGCACCGGGTCAACAGTGCCGGCGACGTGATGAATGTCCGCGTCCTCGAAGCAGCGCACTACCTGCATGATGGCGTCCACCTCGCGGATGTGGGTGAGAAATTTGTTGCCCAGCCCTTCGCCCTGCGACGCGCCTTTGACGAGGCCGGCGATATCCACGAACTCGATGGCCGCCGGGATGACGACCTGCGTCTTGGCGATCTTTTGCAGTTCATACATCCGCGCGTCCGGCACCGTGACGATGCCCACGTTCGGGTCAATGGTGCAGAAGGGATAATTCGCCGCCTCCGCCTTGCGGGTGCGGGTGACGGCGTTGAACAAGGTTGACTTGCCCACGTTTGGGAGACCGACGATTCCTGCTTTAAGCATAAATTGGGGTGACGCTGTG
>JANPGB010000271.1:0-1876 GCA_031423695.1 Verrucomicrobiota bacterium
GTGGCCGACGTGGTGGAACACATCCGCGGCGAGAAAAAACTCACCTTCAAGATGAAACGCCGCAAGGGCTATCACAAAACATCGGTCACCGCCAGGAGCTGACCATCGTCAAAATCAAAGAAATCAAAGCTTAATTTTATGGCACATAAGAAAGGTCAAGGCAGCGTTCGCAACGGACGCGACAGCGTCAGCAAACGGCTCGGCGTGAAAGAATTTGGCGGCGGGCTGGTCAGCGCCGGCAGCATCATTGTCCGCCAGCGCGGCAGCAAATTCATCGCCGGCAAAAACGTCGGCACCGGTCGCGACTGGACTTTGTTCGCACTCACGGACGGCAAGGTCATGTTCGACAAGAACAGCCGCCGGGTGAATGTGGTGGCGGAAGCGGCCGCGGCGACGAATTAGTTTCCCGCCAGATTTTCAGGGCGAGGTCTATTGTGGCCTCGCCTTTTTTGTTGGAGTTCAAGCTTTGGCTTGCCCCGGCATTCGTGTAAGTTCCACGGCAGGCCAGAACCGAACTCCAACCCAGATCATGTTCGTCGATCAAATTAAAATTTACGCCCGCGCCGGTCACGGCGGCAAGGGGGCCATTGCCTTCCATCGCGAAGCCTACATTCCCAAGGGCGGGCCCAGCGGCGGCAACGGCGGTCGCGGCGGCAATGTGATCCTGGAGGCGGATCACGACCTCAACAATCTCATCGCCCAGTTCTTTCAATCGAAACTCCTCGCCCAGGACGGCAAGGGTGGCGGCGGCAAAGGCTGCGACGGTCTTGCGGGCAAGGATCTCATCGTCAAAGTTCCGTGCGGAACGCTGGTCTGGAAACTGCCGGTGGAACCCAAATCGGATGACGAAGATTCCGAGGACGGTGATGACAAGCCGGTGTTGCGCGCCAGCAACCGCCAGCGGCCGCTCATCCGTCATGCCAGCGGAGTGGCCGCGATGGAAGTGGATCTCTCCAAGGAAACCGACGACGACAGCGCGAAGGTGGACGACGTCAAGGGCGAACTGGTCGCCGACCTCACGGAGAATGGTCAACAATTCATTCTGTGCAAAGGAGGACGCGGCGGTTTGGGCAATCGCAATTTCGCCACTGCCGCCCGTCAGACGCCGCGTTTTGCACAGCCGGGTGAAGAGGGCACCAACGAAGGTGAATATCTTTTCGAGCTGCGCATCATCGCGGAAGTCGGCTTGGTTGGTTATCCGAACGCCGGCAAATCTACCTTGCTCACGGCTATTTCCCATGCGCGTCCTAAGATTGCGCCCTACCCTTTCACCACGCTGCATCCGCAGATCGGCATTCTAGAATATCCAGATTTTCATCGCCTCACGGTTTGCGACGTGCCGGGACTGATCGAAGGCGCGCATCAAAACGTCGGCCTGGGCCACGCGTTCCTGCGTCACATCAAGCGCTGCAAAGTCCTTGCGGTGCTGGTGGACATGGCGGGCACGGACAACCGCGCGCCGTGGGATGATTACAAGAAGTTGATGAAGGAACTGGAGCTGTACGATCCGACCCTGCTCGACAAACCGCGCCTGATCATTGCGAACAAGATGGACGAGGCCGTGGCCGAGGAAAATTTGAAGCAGTTCAAAAAGAAAATCCGCAAGGTCACGGTGCTGCCCATCTCGGCGGCCTTCGACCAGGGCGTGGACAAATTCAGGAACGTCATCCGCGAGGCCGTCGCTGAAGCCGAGCGGAAAGAATCCTGAACGGATTTTGCGCCGCTGATTCGTTTTCACAGCGTCACCCCAATTTATGCTTAAAGCAGGAATCGTCGGTCTCCCAAACGTGGGCAAGTCAACCTTGTTCAACGCCGTCACCCGCACCCGCAAGGCGGAGGCGGCGAATTATCCCTTCTGCACCATTGACCCGAACGT
>JANPGB010000272.1:0-4819 GCA_031423695.1 Verrucomicrobiota bacterium
GCACCGGTTTGACCAACGTGACGATAGGCAACGGCGTCACCACCATTGGAAATATGGCGTTCTCTTCATGCGGCAACCTAAACGTCGTCACCATCCCAAACAGCCTCGGCAGCATTGGAGATTATGCGTTCGAAGCGTGCAATGGACTGACCAACGCAACGATTGGCAACGGCGTCACCAATATCGGAAACTATGCGTTCGTGGATTGCAGTGGTCTGACTAGCGTCATCTTCTAAGGCAATGTTCCTACTTCGATAGGTGACGCTATATTTGTCAATGACCCGGCCACCATCTATCGCTATCAGGGGGCAACGGGTTGGGGAGATTTCTTTGCCAACCGACCCGTGGTGATAATCGGGCCAACGTCCACGCCGCCTTCCATCGCCAACCAACCGCAAGACGTTCTGGTGAACGCTCACGGGTCTGCGGCTTTTAGCGTCAACGCCTTGGGAACATTGCCCCTGCATTATCAATGGTCGCTCAACAACACCAACATTGTGGGTGCGACCACCAGCACCTTGACCATCCCCAACGTAAAGCAATCCGATCTGGGTGCGTATGCCGTCATCGTCACCAATGGCTACGGAGCGGTGACAAGTTCCATTGCCAATCTTAAAATGTATCCGTATTTGGCAGTTCCTTTCGGGGGCGCGGTTACCTATTGGGGGAAAGACACCACGTTGAGCGTTGGAGCGTGGGGTAGCGGGGCTTTGAATTATCAGTGGTATTTGAACGGCGGGGCGATTGGTGATGCCACCAACTCGACACTTGTCTTCACGAGCGTTGAATTCACAAACGCAGGCCTCTACTCGGTGGTGGTCAGCAGTTCGCTGGGAAGCGTCACGAACATTCCCGCGCAAGTGGTTGTGAATGCTGCGGACGTTTCGCTCGGCTTTTCTCCAACCGTCCGCATCAGCGGTGTGGCCGGTTATTCCTACGTCATTCAAAGGTCGGTTGATCTAACGGATACCAATGCTTGGGTGACGCTGGCGAATCTGACGCTGACGCAGCCGGTGATGCTCTGGGTGGACACCAACGTGGATGTGTTCACGGCTCTGAGTACAAAATATTTCTACCGCGTCTTGCCGGGGCAGTGAGCTTTGAGCACGTCCGCGCGCAGCCCCGGAGCGCGGCTGTGGCGCAGCCCAGCCGCAGCACGGACGAATGTTGCGAGACCTTTTTTGGATTTATCCTGCGCGTCGCTCCGTGCGAAGTCGCTGCGGCTGATCCCGCGCGGCGCGGGACACAGCCGCGCTCCCATCGGTCGTGCCGGGTGATCCGCCCGTCTTTTCCGGGCGCCTCGGAAAAAGATTGAAAACCGGACAGGCTGGATTCACCTTCATTCTCACGCATGCGAACGAATCAAAAACGGGTGCTCATCGCCCTGGGCTGGTACGACTACCGGCTGCATCGCGGCATTGAGAAGTTCGCCCAGGAGCATCACTGGCACATTTCCGCCAATCCCACGCGCGAAAAAATCATCCCCTGGGGCTGGGAAGGCGACGGCATCCTCGCGTGGCTCGGCGCGGGCGACGACCTGGCGGAGTTCGTGGTGCAGGCGCGCAAGCCGACGGTGGATTTCAGCAACCGCCGGCCGCAGTTGAAGTTCCCCCGCGTGCTGGAGGACCACGCGCACGCCGCCCAACTGGTGGTGGAACATTTCCTGACGCGCGGCTTTCACCATTTTCTCTTTTACAGCGACACGGACAACTGGTCGTACGAGGAGCGGGGCCGGGCCTTTGTGGAGATCTTGAAACGGTCCGGCCACGACTGCGCCTGGCTGCGGTGGCATCAGTCGCCGGATTACCGGACCGACCGGGACCAGTGGAAACGCAAGCGCAAATGGCTGCTGTCCCAGCTCAAGCCCGCGCCCAAGCCGCTGGCCGTGTTTGCCGCCAACGACGAGCAGGCGCTGGACGTGCTGGAATGCTGCGAGGAGGCCGGCCTGTCCGTGCCCGAGCAGATCGCCATCGTCGGCGCGGAAAACTACCTGCTCGCGCCGGACGCCATGCCCACGCCCATCTCGAGCGTGGAGACCAATCTGGAAACGCTCGGCTACACCGGCGCGGCGCTGCTGGAGGACCTGATGAACGGAAAAAAACCGCCGGCCAGTCCGATCCGCATCCCCGCCTCGGGCATCATCACGCGCAAGAGCAGCGACCTGCTCGCCCTCCGGCACAAGGGCGTGGCCAACTGCCTCCGGTTCATCTGGGAACATTCCGACCAGAACATCAGCGTCAAGGATCTCGTCAGCGTGGCGGCCATGTCCCGGCGCGGATTGCACAAGGCGTTTCAGGACAATGTCGGGCGCACGCCCGGCCAGGAGCTTCAGCGGGTGCGGATCGAACGGGCCAAACGCCTGCTCGCGGAATCCGACAACAAGGTGGAGGTGCTGGCCACGATGTGCGGATATCAAAGCGCGAACAGCTTTTGCGTGGCGTTCAAGCAGGCCACCGGCATGTCGCCGAAACAATTTCGCGACAGTGTGGTGCGGTGAGGAATTGACGGTGCGCACACGCGGAGAAAACCGGCCGCCGCTCAATTGAAATCCGTGTCCCTC
Source organism: Verrucomicrobiota bacterium (assembly GCA_031423695.1). Lineage (GTDB taxonomy): Bacteria > Verrucomicrobiota > Verrucomicrobiia > Limisphaerales > CAIQOK01 > CAIQOK01. The sequence goes on from JANPGB010000272.1 coordinate 2,561, forward strand.
CGCTTCCGTTCGTGGTTAAATTCCCCGCGTGAAACTCTTTTACACCGGCCCGGTCGTCAACACGGAGATGCTCGTGGTGATGCTGGAGAAACACGGCATCGCCGCCACGCAGGAGTTCGTGGATCCGGTCCCACCCGACGAAGGGGATCTGAACCGGCTCGCCAACGTGCTCGTGCCGGAGGCGGATTATCCCCGCGCCCATCAATTGTTTTACACCGAACGCGAGGATGAACTGTAACGTATCCCCGCTCAAACCCGTCCAGCCAGCCACCATCATGTCAGAAAATATTTCTTCAGTCCAAGCGCTAGGGCGTGTCACTCCGTGCGCCCCGCAATCTGGATTAAATCCAACCGTGTTGTCATTGTCCAAAGCCGGCGCGCACGGAGTGGCGCGCCCTACCTTCATGAGGCGTCAGTTGTTTTCATTCATCGTTCTCCTCGCTTTCGCAGCAATCATCCGCGTTCACGCCGCGACGCAAGTATTCGAGCAGATCGGGTTTTCCACCGTGCCGGCTTATGGCCTTGCGGGCACGACGGGCGGCGGCGACGCGCAGCCGGTGCTGGTGCGCACGGTGAAGGAATTTCAAGCCGCCTGCGAACGGCTTGATCTCAAGGACAAAAAACTCCGCGACCACGCTCCGCGCATGGTGCTCGTCGCCACCAACCTCGACCTGGGTGAGCTGGCGAATGTGACCGGCAGTTCGACCGGCAAGCGCGTCGGCATCGTGCGCGTGCGGCCGAACACGACAATCTATTCGGCCGACGGAGCGACGATCAGCCGGGGGACGATCGAGGTTCACGGCGCGTGGAACATCATCATCCGCAACCTCAAGTTCCGCGATCTGTGGGAGTTTGATCCCGCCGGCAAGTACGACCGCTTCGGCTGGGACTACGTGCGCATCACCAACGCGGGGCAGCAGCGCAGCCACCATGTCTGGGTGGATCACTGCGATTTCGGGAAGGTCTATGACGGGCAATGTGACATCGTGCACGGCTCGGATTGCATCACGGTGTCATGGAATCGCTTCGCCGGCGACGAGCGCGGGCCGCACAAGAAATCCATGCTCATCGGCCATTCATCGGGGCCGTCCGCCGCCGCGGGCGACAAGGGTTATCTCAATGTCACGCTGCATCACAACTGGTTTGAGAACATTGACGACCGCGCGCCGCGCGCCCGTTTCGGAAATATCCATGCGCTCAACAACCTCATCGAAGGCGCGCAGTACGCCACCATCTCCGTGGACGGCGCGGTGACGCTGGTGGAGGGTTGCGTCTATCGGGATACGAAGGTTGCCACGTCGTTCTCACATGCGAAGGATTCCTCGGCCAAGAATCGCGCGGGGGTCATCTGCATCGTGGACAGCCAGTACCTTTCGCCGCGCGCCGCCGGCACGCCGGACAAGCCATCGGAACGCGATGAATTGGAGAATAATTTCAAAGCCAACATTGACCGCGCGAAACTGGAGTTCAACCCGCCGGCGGATTTTGCATGGACCAACCGGGATGCTCTGCCTTACCGCTACACCGCTGATGCCGCCAGCACCGTGGTTGCCTTGGTCAAAGAAAACGCCGGGGTCGGCAAGCTCAGGCTCGTCGGCGCGCGGGATTAATCTCGGTTGGGTTGCCGGTGCAAACCGGCGCGGACGCTCCCGTTGCCGCGGTCTGCGCGCTTGACTTGCAGCCTGTTTGCGGGAGAAATGAGCGCATGATCACCCCAAGAGATTTCCTCGTTGCCGCCGTCTCCATCGGGGCCACGGTGGCGGTCGTCGCTTTCGCCCAAACCGCCGCCAAGCCGTTGATGCGGTCGCGGGTTTTCCCGTGGAGTGAGCTGAAAGTCGAGACCACCAAGACCGGCGAGCGGCGCGCGGTGTTTGACGCGCCCACCACCACGCTGGCGCGCTTTGAATCGCACATCACCACGTTGAATCCTGGCGAGGCGCCGCACGCCGCACACCGCCATCCGGAGGAGGAGATGATGATCCTCAAGGAAGGGACACTGGAGGTCGTCCAGAATGACACGACCAACCGCGTGGAGGCGGGCGGGATTATTTTCTGCGCCGCAAACGAATTGCACGGCCTGCGCAACATCGGCACTCATCGCGCCACCTACTTTGTGTTGAAGTGGTATCCGCATGATCTGGCGAAAGTCGGGACGAAGTGATTTCCAACCCGGCGCAAACTGGAATCAGGCGGTAGAAATCGGAATTCCGGCCAAACGCAGAGGCGCAGATTTTTCAGGAGCGCGGACCGCCGAGTCCG
>JANPGB010000273.1:0-9684 GCA_031423695.1 Verrucomicrobiota bacterium
AAAACAATATGAAATCAGGTTCCATTCCGTGTCCGTCAGGTCGGTGGTATAACGCATCCGCAGTTGATACGGAATCGCTCACAAAAGTACAATATCGTTATCGGAAAATCTTTCACCACTTTCCAAACAGGTTCTTAGAAACGAACCGACGCAAGGTTCATGAATGAAACCGTAAATTCCTGCGCCGCGGGATACCGGAATCGCCTGAGGCATTTTGATTTGATGTGCAAATGATTTCTTTGGTTCGTTGGCGGATCAGCGCAACTCGCCCTTCTCCGTCAAATCTCGATCAACATCCGCGACGGCGTTTCGATGACTTCTTTTATGCGGCGAAGAAATAGCACCGCCTCGCGACCGTCCACAATGCGATGATCGTAAGTCAGCGCTAGATACATCATCGGACGGATAATGACCTGTCCCTGAACCGCGACCGGCCGTTCTTGAATGGTGTGCATTCCGAGAATTCCCGTTTGCGGCGGATTGATGATTGGGGTGGAAAGCAATGAACCAAATGCGCCACCGTTGGTGATGGTGAACGTGCCGCCTTCCAAGTCAACCGGTTTAAGTTTGCCCTCCTTCGCGCGCAGGGCGAAATCGCCGATGACTTTTTCCAATTCCGCAAAACTCAATCGCTCAGCGTTCCGCAGCACCGGCACGACGAGTCCTAGTTCGCTGGCAATGGCCACGCCGATGTCGAAATAATTGTGATAAACAATGTCGTTGCCGCGAACCTCGGCGTTGAGCTGCGGAAATTGTTTCAACGCGTCAATCACGGCCTTGATGAAAAACGACATCAATCCAAGTTTCACCTGATAACGTTTATCGAATGCCTCCTGATGCTCCTGGCGCAATGCTTGGACGGCGGTCATATCCACTTCGTTGAACGTCGTCAGCATCGCCATCGTCTGCTGCGCCTCGACCAGATGACGTGCGACCGTGCGACGCAACATTGTCATAGGAACAGTTTCTACTTCCCGCGCGGATGCAGATTTTTGTTTCGCAATAGACGGCAATGGCTTAGCTTCCACTGTTTTTGTTTCCGTTGCCGTGACAGGTTTGGGTTTCTCCTTAAAGTCTTCAGACGAAGCTGTCGAGTCGGGCTGTGTTTTTAAAACTTCCTTTTTAGGTTCAGCTGGATCGGGTTTATCTTCTGTCGATTCTTCACCCGCATCTCCCTTCGCGGCTTTCTGATCAGCTTTGGGTTCTTCAACCGTTTCGGGCTTTTCAGTTTGTATTTTTGCTTTGCTCGCGCCTTTGGTTTCAGGCTTGGCCACCGTTTCTTCGGGTTTGGATTTGCTGTCTTTACCCTCTGCTTCGAGTTGCGCGACGACCGCACCAACGGCAACGGTTTCACCAGCCTGGTGCAATATTTTTGTCAATTTGCCAGCAGACGGAGCCGGCAGATCAAAAGTTGTCTTCTCAGAATCAATGACCGCGATGGGCTCGTCTTGTTTCACACTATCACCTTCGGCTTTAAGCCATTCGCTGATTTGGACTTCCGTGATGGATTCGCCGACCGCCGGGATTTTGATTTCGATGGGCATAGGTCAAGTCTCCTTTGAAGTGCTGGGTTGGGATTTCTCGCTGTCGGGTTCAGCCGTTTCAGATTTTTTCGCGGCGAACACTTGTTCGGCGCTGGGTTCAGGATCGCCGAAGGCGCGGGCAATGAGCTGCGCCTGCTCCAATTTGTGTGCGTGCGAGGAACCGGTCGCTGGACTGGCGGATTCAAAGCGGCTGATGAGCGCGAACGGAAACCGGCCAAAAAGGTGTTTGCCGAACTTTTCATGGAGATATCGCCACGCCCCCATGTTCGCCGGTTCCTCTTGAACCCAGAGCGCCGGCGTGTGTTCCACGTAAGATTTCAATATTGGTTCCAAAAGCCCCGCAGGCAGCGGATAGAGTTGTTCGAACCGCACGATCGCGACGTCATCACGTTTATGTTCGTCGCGGTAGGCGGACAAGCCGTAAAAAACTTTGCCCGTGCAAAGCAGAATACGCTTTATATCCTGCGGCTTTGAATCATCCGGCACCACGCGCTGAAATTGTCCGCGGGTGCATTCTTCTAACGACGAAACCACCTGCGGATGACGCAGCAAGCTTTTCGGCGTGAAAACAATCAGTGGCTTTCGCCATTTGCGAACGGCCTGCCGTCGCAGCACATGAAAATACTGCGCGGGCGTGGTGGGCTGGACGATTTGGATGTTGTCCTCCGCCGCCAGCGCGAGAAACCGTTCCAGTCGTGCGCTGGAATGTTCCGGTCCCATGCCTTCAAATCCATGTGGCAGCAACAGCACGATTCCCGAAAAGCGCCGCCATTTGTCTTCCGCGCTGGTGATGAACTGATCAATGATGACCTGAGCGGCGTTAACGAAATCGCCGAACTGCGCTTCCCAAACCACAAGACCGTCCGGGTAATCGAGGCTGTAACCATATTCAAAACCGAGTGCCCCGGTTTCGCAAAGCGGGCTGTTGTAAATTTCAACCGGCGATTGTTCGGTCGCAAGATGCTGTAGCGGAATAAAAGGATAGCCATCCTGCTGGTCATAAAGAATCGCGTGACGCTGGCTGAACGTGCCGCGTCCGGTGTCCTGCCCGGTCAGGCGAATGCGCACGCCTTCAGTCGTCAATGAGGCAAGCGCGAGGGCTTCGGCGGCGGACCAATCGAGCGGGTGTCTGCCCTCCGCCATTTCGCGCCGCGTTTCCAATCCGCGTTGTAGTTTTGGGTGAACGTGAAATCCCGTTGGCAACTCGGTGAGTTTGTGCAGCAGCGCGGACAGTGTTTTTGGGTCCACGCCGGTATCGGTTTCCCCAGCCGGTTCAGGCCCGCCGACGTAATCACGCCAGAGGCCGCGTCGTTCGGGAGCGCTTTCGCATTTATCAGAACTGGCGGCTTGCAACTGTTGTTCCAACTTCGCGTGGCACTGGGACAAAATGTTGTCCGCTTCTGCGCGTGATACGCTTTGATGTTCCAGCAAATGCTCGAGATAACCTTCGCGGATGTTTGGCCGCTCGGCGATTTTGCGGTAAAGCAGCGGCTGCGTGAACGTCGGCTCATCCGTCTCGTTGTGCCCCAGGCGACGGTAGCCATACATGTCAATAAACACGTCGGACTGAAATTCCGCGCGGAAATCCATCGCAAGGTGCACGACTTGTGCGACGGCTTCCGGGTCTTCGCCGTTCACATGAAAGATGGGCACCTGCAACATGCGCGCCACGTCCGTCGCATAAGCGGTCGAACGCCCTTCCTCCGGCGGTGTGGTGAAGCCAATTTGATTGTTCACGACGACATGCAACACGCCGCCGACCGCATAGCCGGAAAGCTTGCTCATGTTGAGTGTTTCTTGAATCACTCCCTCGGCAGCAAACGCCGCGTCGCCATGGATGAGCAGGCCGAGGACCTGCCGGCAATCGCGGTCACCGAGGCGATCCTGATGCGCACGCACGCGGCCGAGCACGACGGGATCCACAAATTCCAAATGGCTCGGATTGAAGCAAAGTGAGAGATGCATTTTACGGCCATCGCACATTGTCCAATCGCCGCTGTGGCCGAGGTGATATTTCACGTCGCCACGCTCCGGCCACACTTCGGGTTTACCGTCGGTGAATTCCTGAAAAATCTCGCACGGATTTTTACCGACAATGTGCGCCAACACGTTGAGGCGACCGCGATGACCCATTCCAATGATGATGTTTTTCACGCCTTGGTGCCCGGATTTTTCAATGGCGAGATCGAGCAGCGGTAAAAGTGTTTCGCAACCTTCAAGGGAAAAAGTTTTCGCGCCCAAGAATTTTGTGCGTAGAAACTCCTCGAAAACCACCGCGTGCGTCAGGCGCGTGAGAATACGGAGCTGTTCGGAATGGGACAGATCGAGGCGGTTTTGCGAACTTTCCATGCGGTGTTGCAGCCATTCCCGCCTCTTCAGATCGTCAATGTGCATGAACTGCACGCCAATGGAGCGGCAGTAAGTGTCGCGCAGCCTCTGGAAAATTTCGCGGATGGTCAGCGGCGTATCACAGTGCAACGTCGGTATATTTACTAGCAGGTTGAGTTCACTTTCCGTGAAAGCGTAAAATTCCAACTCTAATTCCAGCGGGCACGTAGGCGTTGCTCCCAGTGGGTTTATGGCGGCGATGATGTGGCCGCGGCCACGATAATTGCGCACAAGCTGGTGCAGTCGCTCACTGATATTTTCCGCAACCGGATCAGGTTGAAATCTGGCATGTCCAATTGAGTTGGATTCAACGGGATTGAACAAACTTCGCGATTTGAATGAGGGGCCGATTTGCGCGGGATCATCCGCACCGTTTACTGAGGCTGCAAAATACGCGCGCCATTCCACCGGCACCGAATTCGGATCACGCCGATAATCAGCGTAAAATTGTTCGACGTAAGCGAGGCTCTGAATCCCGGTCTGTATTGCAGATTCACTCATGGCTCGCAGCGGAGAAAGTCACGCTCCGCTGGGCAGAGAAGACTCTTTGCCGCCTTCTTCGACCAGTCTTTCTTTATCGTTTCGGTCTTCAGCTTCGTCGTTGTCGCTGGCATCCAATTGCACTGTTGGTCCGGCGGGATTGAAAACTGGATTCCAATCTTCGGATTCGATAGCTGTCGTTGGCGGTTTTAACGCAAATCTGGTGGTGGACGTTGCCTTTGTCCTCATAATCTAACGTATCGCCCGCCCACTTTACGGACGCTATGGGGTGAAAACCCCACTATGAATTATGAGTTGAACCCACTATGAATCAGGTCCAAAGTGATTTGTTCCAACGGATGAATGTAATAACTCTGCATCTGATTTTATCAGCAGGGCAGATTTGATTTTTGCTCACCGCACGCTTCAGATTGATCCCAAAAATGGAAACCAAACATCCCCACATCGTGGTTTTGGGCGCAGGTTTTGGCGGGCTGACATTCTGCCAAGCCTTCAATCATCGTGCGGCGCGGGTCACGCTCATTGACCGCCAGAATCACCACCTGTTCCAGCCATTGCTCTATCAGGTGGCCACCGCTGGACTCTCGGCGCCGGAAATTGCGCAGCCGATTCGCTCCATTCTTTCCAATCAGCCAAACGTCACCGTGCTGCTCGACCGGGTCAATGGCTTCGACCTCATGACGAAAACGGTGTGTCTCGAAGACAGCACGCTGAATTACGACTACCTCGTGCTCGCGCTTGGCGGGTGCACCAGTTATTTTGGCCACCCGGAATGGGATCTGTTCGCACCTGGGTTGAAATCGCTTGATGATGCAATGGGTATTCGCAGTCGCATCCTGCTCGCATTCGAAAATGCAGAGACCGCCAGCCATCCGGCGGAACACGACCGGCTGATGACCATCGTCGTGGTGGGCGGCGGGCCGACGGGTGTGGAATTGGCGGGCGCGTTTGCCGAATTGACCCGGACCGTTTTGCAGAATGATTTCAAGCGGATTGACCCTTCCCAAGCGCGCGTGGTGATGATTGAAGCCGGGCCGCGCGTGTTGGCGCAATTTTCACCGGAACTTTCCGCCAGCGCCGAGCGGCAGCTGAAAGCCTTGGGCGTCGAAGTGCGGACGGCCACCAAGATGAAATCCATCGGCCAGGACCGTGTGGATTTGGAAAGCGGTGAAACCATTTTCGCCGAGAACATCATCTGGGCGGCCGGGGTCTCGGCCTCGCCATTGACGGCAAAGTTGGGAGTTGAACTCGACCGTGCGGGTCGCGTGAAAGTGAATCCCGAGCTCAGCGTCCCCGGCCATCCGGAAGTATTCGCCATCGGCGATCTGGCGTTGGTTCTCGGTGCGGACGGCAAGCCGGTGCCCGGCATTTCACCCGCCGCGATGCAAATGGCCAGACACGTCGCGCGACTGATTGAGAACGAGCTTGCGCCGGGCGCAAGATCCTCGCGCCCCCCGTTCAAGTATCGAGATAAAGGTTCGATGGCGACGATTGGTCGGTCCGCCGCGGTTGCGAAGATCGGGCGGCTCGAGTTTTCCGGCTTTCCAGCTTGGCTGGCCTGGCTCGGGGTGCATCTGATTTTCCTTATCGGTTTCCGCAATAAGCTCGCGGTGCTGTTGCAATGGGCTTTCGCCTATTGCACCTATAAACGCGGCGCGCGCATTATCACCGGCCTTTCGGACGAAGCCAAACGATGAAGGTCTGTTTTTCTTGTCTAAATTGAAACTGAACCAATATGAACACTCGCACTGAAACCGACAGCCTGGGCACCATCGAAGTTCCCGCTGACCGCTATTACGGAGCGCAGACCGCTCGTTCCCTCATCCATTTCGATATTGGCCGCGACGTGATGCCGCGCGAACTCATCCGCGCTTTCGGCATCCTCAAGAAGGCCGCCGCTCAAGTGAACCACGACCTCGGCAAACTCTCCGAGGAGAAGTGCCGGCTCATCGCACAGGCCGCCGATGAAGTTATTTCGGGGAAACTCGATGACCATTTCCCGCTACGCATCTGGCAGACGGGTAGCGGCACGCAGACCAACATGAACGCCAACGAAGTGATCTCCAATCGTGCCATCGAGATCGCCGGTGGCCAGATGGGGAGCAAGCAACCTATCCATCCCAACGATGATGTGAACATGTCGCAGTCATCCAACGACACGTTCCCCACCGCCATGTCCATCGCGGCCGCGACGGAGCTGGAGCAGACGCTCCTGCCACAGGTCAAGCATCTTCGCGATGCCATCGAAGCCAAGCGTGCCGAGTTTGCGGACATTGTGAAGATCGGCCGTACCCACTTGCAGGACGCCACCCCGCTCACGCTCGGGCAGGAATTCTCCGGCTACGTCTCGCTTCTTGACTCGGACATGGGGCGCCTGCGCTACGTGCTGCCCGGACTGCGCGCGCTGGCCATCGGGGGCACCGCGGTCGGCACGGGCTTGAACGCGCCCCCGGAATTCGCGGAGCGCGTCGCGCGGAAGATCGCCGAGTTTACCGGCCAGCCGTTCACCTCGCATCCGAACGAGTTTACGGCGCTGGGGTGTAACCCTACCGTGGAATCTACGAGGAGAAAAACTGCGCCCTGCCAATACCTTTGAATTGTGTCCTGGCTCCGATAATGCGGATATAATCACGCACTCGGCACTAGGTAACGCTGGATCCGAAGCAAGGCTGCGAGGTGGTCCTTCGTTTGCCCCGCGCTTTGCCAGAGATCGACAAACGGACTGAGATTAAAACCGAAGCAACTTGAAAGTCTTGAAACCTGCTGAAAATCACTTTTTAGAAAATGAAATGTTTTGAAAAAGTAGTCCGAAAGTAGTCCACCTCACTGCCGCAGCAGTAAATCCGCAGTAAGCCGCACCCTTGACATCGCCAATAAATAACGCTAAAATCCCTTGTAAACATTGACGATGAGCAGCTCGGAATCGTCTACGGATCAGCAGGTTTTAGATCAATGAGATGGTTTTGTTGCTGCAACACTTCACCGTGTCAGTTCACGAGCGCTTTAAAGATTACCCCCACAACTGGCGGTCGAGCGAACGATATTGGATAGCCTCACTGATATGTTCTACCGTGATATTTTCTGAAGCTGCTAAGTCGGCGATGGTACGAGCCACTTTCAAAATTCGGTCGTAGGCCCGCGCACTCAAGTTGTATTCTGTCATCGCGTGTTTGAGTAAGTCGCGTGTAGGTTCGTCTAACTCACAGTAATTCTTTAACTCGCGTGAACCCATCCGCGCATTGCACGTCACCTTGATTTTATTGGCGAATCGTGCGGTTTGAATTTTTCTCGCGGCGGTAACTCGATCGCGGATTTGCGCTGAAGATTCTCCAGTCTGCGCGGAAGACATCTCCCGGAATCTTACCTGCGGCACCTCGATATGCAGATCAATCCGGTCGAGCAACGGGCCGGAAATACGGCCCAAATAATTCTGAATTTCTCGCGGTGAACTGCGCGATTCACTGGCCATTTTTCCATCTGGCGTGCGCGATGTTGCCTTTTTGCGACCGTAGCGTAACCGTCGCACGGAAGGATGTTGCGCCTGTTTGGACACGGAGTTTTCCAATCGCCAAGGAGCCTACGACCTTGGGTCAGCACCTCAAGAAGAAGCGGTTCATGGCCGCGATGCGACAGAAGGAAGCTGCTGTAAAATTAGGGGTTAGCGCCCGCACCTTGAGCTTATGGGAATGCGACCAAATCGTTCCAGCTTGAACATACCAGCCACGTTTAATCGCCTACTTGAGCCATGACCCATTCACCGGTCTGACGCCTGGAAAGCCAAAAGGCAACGAAACACCGTGCGTTGCCTTTTTATCACCAGACGCCCCCATCACAGTTGGTCAGAAGATAAATATTTTCAGGCTGAAATCGCGGAAAACGCGGCAGCAATTAGCGGTGGAATGGGGTATCAGCCTCAAGACGCTTTGGGGCTGGGAAACGAACCGCTGGCAGCCGAGCGAATCATGCCGGAAACGCATGGCCGGGATTAAATTGTAGGCTTCAACCATCGCAGGGTAAGTTTGAATATTTCCATCCACCCGCTGGGTTTTGTGCTCTGGTTCACGGGCCGGCTAAATACTCATCCCCACAATTGCCTATCCAGAGAGCGATACTGAATGGCCTCACTCACGTGGTCGGCGAGGATTTTTTCGGACCTGGCAAGGTCGGCAATCGTCCGCGCCACTTTCAGAATCCGGTCATAAGCGCGGGCGCTGAAATTCATATCTGTCATCGCGTTTTTAAGCAGTTCGCGCGTCGGCTCGTCGAGTTCGCAAAATGACTTTACTTCACGCGCCCCCATTCGAGCGTTGCAAGTGACTTTTGGTTTGCCGGCAAAGCGCGAGTGTTGAATTTTACGCGCGGCAACAACACGTTCGCGGATTTGTGCGGAGGTTTCGCCGGGCTGCAAATTTGACATCTCGCGGAATTTTACCGGGGGCACCTCAATGTGCAAATCGATACGGTCGAGCAGCGGCCCAGAAATGCGGCCAAGATAATTTTGGATTTCACGCGGCGAACTTCTGCTCTCGCCCGGCATTTTCCCGTCTGGTGACGGATTCATCGCAGCCACCAACATAACTTGACTTGGGAATGTCATCGTGCCTGCCGCACGCGAAATCGTGACGGTGCCTTCTTCCAGCGGCTGGCGCATCGTTTCCAAAACACTCCGCTTGAACTCCGGCAGTTCATCCATAAACAGCACGCCGTTGTGCGCAAGGGAAATTTCGCCCGGGGTGGGATTGATGTTGCCGCCGAGCAAACCGGCGTCGCTGGCGGTGTGATGCGGCGCGCGGAACGGACGTTGCGTCACCAAAGCCTGACCTGGTTTCAGCAGGCCCACGATGCTGTGAATCTTCGTCGTCTCCAGCGCCTCATCGAGCGTGAGCGGCGGGAGAATCGTCGCAAGCCGTTTCGCCAGCATGGATTTACCCGTGCCCGGCGGGCCGATTAAAATGACATTATGCCCGCCAGCCGCCGCGATTTCGAGGGCGCGCTTCACGCTTTCCTGTCCTTTCACTTCGGCAAAATCCACGTCCGTGTCCTGGGGGGTGTCGAAAAGTTTTGCGACGTCCACGCGCTCCGGCGCAATGCGGATCTCGCCTTCGAGAAACTGCGCGGCTTCGCGGAGATTTTGCACGGGGATGACTTGCAGGCCGCTGACGACCGCCGCTTCCGCCGCATTTTCAGCGGCGACGAGCAGTCCGATTTTACCATCCGCCTTCGCCTTCAACGCGATTGGCAAAATACCTTT
>JANPGB010000274.1:0-2641 GCA_031423695.1 Verrucomicrobiota bacterium
ATCTCGATCCAGGTGATTTCCGGGCGGCAATTGAAGCGGAAGTTGTAGTCGTAAATGTAGCCAATGCCGGGATTCACATACAGCGGGCCGCTCGCCGTGTGGAAAAGTCCCTGGTCGAACTCGTCCACTCCGAACGGAACCACAACCGGCCCATAAAAGGGAATTCGCACCTGACCGCCGTGCGAGTGGCCAGCCAGGATCAAATCGTATTTCGCCACGCCGAGATTCTTCACCCACGCCGGATAATGAATGAGCAGGATGTTTGTCATTCCGGGTTTGGTGGCGGGCACCGGATGTCGCGGACCGATCTGCGCCTGGCCGAGGAGATTGATTTTGCCACCGGCGATCTCGATCTGCTCATCCACCAACCATGCGCCACCGGTGGCGGCGAAACATTTTCCGATGGGTTCGAACGACGCCTTGCTCCAGTAATCATGGTTGCCGGGAACGCCATACATCGGGGCCTTGATGCCCGCCAGAATTTCCAGCGTCTCGGCCAGAAATTTTCCGTCTTCGATCAGATCGCCCGTGAAGCAGACAAACTCCGGTGCCAGTGAGTTGATGGTCGCCACGACCGACTCCAGGTATTTGCGGTCGCCTTTGTGATGCAGGTCGGTGAAGTGAACCAAGCGGTGCGCGGCACTTCCCGGAGCCAGCTTCACCCGCCGCAGTTTGACTCCAGTCGGCTCGATCCATTTGGCATCGGCGAGCAATGCCAGCGGGGACGCAAGCGCCGCCACCGTGAAAAACCGCCGGCGATTGAGCTTTGGGAATTTCATGGCAGCCAAAACTTCCCGGTCACTCGCGCATCGACTTTTCCAGCGCTGCAAACAGTTCGGCGGTGTCCGCAAGCTGGGCGCAGGCGCCAGGGCTTTTGACCAGACCAAACCCCTTGCCGTAAGCCGGTCCGTTCGCCACGCAGGCATCGGTGAGACAGTCGCGGATTTGTGCTTCCGCCGCCGCGATCACACTCGCCCGGCCGCCCTCCACTTCATATTTCCAACCGACGAGCCTGGCCGACGGGTAGAGCGATCGCAGGCTGGCGATGATCTTGGGCGTGGGCACCAACTCGGCCAGCAGCGTGCCGGCGCGCGTGGAAATTTTGCCGGACTTGATTTCACCCAGCTCGCCCGCCGGAGAACGCAGCCAGATTTTGCCAAATTTGAAATCGCTCACCGCCGCCGCATGAAACACCGCGTCCACCGGCTGGCCGCTCCACCGCTCCAGCCGCGTCTGCAAATCCGCCGTCGTGGTAAATGTCTCGACCCGTCCGGCCTGACGCGCGCCCCGCCAGGTGGCCTGCTGCCCGATGAGCAGCGTCACGTCATGGCCGTGGTCCGCGAGAAAATTCACCAGCTCCGAGCCGAGCCGGCCGGTGGAAAAGTTCGTCAGCCGGCGGACGTGGTCCAGCGTTTCATAGGTCGGCCCGGCGGTGACGAGACAGTTCATTTTTGGAAGATGCCGCCGGCCGGACTTTCATGCCACAACATTTTGCAAATCGCTGGCGTTGCCGGCATCATGCGGCCGACACGGCTCCTGCAAATGAAACCACAAAAACTATTCTGCTTCGGGCATCGCGGCGCGGCCGGGCATGAACCCGAGAACACGCTCCGTTCCGTCCGCAAGGCGCTGGAACTGGGCGCGGACGGCGTGGAGGTGGACGTCTATTGCGCGGACCGGCAACTGGTGGTGATCCATGACCGCACGCTGGGCCGCACCACCAACGGTCGCGGTTTCGTCGCGCGGAAGACCTTCGCCCAGCTGCGCGCGCTGGACGCCGGAAAGGGAGAACCCATTCCCACTTTGGCGGAAATCCTCGACACCGTGGCGCATCGCGCCGTGATCAATGTGGAGCTCAAAGGCCCGCACACCGCCGCGCCCGTCGTCGCGTTGATTGAGGACTACGTGCAGCGCCGAGGCTGGCGGCACGAGGAGTTTGTCGTCTCCTCGTTCGACCATGCGCAACTGCGGGAGGCCCGGCGGCTCCAACCCGCGCTCCGCCTCGGCACGTTGCTCACCAAAATTCCGCGCACTCTGGCGGCGTTCGCGGGGCCGCTCGGCGCGTGGTCGGTCAATGTCAGCCGGGATTGCGTGACGGAGGTGTTCGTGGCGGATGCGCATCGCCGGGGATTGAAGGTGTTCGTCTTCACGGTCAACGAACCCCGGGACATCGCCCGCATGAAACGGCTCGGAGTGGATGGTGTATTCAGTGATTTTCCGGAATGCGTGGCGGACTCCCGGTGAGGAAAAGATTTCACCCATGACGCCACTTGACGCGGTCTGCCGATACCGCTGCGCGACGTTTCACTTCGGCGCCACGCCTTTGTGGAGCCGTTGCACAACCGCCGCCGCCCACCGCGCGGGCAGGCGCTTCGCGAGGGCGGAAGCGAGCTTGTTCGTCAGGCCGGGAATCACCACCCATTTACCGCGCAACAGGCCGCGATAACCAGCCACCGCCACCGTGCGGGCGTCCATGGTGAAGGCCGCGCGGACAGGGCCGAAATTGCCGCGAGCAAAAAATTCCGTGTGCGTGGTGCCCGGACAAAGCGTGGTGACCGAGACGCCCGAACCTTCCAATTCACACGCCAGCGCATAGGAGAACGAATGGACGAACGCCTTGCTCGCGTAATAGACATTCACC
>JANPGB010000275.1:0-3706 GCA_031423695.1 Verrucomicrobiota bacterium
CCTCCTTCTCGCGCACGATGATCTTCTCGACGCACTCCGGGGTGATCGGTTCGATGTAAGTGCGGTCGGCGAACTCCGGGTCGGTCATGATGGTGGCCGGATTGGAGTTCACGAGGACGACGCGGTAGCCTTCTTCCTTGAGGGCCTTGCAGGCTTGCGTGCCGGAGTAATCGAACTCGCACGCCTGGCCGATGATGATCGGGCCGGCGCCGATGATGAGGACGCTGTGGATGTCGGTTCTTTTTGGCATATCGAAACGGCAAGATGAAATACAGATTGGGGGCGGAAGGCGAGCGGGAATTTGCCGGAACGGTCCACTACGATCAGAGCACACTTGGGCGGCCGTGCTGCACCAAGCCGGTCATCGGCACAAAACGGACCGGCAACCTGGCGCGTTCAATGAGCTGCTGGCCGCGCTTGTCAAAAGCGTACAACTCCTGGTCGCCGGGCGGGCCGATCGGAATACTCAGGCGCCCCCCTTCTCGGAGCTGCTGGACGAGCGGTGTCGGCACCTGCTCCGGGGCGCAGGTCACGAGGACAGCATCGAAGGGCGCAGCCTCCGGCCAGCCGCCAAAACCGTCGCCGACGCGCAGATACACATGGTCATAACCCAGCCGTCGCAGGGTGCCTTCGGCCCGCTGCGCCAGCGACGCGACAATCTCGATCGTGAAAACTTCCGCCGCGAGTTCCGCGAGGACGGCCGCCTGATACCCGGAGCCCGTGCCGATCTCGAGGACCCGGTCGGAGGGCTGGGGATCAAGCTGCGCCGTCATCAGCCCCACGATCCAAGGTTGGGAAATCGTCTGCGCGCAGCCGAGGGGCAGCGGTCGGTCGGCGTAAGCCAGCGATTGCTCCCCGGCGGGAACAAACTCATGGCGCGGCACCCGGCCCATGGCGGCTCGCACGCCCGGCGGCAGATCAGACAATTGCTCCCGCACCATGCGTTTCCGCGCGGCTTCGTATGCGCAGCTGTTGTCCAGCCGATTATCCACAACTTTCGCCTCTCTGAACGGTTTGAAAACGCCGGTCGTCCCGCGGTCGCAGACCGTTTCCAGAGAATCTAGATCAGAATTCACGGCGGCTCAATCGAACCCGAACCCAGGATGAAAACGCTGCGCCGGCGGGCAGGAGGATTCAGTGGGCGCGGGATTACTCACTTGACTCTCCGGCTGGGCGGATTGCAACATCACGTTGATGTTAACAGGTGATGCATCCATCGCCACCCGCGCCGCGTGAAAAAAGCCACCTCCCTTTCTTCGCTTTCCACCGACCAGCTCAATTATTTGAACATCGGACTGATGCTCGTCGCGGCGGTGGCCTCGTTCGTGAGGCCGTTTGAAGTTTTCCTCTTCGCCTACGCACTGCTCGGCCCGCTGCATTACCTCACCGAGATTTCCTGGCTGCACGACCGGAAATATTTTACGCGGGGGCGGAACGATTATCTGGTGCTGGTGGCCTGCGCCGCCGTCACGACGCTGATTGACATGCAGATCGTGCCCGGGGTTCCGGCGTGGCTGCGCGTGGCGATCACCTACCTCGCCTTTGGCGGGGCGCTCGTCTTCGTGCTCGTCAGCGACTTGAAACGGCGGTTGATTTGTTTTGCCGGGCTGGTCGCAACGTCCGCCGTGATCATCCAGATTGATTTCTTTCACTCGCTCTTCTCGGTGCTGCTGCCCACGATTGTGCATGTGTTCGTGTTCACCGGGCTGTTCATCCTGGTCGGGGCGTTGAGGGGGCGAAGCGTCTCGGGCATCAGTTCGCTGGCGGTCTTCTGCTTTTGCGCGCTCAGCTTTTTTGTCCTCGGCCCGTCCAGCGGAGTCGATCAGGTTGGGGAGAATGTCCAAAAAACCTATCTGGTGTTTGCGCAGTTGAACTACTCGCTCATGACGCCGTTCAGCCAGCACGATGTGACCGTTCCCGCCAACACCCTCGAGTACGTGAAATACATCAACACCGTGCTCTACCATTCGCCCACGGCGCTGGCCATCATGGGGCTGATCGCCTTTGCCTACACGTATCACTACCTGAACTGGTTTTCCAAAACCTCCATCATCCAGTGGCACAACATCCCGCGCTCCAGGCTCATCGCGGTGATCGTGATCTGGCTGGCATCCATCGGCAGCTACGCCTACGACTACCGCTTCGGGTTGCGCTGGCTTTTCTTTTTGTCGTTCACGCATGTGCTCCTGGAGTTCCCGCTGAATCACCTGTCCATCATTAATATTGGCAAGGAGTTTAAAGCGATCTTCAGTTCGCGCGCTGCCCTGCGGCGGCCGGAAAAGGCTTGAGCCGGAACTATTCGGTGGCGAGTAACGACCGCTCTTTTCATGAACCCCTCACCGGAGCGCGGACAGCCATGTCCGCGCGAACCCTGACCTTGGAACATGCGGACAAGGCTGTCCGCGCTCCTGCCGATAGGGATGCCGGCAAAATCCCCCGCTTTGCCCTTGCACGCGGAAAACCTTTCCGCATCCTTGACCCCGTGCCTGACCGAACGATTTCAAATATTTTGACCAAGCCCGACGCGGCGCTGGAGATGACGCTGCGGCCCTCGCTCTTTTCCGATTTCACCGGTCAGGCCAAGGTCAAGGAACGCCTGGAGATTGCGGTCACCGCCGCCCAGCAGCGCGGCGAGGCGCTTGATCACATTCTGCTCTCCGGCCCGCCCGGCCTGGGCAAGACCACCATCGCCAACATTCTGGCCAAGGCGATGGGCGGCAACCTCAAAGCCACCAGCGGCCCGACGATTGAGAAGGCGGCTGATCTCGCCGGCTTGCTCACGAATCTGGAAGCAGGCGACGTGCTGTTCATTGATGAAATCCACCGCCTCCAGAAGACCATCGAGGAATATCTCTACCCGGCGATGGAGGATTTCAAACTCGACATCATCATTGACCAAGGCCCGAACGCGCGCAGCGTACGGTTGAATCTTCCTAAGTTCACGCTGATCGGCGCAACCACCCGCAGCGGGCTGCTCACCGCCCCGTTGCTCACACGTTTTCCGATCCGCGAACGGTTGGATTACTACCACTCCGACCAGCTTGAAACCATCGTGACCCGCTCGGCGCATTTGCTGAACGTGGAAATTGAGGAACATGGCGCGCGCGAAATCGCCCGGCGCAGCCGGGGCACGCCGCGCATCGTGAACAATCTCCTCCGCCGCGTCCGCGACTACGCGCAGGTCAAGGGCGAGGGCCGCATCACCGCCGACATCGCCGACAAGGCGCTGGCCATGCTGGAGATTGACGAGAATGGACTCGACGAAATGGACAAGCGCATCCTGGAGGCGGTCATCGTGAAATTCGGCGGCGGACCGGTCGGAGTGAGTTCACTGGCCGTGGCCGTAGGTGAGGAATCGGACACACTTGAGGAAGTCTATGAGCCTTACCTCATCATGGAGGGCTATCTCAAACGCACGCCGCAAGGCCGGGTGGCCACGGAGAAGAGCTACCAGAAGCTCGGGCTGAAGCCGGTGGTCGGCAAGCAGTCCTCGCTGCTGTGAGTTGACGGTGGCGGTTGTCGCGCAGACGGTGCCGGGGGATGCTCAGTCGATAGCTAACCGTATCTGGGACTCAAAGGCAGGAGGATAGGAAATGTATGGCATCACTGTGGCTAAGGAACGGCGTATTCTACGTCGGTTTCTACTTGAAGGGCAAGCGACACAAGATCTCTACGGGCTCGCGTAGCCCCAACGTCGCGAAGCGGG
>JANPGB010000276.1:0-2673 GCA_031423695.1 Verrucomicrobiota bacterium
CACAACTCAATGCACCCCCGAGCAGGAACGACCGCAGAGCATTTTTTACCGAAATTTTGGCAGAGCAATTATTTATCACGTTGGCTCGTCTAAAATTCTAGCGCAAGACCGACGGCCTGTCAGGTGACATGAAACGGCCACAGACCTAAAAGTCCGCGCAAGGCACGGGGTTGTCCTGGCAGGCTGTTGAAAAACGGCCGACAACTCCTTTGCTTTGTTTCGGCTCATCCAAAGAGGGGCAATGGCGGAAACATCCCCCTTAACACCGACGGCGTGTCCGCAAAACCCATCCAGCCGTTGAGCATCGTGCCATACACGGAACGGAAGTCGGTGGTCATTTTCAAATTGCCATCGTCCAAATCCGTCAGGCTGGGCGCGGTGCCGTGAAAGCCGCCTTTGACCGGTTTGCCCAGCACGAGCATCGGCGTGGCCGTGCCGTGGTCGGTGCCGTTGCTGGCGTTCTCGCGCACGCGTCGGCCAAACTCGGTGAAGACCATGACGACCACGTCGTCGGCCCGGCCGATGCGCTTGAGATCGTCCATGAATCCGCGCAACGCATCGCTCAAATAGATTAGCAGCAACTGTTGCGTGTCGGCCTGCGCGGCGTGCGTGTCGAAGCCGCCCTGGTTCAAATAGAAAACTCGCGTGGGCAGTCCCGCCGCGATCATCGCCGCCGTTTTCTTGAGGTCGAGCGTGAGGTTGTTGTCGCTGCCGTAATCCACGAGCGTGCGGTATTCGGCGCAGGCGTTGCGGACTTTTCCCGCACCCACGGTCGCGGTGTGGGCGACACCGTTGACGAAATCGAGCGCCGGATTGGTGGTCGGGTAAAGCTTGCCGAAAGTTTCAAACACGCGCTGCTGGGCGTCGGTGCCGAGCCGGCCAAACTTCTTGGGATCATTGAACACGACCGGCGAATGATGCGCGCTGGTCACGGCGCGCGACTGCCGCGCGGCGATGTTGACCAGCAAATTTTCCTGCGGCTGCGGCCATCGGGCGTCGGCGAAACGGCCCAGCCAGCCATAGGGATCGTTGCCGTGCGGCACGGCGGTGTGCCACCATTCCATCGCGGTGAAGTGCGACAGGTTCGGATTCGGATAGCCGCAGCCCTGCACGATGGCGAGTTCGCCGTCCTTGAACATCCGCTCCAATCCCTGACACGCGGGATGCAGGCCAAAGTGATCGTCGAGCTTCAGGACTTTATTTTGGTGGATGGCAAGTTTGGGCCGCGCCTGATGATAGGCGTCGTCCGCATAAGGCACCACGGTGTTCAAGCCGTCGTTGCCGCCGCTCAATTCCAGCACGACGAGGATGCGATTCGGATGTTTCTCCGGGCCGCCGTCCAGGGCGCGCACCGATTCGGCGAAACAAAGTTGTTGGAACAACGCGGGCAGCCCGGCGGAAACGCCGACGGCATAAAGTCCCGCGCGCAGAAAGTCGCGGCGGCTCTTTGAAAAGGGACGATGGCTGATGTTCATGGTTTGGCCTTTCAAAAACTGGTTCAACCGAATTGGTATTCGGGCGCGCTCAAAATCAAATGCACAGTGCGGCGCAGCGCGTCCGGCAGTTGCTTGTTGTTAAAGTCGAGTTGGTCCGAGTTCAACTCGGTTTTCAGAAAATCGGCGATGGCAGCGCGGCGATCCGGCGGCAACTCCACGCTCAAGAAACGGCGGCAGAAATAATCCACCGCCTGATTGACACGGGTGGCATTGGAAGTCTGCAACATCGCGACAAAATCAATTTCCGCCGGCGCACGCGGAACGGGCTTCACACGACTGAACGCCTCGACGAATCCGGCATACACACCCACGGCCAGATTGAACCATTCGCTGTCGGAGAGCTGGCTCATCTGCGACTTCGATTCGCCGCCGGTCATGGTCATCGAGCCGGAAGCCGGCATCGGGCCGGTGTCAACGCCCTTGGCGCGCATCGGCCCGGAATCCAGACGGGCGAGAAACGCGCGATAATCTTTCATCGAGACCGGTTCCATGCGCTGCGCCTTGGCATTCCAAAGCCGCGGCTGGATGGCGTATTGCGGAAACATTTCCGGGATGTTGCGGTAGCCTTCCAAGACGACCTTGTCCGGCGCGACGAAGCTGTCGGGTTTCGGAAAGAGCAACCCGTGCAGATAATTGCCGCGCGTAAGCAGCGTGGCCGGATTTATCCACGAGCGCCCGCCCGGCCAGCCCGCGACGTTCGGTGGATAGAACGGCACCTGGCCGAGCGCGCCCGCCGCTTCGTTGAAGTCCGGCATGGTGGGAATGGCGCGCAGTCCGAGCTTGCGCCAGGTGGAGACGAGATAGTCAACCGGTGCCTTGATCTGCGTGCCGACGGAAGGCGCGGAGTAAAAATCGCGGGAAAGAAAAATGGTCTTGAGCAGCGGCTTCAACTCGTAATTCGACTTCACCAGCAATTGCGCGAGTTGATCGTTGAGTTCCGGCGAAAGGTCGTCGCGCACAAACGCATGATAAATTTTGCGCGTGATGAAGCGCCGGGTCGCTGGCTGCTTGAGAATTATTTCAATGGCCTCGTCCCCGCTGAACTTGCCGGATTCGCCGAGAAAAGTTTTCGCCCCCTCGTCATGCAGCTTGGCGTCGGCGATGAAACGCGCTTCATCCTTGGTCGTCCTGATCGGGCGCAAGGTCCAGCCGGTGAAGGCGCGCGCCAGTTCGCGGA
>JANPGB010000277.1:0-1583 GCA_031423695.1 Verrucomicrobiota bacterium
ATCCGAGCCGGCGTCCTGCACGATGTGTTCCGCCGCGACGGCCTGGTCGGCCACGGAGGCGATGCAGAGTTTCAGCCAGTCGGAGTTGCGGTAGCTGGGCGTGATGATGGAAAATTTCACGGTGCGGCAAGGATTGGCGAAAGCCAAGGGTTTGGCCAGCGGGTTTTAGCGGAGGAGTCTGTCCGGCTGCTGCCCCGGAGGGCGGCTGTGTCGCAGACCAGCCGCAGCAGTGTCGTAAGGCTGGACGGATGGAATACGTCTGAATACTTCCAATCTGGAAGCGTGCTGCGGCTGGTGCCCCCCACGCCCGCACACAGGCGCGCTCCGGGACTAGAATTGAAAATAAATGAACGGCGAGGCATCGGTTGCTCCGAGGCAGATGAGAATGAGCAGCAGCGCCGTGTAGGCGGCGATTCGTTTCCACAGGGACTGCCGGGGAATCGCTTCGGCCCAGTTGGAATTTTTGTTCACCACCAGATGAATCAAAGCCACGGCGCAGACCGCCGGCAAAATGAACGGTGAGGACAGCCGGGTACCGTCGCCAGCCCAGACCGCCAGCCGTTTCAGAAAGACCATGGCATCACCGAAGGTTTGCGCGCGGAAGATGATCCAGCCGACCAGCACCACGGTGAACGTCAGCAGCCAGGCCACCGGACGCCAGGCGAGGCGCAACTTCGGACGGTGTTCAATCCAATCGGCACAGCCGAGTTCGCCCCAGAATTTATGCCCGGCCAGCGCGCCGCCGTGCAGCGCGCCCCAGAGGATGAAATTCCAACTGGCCCCGTGCCAGAACCCGCCCAGCACCATCGTGATCATCAGATTGCGATAGGTCAGCAGGCGTCCGTTTTGGTTTCCGCCCAGGGGAATGTACAGGTAATCGCGCAGCCAGGTGGACAGCGCCATGTGCCAGCGCCGCCAGAAGTCGGTCACGTTGGTGGCGCTGTACGGCATCCGGAAATTTTCGCACAGCCAGTAGCCGAGGATGCGGGCGCAGCCGAAGGCCATGTCCGAGTAGCCGGAAAAATCGCAGTAAATCTGGACGGCGTAGCCGAGCGCGCCCAGCAGCAGGGTGATCGCGTCATAGTTGGCGGGATGGGCGAAGATCAAATCCACATGCGCGGCGATCTGGTCGGAGATGACCATTTTCTTGACCGCGCCGAGCAGGAAGTACGCGATGCCGGTTTCAATGTCCGTGGCGTCGCGTTTTGGTTTCTCGGCGAATTGCGGCAGCAGTTTGGAGGCGCGGACAATCGGCCCGGCGATGAGGTGCGTGAAGAACGAGACGAACAGCAAGAAGTCGGGCAGGCTTTTGCAGGGCGGCAATTGCCGGCGATAGAGGTCAATCGTGTAGCTCATGCTCTGGAAGGTGAAGAACGAGATGCCCGCCGGCAGGATCACCGAAAGCGTGCCGAGTGAGGGATGCAAGCCGAACCCGCCCAGAATGGCCTGGGCGTTCCACAGGAGAAAGTTGGAGTACTTGAAGAAGACGAGCACGCCGAGGTTGGCGACGAGGCTGGCCACCAGCAGCAATTTTCGGCGCGCGGGATTTTCGATGACCGGCGAGGAGTCGGTTCCCGACGACG
>JANPGB010000278.1:0-1755 GCA_031423695.1 Verrucomicrobiota bacterium
ATGTCATTCGGATCGTAGGTGTCCATGTCCGTGGCAAAGAAGCCGTCGTTGATGCTCAGCCCCTCGTCGAGAATGACAAGCGTATTCACCGCACCCGGGCGGACCAAGTCGGATGCTTTTGTATAGACCAGATATCCACCACTCCAACCGACCCCAATGTAACAATTCATGGACACACTGCGGCACGCTGGAGTTCCGACATAGTTAATCAGGATGCTCTTCCTCGGATCTCCGGGGCACTGATACACTTTCACATTGCCGCCCAAGTAAGACCCCAAAGGCTCATCCTTCAGCCGATTGAAACGATCAACGAAATCGTCACTGGCAGGATCGGCCACGGAGGTGGCCATCCAGGCGCGCGAATTAAGCAATACCTCCCGATTATCCACCGATTGCATGGTCCACGCCAAGGTGATTTGCTTGGTGTTGTTCATGCAACTAACCCGGTGGGCGCTGATTTTTGCCTTGGCCAGCGCCGGCAGCAACATCGCCGCGAGAATGGCGATGATGGCGATCACCACCAGGAGTTCGATCAGCGTAAACCCCTGACCCCCGCACCGCCTCTGCAAAATGATCCGTTTCATGGGAAATACCCCGACAAGCTTAACGTGTCGCGTTGTTTATCTTGGCAGTAGACTTGGACTGGAGCCAATCCAAGTCCTGGTTATTCGGTGAGGCCCCAAAAATCGGCACGGTGATGGTCCGGTCATCCCGCCATTTGTGAATTTCCGAGTGGCCGTCCGCAAATGAGAAACTACCGGCTTTGTTGTGGTAGGTGGCGGGCACGTCCACGAACGTCTTGCCTGGCATATTGAGCCGATCGTAGGTATCCATCGGCACGGCGAAGAATCCGTCGTTGATGCTGTTCTTGCTTTCGTCCAGAATGACAAACGTGTTTGAAGGCCCGGGCCGAGCCATGTCGGTCGATTTTCTGAAAACATAAAACTCTCCCGGCGGACTCCAATCCCAGCCAATCCAGCTGTTCATCGCAACGCTGCGGCAGACCGGCAGGCCAGTCAGCCTACCGCCGAACGTACTGATACGGATATCGCCCGGACATTTATACACCTTCACGTTTCCACCCAAGTAGGTGTTCAGCGCACTGGCTGGAAGATTGTTGCCAATCGCACCGGTCGCAGTCGCATCCACAAAGTCCAGGCTGCTGGAATCCGAGACATCCCCGTTCATCCACGAGCGCGCGTCCAGCAGCTTGTCGCTATTGTCGCCAGTCCACATGATCCAGGCCAGAGTGATCTGCTTGGTGTTGTTCATGCAGGAGATTGCCTGGGCCTTGATCTTCGCTTTGCTCAGGGCCGGCAGCAACATCGCCGCAAGGATCGCGATGATGGCGATCACCACCAGCAATTCGATCAAGGTGAACCCCGAATGTCGGCCGGTGGCAAACGCAGACCCCCGTCCGGCATGATCCCAATTCTGTGCGTCGCCGCGGCGTTTTTGAAACTTTATATTGTCCATAGGATAATCAGTTTTCCGCATCGCCATTCTTGTCATTCAAGATGCTTGCAGGTTGATTTGAGCAAAGTGTAGCACTTCAGCCCTGCTGCGCCTATACCCCGTTGGAGGTATCGGCTGGCGCGGTCGAATGAATCCTGAACCCTTTCGATTTAGGCGTTCCGGCTGGCTGGCCAGCGGGTATTGGCCGGGCAACCGCGGAGCTGCTCCGACCCGAAAAGCAAAAGAGGCCTCCGCTTGCGCGGAGGCCTCGTGATTAGCTGAAGCGAGCGACTATTGCAG
>JANPGB010000279.1:0-5738 GCA_031423695.1 Verrucomicrobiota bacterium
AGCAAATCACCCAGATAGGGCTGCACCAGATTGAGCTTGTCGAACTCGGCGCTCTTGATGGTGTCGCACTCCAGCGGATGTTCGAGCGAGCTCTCGCCGATGTCCTTCGAGTAATTCCAAACAGTGGGCAGGACGATGTCCGGCAGCATGCCCTTCAATTGCGTCGAGACGCCGCTGGCGCGGTAAAACTTCTGCACCGTGACTTTGAGCGCGCCGTTGTTTTTTTCCGGGTCGTCCAGGCGGAGATAGTTCGTGATGTAGTTCACACTTTGAACGGTCCCTTTGCCGTGCGTGGAGATGTCGCCCACAATCAAGGCCCGGCCGTAGTCCTGCAGCGCCGCCGCCACGATTTCCGACGCCGAGGCGCTGAACCGGCTGGTCAGCACGATCAGCGGCCCGTCGTAGATGGTCGTGGGATCAGGGTCGGGCGCGACAATGATGCGGCCGTCCGAGGTTTTTACCTGCACCATGGGGCCTTCCTTGATGAACAGGCCGGCCAGCCGGATCGCTTCCTCGAGCGAGCCGCCGCCGTTGTAGCGGAGGTCTAGAATCACGCCGCCGACTTTTTCGCTTTTAAATTTGGTGAGCAGCTTGGCGACGTCCACCGAGGTGTATTCGCCGCTGGAGTCTTTGCCCTTGGCGGACGGCCCCATGGGCGCGTAGAACGAAGGCAGATTGATCACGCCGAGTCTTTTGGTTTCTCCGGCCTGGCCCGGCAGCTCGATGATCTTGCCTTTGGCGGCGGAATCCGGGAGGGGAATCTCGTCGCGGATCAGGCGGATGACGGTGCGCGGGGCGGACTCATGTTCGGGGATCACGGTCAGCTGCACTTCGGTGCCTTTGGGGCCGCGAATCAACTGCACGGTCTTGTTCAGGTTCATCTCGATGACGTCCACGGGTGGCAGGTTGCTTTGGGCCACGGCCACGATGCGGTCGCCGGGTTTGAGCTGTTTGTCCTTGGCCGCCGGCCCCCCGGGCATGAGCTTGCTGATCGTGCAGTAGCCGTCCACGAAACGGAGTTCCGCTCCGATGCCGAACAGCGCGAGGTTCATGCTGATGGTGAACTGCTGCAAGGCTTCGTTGTTGAAATAGTCCGAGTGCGGGTCATAGACATGCGCCAGGGCGGTAAGATATTCGCCGAGAACATCCTGGTTGTTCCAGTCGGCAAACATGCGCAGGCTGCGTTGGTAGCGATGGGTGAGCGTCTCCACGATCTGCTCGTGGATGGATTTGGTGGAGGGGACGGCGTTGGTGGCGGCGGTGGAATTTTTCTTCGCATCCTCCAGCCCGAGTTTTTCCTGGAGATATTCGAGGCGCAGGTTTTGCCGCCAGAGCTTGTGGGCCTCGTCGAGATCCTTCGGGTAAGGCAGATCCTTCCGGTTGATGGCGACGCGTTCGTCGGACTTGAACTCAAACTTCTCGTGTCGCAGCAGTTCTTCCGCGTAGGCCACCCGCTGTTGCAGGCGGGTGATGAAGCAGGCAAAGATTTCAAACGCCGGCGTGACGTCGGCCTTGCGCTGGGCATTGAGCGTGAGGTGGTCGAGGTTGGTGCGGAAGCGCTCAAAGCCGTTCAGGTCGGTCTGCAAAAAGTGGAGATGCTGGCGGTCCAGCTTTTCCAGGTAGAAATCCATGAACTGGCCCGCGTACTCGGCATCGAGCGAATGGTGCGAGAAGTGCAGGCCCTCCAGCATCTGGGCCGTCTTGTAAACGACGCGGCCGTCTTCGGGGCCGGGCGTGACGTGGATTTCCTTGAAGGGAACATTGGTCACCGCCAACTCGGCGCGCAGCGGCAGTGCGGAAAAAACGGCGAGTGTCAGAACGCCCGCCCAATAGTTTTCAATCATGGCTTTCAAGTCGGAAAATAATACCACAGCTTCGACCATTTGCACCAACAACTGTTCAGAATCCGTAGCATTCGCCGGCATTCCCGGGAAAAACGGCGGAGGCTGGCCGGGTAATCGTATGGACATTTGCGCGCAACGAAGTATAGTCAGCCGCAACGTCAGCCGCCTCCGCTACCGAGGGAGGCGCCGACACAACCAGAGAACCAAAAAAACGCATGAAACAAATCAAACTCCTTGCCCTGCTCGTCTGCGCCTCCTCCCTCCTGCTCGCCGGCTGCCACACCTGCAAAAGCGGCAAATGCACCAGCGCCAAGCCCGCCTGCGGTCATCAATGCTGCGCGGACGCCCACACCGATTGCGCTCATTGCCCGAAGTGCAGCGCCCATAAATAATAATAATCTGGAATAATCAAACCGGCCGGGCACTCCCCCGGCCGGTTTTTTTGTGCCCGGAACCGGTGCCTACCGGCTGAACATCTTGGCCGCCATCTTCATCGCGTTGACCTGCATCTCGCGCTGCGCGGCCTGATGTTTCTCGTAGGCCGCGAATTGCTCGGGGGTCAAAATGGCCTTCGCCCGTCCCAAGAACTGCTGGTCGAACTGTTCCTTTTCCTGCGCAAACCGGTCCAACTTTTCCTCGCTGAACAACTCGGCATAATTCATGTCGCCGGGAGTTTTGTTGCTATAATCCGTGGTCCACTTGAAGCTCGTCCGCTCCTGGTTCAGGGCTTGAACCAGCTGCTGCTCCTGCTCCGCGCCCAGCGGGGTGCCGGAGCCGGCGAGCTGGTCGCGAAACTGCCCGACCGCCATCCGGTCCGGCATCGTCTTCTCGTAGCCTTCAAACGCCTTGTAATTCTCGTCTCCCAGAAATTGTTTGATCTGCGCGTCGTAATCGTCCGTGTCGGTCTTGATCTGCTTGCCCAGCTCCGCGCGCTTGTCCGCGTCGAGGCTGCCGTCCATCAGGGACATGCCCAGATCGGCGGCGACGAGCATTTTGCTCTGCAGCAAATCCTTCAGGCCGGCAGACTGCTCGGGCGTCAGGCCGAGCTGCTTGAACAGTCCGGCGTAAGATTTTTCAATCATTGGCCCCATCACCATTTTCTGCTGCGATTTGATCAGCTCCTTCATCTTCGGGTCTTTGAACATCGCCGCCAGCGGGTTGGCGGCGGTGTTGGTCTTGGCGGCGGCCTGCAAGCTGGCGACCTCCTTCGATTTTTCCTCGGCACTGGCCGCCGTCGCCGTCAACGTCTCCTGCAGAATCTTTGCCTTGTTCTCCGCGAAGCGGGCGGTCTCGACGGCTTCGGATTTATCCCGCCCTTGGGCTTCCACCGCCGCCAGCCGGGCTTCGGCCTGGGCGAGCTGCGCGGTCTGGCTTTGACGCAGGCCGTGTTCCTTGAAGAACAAAGCGCCCAGCGTGACCGAGGCAAGCAGGAGAACGGCAATGGCGACATTTTTCATGGGATGAATCTTTGTGTTTGGCTGTTTGCTGCAACTATGAGATGAAGCTGCCGCCAAAAAGTCACGGAATAAAAATCGCCAGCTTTCTTTTCCCATTCCCCCGCCGTCTATTCCCGTGCCCATCCGGGCTGGAAGCAGGCAATAAACGGCAGGGGAGTGGGGATGACGGGTTTGCTTATCTTTTGCGCGTGCGAGTGGCCATTTTCTGTTCCGCGTCACTGACGGCGGACTTCAGCCGCCCGTCGTCGAGCAGCGCCACGGCCTGGTCGCGGATTTTTTCCGCGTCGGCCTTGTGATCCGTCGCCACGAGAATCTCGATCAACTGGCGCGTCTGTTCGATGAAGCGCGGGTCGGCGTAAGGCGGCGGGGTTGGCAGATCGAATGGGGCAGCCAGGCTGGTGTAGGCTGAATTGGTTTTGGCCATCGCCTTGTGGCGCTCGGACTGTTCGCGCCGCCGGGCCGCGCTTTGATCCTCGAACGCCTTCATTTGCTTCCACGCCCGCTGGATGATTTCAAAGCGCCGTTGCGGATCGCCGAGATAACGCAGACAGGTATCGTATTCGCCCTTCTGTACCAAAGCGCTTTCGACCCAGAAGTAGCATTGCCCGGCGAGCTGCGGATCGCTGGTTTCCAATTTCTTGAACAATGCATAGGTCTCATCTTGCTTCTGCAATTCGCGGTTCAAGGCCTCCACCTCGGAAAACATTTCAGAATGCCCGCGTCCTTCCAGCAGTTCCTGTGTCTGGTGATCGCGGATTTCCAACAGCGCCTGTTTCGCCTTGGGAAAATGCCGGCCGAGTTCCACCCACTCGGACAAAGCGAAGGATAGCCGCACGCCGGTCTGGCCTGGATCATATTCCAGTGCGTGGTTGTGATACCAAATGCGGCGTTGCAAGGCTTCCTCGTAGCGGCCTTGGGTCGCAAGCGTCCTGGCCTCGTCGCGAATTTTTTGCAGGTCGGGCCGCTCGTTGGTGGCGACCACCGGCCACCAAGTTTCGAGGGAGGCCGTTGGCTGATTGGTTTTCGTTTGCCGGGCGATATTTTGCGCTTGGATCGCCTGCGCGTGCTGCCGGCCTTTGACAAATGCCGGGATGGCCATCGCCGCGAAAAACCCAAGGATGGCAATCACAACCGGGATCGAGATCAACGCCAGCACGATTACGGCAAACCAGCGCCAGAAGCGGTCAGGCTTGGCGGAATCACGCGACGCTCGTGGTGATTTCAAAAATGAAACCACGCTGACGATGCCGCCGACCAGCAACCCGAGCACGACGCCCGCCACCGCGCCGAGGAAAATATTCAACACCCGATTGGGTCGGTCTGGACGCTGCGGAACAAGGGCGCGTTCAATGATTTCCCCGGCGTGCGCCGATGGCCCCGTGCAATACGCCTCGGCGATTTTGTTTGCGAGTTCTGCCGCTTCCGTCGGGGAATCGCTGTGGAAACGTATTTCGATCAGCCCACTGTTGCGCACCGGATGCAGTTCGATCATCCCCTTCATCAACACCACCGTCGCGTCGTCGCTCATGAACGCGCCGCCGTAATATTTTTTCGACCACCGTTCCTTCAGATTCGCCGCCACCGCCGCTTTTTCCAAAACCGGCACCGATTGAATCACCTCGAATTCGGTTTGAAGATGATGCGGGTCTTCCGCCGCTGGATCGTTCACCCGCACCCGCGCCGAAGCCACGTACGAGTTCGGCATGAGCAAGGACACCACTGCCGAAACCAGCAGGCAGATCAGAAAAGTTGCGCCAGCCACCTTGAGTCCGCGCAACAATGGTCTTGAAACGTCTCGTTCAGCCGGAAAAGCGGTCGCCGTGCCTCGAGGGCCGGCATTCTTCTGCACCCTTGTCCTTGCCCAGCTCTGCACAATCAACGGCACGAGAATCGAGACCAGCAGCAGGGTCATAAAGGCTGTCACCAAATGCACGATGCCAAGGAACGGCATCACGTCTTGAATGCGGTAAAATCCCAGTGCGGGGTCGCCAAGCGTAGTCACGCCGACGGCCAGACCGCCCAGAGCAAGCAGAAGTCCCAGCGCCAATCCACCACAGGCGACTCCTCCCACGGCAATTCCGCCGAACGCGAACAGGCCCACGGCAATTCCGCCAAATGCGAAGCCGCCATAAGCCCGCCCGCCAAAGGCAAACAGTCCCCGGGCAATTCCGCCGATCGCAAAAATGCCGCGGGACACCTGGGCCTTGCCCGTCTTCGGATCCGCGCCCGCCGTCACATGCAGCAGCGGCCAGCCGAAAAGCGTTTTGGCCGAACGATACTCCCAGCCCGTCGGATAAAACTGGGGAGCCGCGGCGGCGGCGGCGGTGTTTTCCGTATGCGCAATCGTCTCCACCCGCGTGCCCATTTCACTGACCTGCTGGTAGCGCAGCTCCGGTTCCTTGGCCAGCGAGCGCAGGACGACTTCGTCCAGCCGCAC
>JANPGB010000280.1:0-11079 GCA_031423695.1 Verrucomicrobiota bacterium
CAACGCCGCCAACGCCACGAACGCGCTCGCGGTGTCCAACGAAAAACTCGGCGACGTGTTCCTGCCGATGCTGCCGGACACCGCGTTCATCGGCTATTTCGGCCACATCATCGGCTACGGCGCGGGCTACTACGGCTACGCCTGGGCGGATGCGATCGCCGCCGACATGGCCACGGTGTTTGAGAAGTCACCAGATGGTTACTTTGACCGACAAACGGGCATGAGGTTGCGCAAGGAGATCTATGAAGTCGGCGATTCGCGCGACGTGAACATCTCGATTGAAAAATTCCTTGGCCGGCCGCGTTCGATTGAACCGTTCCTCGAACGCATCGGCGTGAACGCAGCGAAGCGCTCCGCCAAGTCGAAATAGCCATGTTCAAAGTCGAAGCCGACAAGACAACGAAGCTCCTGGAGATCGCCTTTGCCGGCGAGGTGGACGCCGCCGCCGCGAAGCAATGCGTGGATCGCGTCGAACTGCTGCTCGCCGGAATGGCGTCCGGCTTTACGCTGCTCAACGACATGAGCGAGCTCAGCAGGATGGACGTGAGTTGCACCCCGCACCTGGAGCGTTCGATGGAGCTTTGCAAAAAGGCCGGCGTGGCCCGGGTCGTGCGAATCATTCCCGACCCGCGCAAGGACATCGGCCTGAGCATCCTGTCGGTCTTTCATTACCCGCGAAACCTTCAGATCATCACCTGCGAAACCCGCGCGGAAGCCCTGCGACTGCTCGGCTGAACCCACTCCATGCCCAACCCAACCCCATCCGCCGTCAACCGCTGGCCGGCGCAGATCAAATACATCGTCGGCAACGAGGCCTGCGAACGGTTCAGCTATTACGGCATGCGGAGCGTGCTGGCCGGCTACATCACCAGCGCAGTGTTGAAGGGCGGCCTCGGTCAGAGCGCGGACTTTTCCACCGAGGTCATCCATCTGTTCGTCTTCGTGAACTACTTCATGCCGCTCTTCGGCGCATGGCTTTCGGACAAACTCATCGGCCGCTACCACACCATTCTCTGGGTCTCGCTCTTTTACTGCGCGGGTCACGGCGTGCTCGCGTGCAGCGATTTTGTCGGTGGCGTTCACGGCAAGCTCGTCTGCCTGTTCACCGGTCTGGCGCTGATCGCGTTCGGCTCCGGCGGCATCAAACCCTGCGTGTCGGCGTTCATGGGCGACCAGTTCAAGCCGGATCAAGGCCACCTGTTGCAGAAGGCCTACGGCGCGTTTTACTG
Source organism: Verrucomicrobiota bacterium (assembly GCA_031423695.1). Taxonomy (GTDB): domain Bacteria; phylum Verrucomicrobiota; class Verrucomicrobiia; order Limisphaerales; family CAIQOK01; genus CAIQOK01. Next base: position 1,230 of record JANPGB010000280.1, read on the forward strand.
GGCGATCAACTTCGGCTCCTTCTTTTCGTTCCTCGTCATCCCGTGGATCAAGGACCGCTGCGGCTATAGCCTCGCGTTTGGTGTGCCCGGCATTTTGATGGGCATCGCCACGTTCATCTTCTGGCTCGGCACCAAGCATTACGTCCGCGTGCCCACGAGCCGCGAGACGAAACATGCCGGGTTCTTCCAAATCCTCTGGTACGCGCTGACTCGCAAACGAGCGCCGGGCCAATCGTTCTGGGACGGCGCGCGCGGCCGCTTCAGCGAAAAAGAAATTGACGGGGCGAAATCCGTGCCGCCCATCCTGTTCGTCTTCGCGCTGGTGCCGGTGTTCTGGTCGCTGTTTGACCAGACGAATTCCACCTGGGTTTTGCAGGGCGAGAAAATGGTGGCGAGCAGCCTGTTCGGTTTGAAGATCGGCGCGGAGCAGATGCAATCCATGAACCCCTTGATGGTGATGATCCTGGTGCCACTGCTCACGCTGGGACTTTATCCGCGCCTGGGCCGGTTCGCGTCGCCGTTGAAGCGGATGTCGTACGGCATGTTTCTGGCCGTGGCCTCGTACCTGGTCGTGGCAGCCATTCAATCGCGCATCGAGGCGGGCGCGCAACTCAGCGTGCTGTGGCAGACCGTGCCTTACCTTATCCTGACCACCGCCGAAGTCTTGATCTCGACGACCGGGCTGGAATTCGCCTTTCGCGAAGCCGCGCCGGAATTGAAAAGCACGATCATGAGCTTCTGGCTGCTGACCGTGGCCTTCGGCAATCTGCTCGTGTCGGTCATCACCAAATTTCTCCCCGGCACCGGCGCGGGCGCGGAGGAAGCCTCGGTGAGCACGGGAAGATTTCTGCTCTACGCGGGCATGACGTTTGTCGTAGCCATTCTGTTCAGCCTGGCGGCGACGTTCTACAACTATCGCGACCGGGCCTCGGCGGAAGGGAAATGATTGGCCACAGAGGCACAGAGGGCATCGAGCGAAAACAATTTTAGCTGCGGAGCGGCGGACAATAGGAGCCCACGGTGAAACCGTGGTTTGAGCGGGTAAGTCGGGCAAGCCCCGGCAGGGGCGGAAGATTCTCTCGCTGCTTAATTTAGTCGGCCAGAGAACGGTTCACCTCACCGCCAGAAATCCCACCAGCGTGCAGGCGATGGCGATGAGCGCGGCGATGAGCGATTCGCCGGCGACCAGGCCGGACGCGATGGGAATCGCAAACGAGTCGGAGTTTTTCTTGTTCACCTTTTCCCAGACGAACACGATGACCGCGCCGATGAGAAACGACAGGCAGTTTTGAAACGGCACCACCCACGCCAGTCCCAACCCCATCGCCGAGGGCAGATACGCCCGGCTCTTGGGGAAAAGTTTTTCCAGCACCGGCAGCCCCACGCCCACGCCTGCGCCGATGACGATCGCCCACAGCGCTGTGCGCGGCAGCATGTGGACGCCTTGCGTGAGCAGATCGGCGACGGCCTTCCACATGTTGGTGGCGGGCGGATTGAAGGCTTCGAGCGCCTTTTTGTCCGGCACCATCAGATACCACGCGGGCACGACGGCGAGGACGCCGAAGAAAATTCCGCTGAACTGCGCAATGAATTGTTTGCGCGGATTTGCGCCGAGCAGATAGCCGCTCGTCAAGTCAGTCAGCAAATCCGCCGCCGCGCCGCCCGCCGCCGCCGTGGTTCCGGCGGCCATGAGGTTGATGCTGGCGATGCCCTGCGCGCCCGGCAACACGGCGTAAAGCAATTGCGTCACCTTGCCCATCGCGCCAATGGGCGTGGTGTCGGTCTCGCCGGTGGCGCGGCAGCAGACGAGCGCGGTGACAAAAGAAAACGCAACCGAGATCAGGCCGAGATAAACGGAGATGTGAAAAGCGAAGAATTGAACAGTGACCAGACCAATCGTGATCGGGATGAGGCCAATGACGAGCCAGGAGTTGGGAACTTCGATGGCGTTCATGGCGTCGCCGTGCGCGGTGCGTTCCTCCTTTTTGAAAACCATGAATGCGCGGGCGACGGTGCGCCAGTTCAGGGCGAGTTGCGCGAGGCTGGAGAAGACCATTACCGAAGTGCCGCCCCAGAGCGCCCAGCGCATCGGGTTGAAATTGCCTTCAGGACTCATCTTGAAGGAAGCCACGTAACCGACCACGCTTGAGTTTGCGGTGTCGAGCGAAACCAGCCACGGCGCGATGCCCCAGTAGAGCAGCGCCGAGCCGGCGAACATCGAAAGCGAAACGCGCAGTCCGGTGATCATCCCCGCACCAATGAGCAGCACGCTCGGCTCGAACGCGAAGCCGGCCATGCTGCCGCGCGACAATGGATTCATCCAGCGCGGAAAGTCCAGCGTGTCGGGCAGGTAAAGCCACGATTGCATTTTCTCGAACCATCCGGGAAGGCGGTTCTTGATTTTCAGCTGCTCGCCCAGCACCGCGTAGGAATGCAGCAGGCCGACCACGCCGCCAAAGATGAGCGCGATCAGCAGCGAGTAAGCCTGCTTCAAGGCCTCGGCGCCTTTCGAGTACAGGCTGCGCAAGGTTTCCGCCGTGGCGATGCCGGTGGGAAAGCGCAACTGCTCGTGGTTGATCATCTGCCGCTTCATCGGGATGGCGAGGAACACGCCGAGGGCGGCGGTGAACAGCACGAACGGCGCGGCGACATACCAGGGTTGATGCACGCCGGTGATGAGCAGCAACGCGCCGATGCAGGTGGCGAGCGTGGAGCCGGTGGAGGAACCGGCGGCGGTCGCGGTGGATTGCATGCAGTTGTTTTCCAGCATGGTCATCCGGGAAAATTTTCCACGAAACAATGAACTGAGCGTGTTCCAGACCACGAATGAAATGACGCACGCCGTGATGGAGACGCCGAAGCTCCAGCCGATCTTGAGCGTGGTGTAAAGATTCGACACGGCCATGAACATGCCGAGACAACCGCCCATGAGCACGGCGCGGACGGTGAGCTGCTTCTGGTGGTCGCCCCGGTAATACGTTTCAAACCAGTGCCGGTCTTTCTCCTCCGGCGTGCCGGGAAAACCTTCCACGGGCAACTCCAGGTTTTCGTCCGAGACAGTGGCGGGGTGCGGCGCGGCCGCCACCGAACTTTGGCCCAAGTCGGGATCTGAATTCATCGACGGATGTTCAAACACCGGCGGCCGGGGAGCGAGATATTTTTTTGGAAGGAAACTAATTGGAATGCGTGCGCAAGGCGCGCTTCTCCCGCGCCGCGCCCTCGCGGGAGAGGGACAGGAGAAAACTTAGGACAGGCTGGAAGCGGACGCCTGATTTGAGACAGGACACTGCCTTGATTTGAAACACGTTCCCAGAAGCCAGCGGACTGGAAAAGCGTTCGAGGCGGACACTTAAGCCCACCTGGCGGGACGATGAGTTCCCGGGCACCGCCCGACTACACGCCGGAATCCAAAGTCACATGGGTGATCTTGACGGGGTGCGGAAAATGGGCCGCCTCGCTGCTATCACCGGAAATGCTCACGCGATAGCGGGGCCGGCTGGAACTGTTCAGGTGCGAACGGAGCTGCATCAGGAACAGCGGTGAGGCTTTGGGCGCGGGCTGCCGCCGGGTGATTTCCGCCAGGCCACGCACTTCCTGGAGGAGCCGCATTAATTTGTCTTTGGTAGCCATAATATAAATTCCAAATTTGCTACCGCAGGAGATATGCCAGTGGAATAATTTCAAACCACCCAGCCCCAAAAAAATTGCGCAGCTCCCAACACGGGGAACTGCGCAACCTTCCGGGCACTCGAACGGGCCGGAGAATTATTTCGCCGAGGCGCCGGCGATGCTCAAGGTGAGTTCGATTTCGTCCGATACCTTGTCTTCATACTGGCCGGGATTGATGTTAAATTCGCTCCGCTTGATTTTGAAGTTGGCGCGGATGACCAGCAGATCTCCCTTCATGTTCGGCACGCGGGCGCCGAGCTTATCTTTGAGATAGGTGAGCTTCACTGGAACCGTCAACTCCTTGGCGACATCCTTGCAAGCGAACATGCCCACGGCATCGGCGGTTGTGACGTCGCCGGAAGTTTTCACGTTCCTCAGCTCCTTCACGTCGAAGCTCAGCTCCGGATATTTCGCCGCGTCCAGCCATTTGTCGCCGTGCAGGTGGCCGTTCATCATCGAATTTGGCACCGTGATCGAGGCCGTGCTGACAACGATCTTGCCCTTCGTGTCGGCGGGCTTCTCCGGATCAAAGATCACCGTGCCCGCGATTCCGTTGGCGCTGCCGTTGACGGATTCCAGCGGCGCGTCGAGATGAAACAACGCGGTGTTGACGCCTTTCGGGTCTTTGAAATCGAACGTGAGCGGGGCGGCCAAGGCGGCGCCAGAGACAGCGGCGAAGGCCGCGAAGGTGAGAAGTTTTGTTTTCATGTGTGTGATGGTTTTGATTTTAGTTTGATGGTTGTGGTTTGTTTTTGTTGCGTGCGAGAAAAGAGCAGCCGGCCAAAAATCCCGCGCCGAGGACCGCCGCGCCGAGGAAATCCACGCCCGGCACGAATTTCTGCTCGTAGTGGATGCCTTCGATACCGGTGACCTCATCCACGGTTTTTTTCTCCACCCGGTTCTTGGTCCAGCCGCGATTCGCCCCGGCGGCCAGCCAGAATCCGGCGGCCGCCACGGCAATTATCAGCGCCCCGATGCGAAGAGTGCGTTTCATGGAACGCGCAACGGTAGTTCAAACCTGACCGGATTGCCAGCGTTTGGCGGAGTGGGCCACCCGGCGGCCAAGCATCTCGCCGGTCAGCTTATCCGCATCGCTGGGCGCAACCTCCGGCGATTCCTGTCCCGCCTGCCCCGTCGCTCCGCTGAAACTGCCGAGGCGGTTGACGCCGTTGGGCTGCATCGGCATTTCACCGAGACCGACCCACACCATGCCGTGCTGCATGGCGAGCGTGTGGAAGTACTGCAGCGTGCTGAACTTGTCACCGCTTGGGCTGCTGGAAACACTAAAGCCGGAAGCAATCTTGTCCTTCCACTTCTGCCCAAACCAGCTCCCGGCGGTGGCGTCGGCAAAGGTCTTGAACTGTCCGCTCGGGCCGCCCATGTAGGTGGGGCTGCCAAAAATGATCGCGTCGCTCGCATCCAGTTGCGCCAGCAGCGACTCATTTTTGAAGCGGCCCTCGACGATGTCCTTGCCGGAGATCGCAAGCAGGTTGACTTTCACCCCGGCGACCGAGCCGGCCCCTTTGGCGACGGCTTCAGCCATCCTGGTGGTGTGGCCCGAGCCGGAATGATAAACAACAGATAGTGTGGTCATAATTTTTCGGTTTCAGTTCAAGTCGAACAAAAACACCCGCGCCGGGGTTTGGCCCGTGAGTTTCAATTCCATCGTCTCACTGACCGCCGCCGCGTCGCCCGCGTTCAAAACGTGGCCGTTCAAGTCCACTTCGCCCTCGGCCACATGAATCCAGGCGTGGCGCTGCGGGCGCAGCGAATGGGCGACACTTTCGCCGGAATTCAACTTCGCCAGAAACAAGTCCGCGTCCTGGTTGATCGCGATGGATTCCTCCCGCCCGGCTCTGCTTGCGACGAGATGCAGCATCCCGGTTTGGGCTTTCACCAAAGACCGCTCGGCATAGCGCGGCTTGGCACCGGCGCGGTCGGGCTGAATCCAGATTTGCAACAGATGCACCGGGCTCTTCGCCGACGGGTTGAACTCGCTGTGCTGCACGCCCGTGCCGGCGGCCATGTATTGGACTTCACCCGCGCGAATGACCCGGCCATTCCCCATCGAATCCTTGTGCTCCAGTTCGCCATCAAGGATGTAGGTGATGATCTCCATGTCGCGATGCGGATGCGTGCCAAAACCGCCGCCGGGCGCAACGGTGTCGTCATTGATCACGCGCAGACTGCGAAAGCCCATGTGCGCCGGGTCGTGATAACCCGCGAAGGAAAAGGTGTGCCAGGCGTTCAGCCAGCCGTGGTCGGCGTGGCCCCGTTCGTTTGCTCTGCGTATTTTCATATTCATCATGGGAAGACAATATCGGCGGCAAAAACTCCCGGCCAATACCTTGTTGCTCGCGTAGCGATGCTTTTTAAGTATCATCCCCGCCATGGAATTGCGACACCTGCGTTATTTCGCGACCGTGGCCGAGCTGCTGAATTTCACCCAGGCTGCCAAACGGCTGCGCGTGGCGCAACCGGCGTTGAGCCGGCAAATTCGCGACCTCGAAGCGGAACTCGGCGCACCGCTTCTCGAACGCGGCCCGCGCTTCGTGAAGCTGACCGAGGCTGGGATAATTTTCTTGCCGGAAGCCAAGGCCGTCCTGCTCCGGGCCGATGCGGCCGTCCAAGCCGTCCGGGCCGTGATCCGGGGCGAGCGTGGCCAGATTCACGTCGGCTATGCGCCCTCGCCCACGGTGGAGTTGCTGCCTTGCGCGTTGCATGCCTTTCAAAACCTCGCGCCCGGCGTACGCGTAACACTGCACGATTTGTCATCAGAAGAAATGCTGACCGGCCTGAATAGCGGCAAACTGGACTTGTGCCTGATGGTGAAGCCTTCCGCGAAAGCCTTGCGCGGATTGAAATTTGAGCTGCTGCGAGAATATCCGACGTGCGTGGCCATGTCGCCCCGGCATCCGTTGGCGAAATTCAAGAACGTCAGCCTCGAACAGCTCGCCCGACAACCATTGCTCGCCTATTCCCGCGCCGACTACCCGGAATACCACGTTATGCTGGACGAGGTCTTCCGCCTCAGCACCATCAAACCCCGCGTCGTGGAGGAACACGACAGCGCCTCGGGGCTGATCGCGGCTACAGAAATTGGACGCGGCGTGGCGCTGGTGCCGGCGTGCTTCGCCCACTTCACCGGTGGCCGCATCAAACTTCGCCCGTTGCATCCGGCGGTCGCTCCGTTGCCAGTGGGCGCAGCCCATGTCGCCGGAAAAATATCCAGCGCCGCGAGAAAGTTCCTTGAGGCAACGGGCGGGCGGGTGCAACCCGCGCCGCGTCAAACCACCTCGACCAAGTCTTCGGTCGCGTAACGGATTTTGGCGAGGCTCGCGTACTTGTCGTTGGCCGCCCGATAACCCAGCGCGCATGCCACGACGGTCGCGTAACCGCTGCCCACCAGGCCGAGAATCTTGTCGTATTCGGAAGGCACGAGACCTTCCATCGGACAGGCATCCACGCCCAGCACGGCGGCACAGGTCATCAAACTGCCGAGCGCAATATAGGCCTGCCGCGCCGCCCATTCGTGCGCCGCTTTTCCGCGCGGGCCGTTGACGATGTCGCTGAGCATCATGCCGCGATAACCATTGAGCGCGTCCGCCGGCAGTTTGCGCACGTCAGTGGTGCGCTTGATCAGCTTGTCCACGTCGGCCTCCTTCATTTCCGTCCGCGCAAGGAACACCACGAAGTGCGAACAATCCACGACCTGCTTTTGGCCCCAGGACTGGGGCAGCAGCGCCTCGCGGGTAGCGGGGTTCTGCACAATGAGAAAACGATACGGCTGCAAACCGTAACTGGTTGGCGTGAGCACGAGCGCCTGCTCCAAGGCCGCCCAAGTCGGGGTGGGAATTTTTTTGGTCGCGTCAAAAACCTTGGTGGCGTAGCGCCAGTTCAGGGCTGTCAACAATTGTTCGTTCGATTGATTGTTCATTTTTTATTCAGGCGCGCGACCGTCCGGTTCCAGAACTTCGCAACACAAGGCCGTCACAGTAATCAATTTCACGGCCTCGTCAAATCGCCGTCCTAATTTGCCACTGGAAATCCGCGGTGCAGTTTCTAACATGCGCGCGAACTTGATGACTCCCGTGGCCCAGCGCTCGCATCTCAAAGACCTCGACTACTCCGTCGTGCAGCAGTGCATGCACTGCGGACTGTGCCTGCCGACGTGCCCGACCTACGATGCCACCAAACTGGAACGCCACAGCCCGCGCGGCCGCATCTCGCTCATGCGTGCCATCGCCGACGGCGAACTGGAGGCGACAAAAATCTTCGGCGAGGAAATGTATTTCTGCCTCGGCTGCCTCGCCTGCCAGACTGCCTGCCCCGCCGGCGTGAATTACGCCGAACTCTTCGAGCACGCCCGCGCCGAGGTTGAGGAAAGCGGCGTGCTGCAATCACCGAAGCGCAATTTCATCCGCACGTTCACGTTGAACTGGCTGTTCATGGATCTGGCGCGGCTGCAACTAGCCGGGAAACTTTTGCGGCTTTGGCAGCAGCTTGGATTGCAAACGCTGCTTCGTCGCAGCGGCGTTTTGAAACTCCTGCCCCGGCGCCTGCGCGAACTCGAAGCCCAGACGCCCGACATCCAGCCAAAATTCTCCGCCGACCTGATCGCGCCCGTCACGCCTGCCGCCGGTGGAAAGAAATTCCGGGTCGCCATGCTGACCGGCTGCGCGCAGGATTTGATTTACAGCGACATCAACCGCGACACGGTCGAAGTCCTGGTGCGCAACGGTTGCGAAGTCATCACTCCACCCGAGCAAAGCTGCTGCGGCTCGCTGCACGCGCACAATGGCGAATGGGTTCTCGCCCAAAACCTCGCCCGCCGGAACATCGACCAGTTCCCGCCGGATCAATTCGACGCCCTCATCACCAACGCGGGCGGCTGCGGCTCGCATCTCAAGCACTACGCTAAATTGCTGGCGGATGATCCGGCTTATCAAAAGCGCGCCGCACTATGGGACGCGAAAGTGAAGGACATTCATGAGTGGCTGGTGGAGATAAAAATCCAAGTTCCAAATTCCAAATTCCAAACGATGGCACAGGGTTCGTCGGCTCCCCTTGGAACTTGGAACTTGGAACTTGGAACTTTTTCCGTCACCTACCATGAATCCTGCCACCTGTGCCACGGCCAGAAAATCAGTTCGCAGCCGCGCCAATTGCTCCGGGCAATTCCAAATCTGAAACTGGTTGAACTTCCCGAAGCCAACTGGTGCTGCGGCAGCGCGGGGATTTATAATCTCACCCAGCCCGAAATGGCCGGCCAACTCCTGCAACGAAAGCTGGACCACATCGCGGCCACCGGCGTCAGCATTGTGGCCACCGGCAATCCGGGCTGCCTGCTGCAACTCGCCAATGGCGCCAAGCAGCGCGGGATGATATTGCGCGTGGCACATCCCATCACGCTCCTCGCCGAAGCGTATCGCTCAACCGAAGCCCAGCCTTCAGACCGTGATCGGCTGTTGTCAGCATCCATCCTCCGCAACCATCAAACGCCTCCTAATTTTTAGTGTATTTCGTGCATTTCGCGGTTAAATTTTGCGCGCCAATTTATGCGCACCAAATCTGAAATCATCTCGCTCCTCACAAACCCTGGCATCATCGCGGTCGTCCGCGCCCAAAAGCAGCAGCAGGTTCTGCCGTTGTCCGAGGCGCTAATTGCTGGCGGCGTTATCGCCATCGAGATCACCATGACCACGCCCAACGCCATCGCCGCGATCCGCGAGGCGAGCCAGCAGTTCGGCAGCCGCGCGCTGATCGGCGTCGGCACGGTCCTGGACGCCGCGACGTGCCAGGCGGCCATCGAGGCCGGCGCGGAATTTGTCGTCAGCCCGATTTGCCGGACGGAACTGGTGGCCGTCGCCCATGCGGCCGGCAAACCCATCATGCTTGGCTCCTACACGCCCACCGAAGCGCAGACCGCGCACGAAGCCGGCTCCGATTTCATCAAGATTTTTCCCGCCGACGGACTTGGCGCGGGCTACATCAAATCGCTGCGCGCCCCCCTGCCCCATTTGAAAATCGTGCCCACCGGCGGCGTGGATTTGAACACCATCGGCGATTTTATCAACGCCGGTTGCGCGGCGGTCGGGGCAGGTTCGTCGCTCGTCTCCGCGAAAATCTTGACGGAGGGTGCCTGGGCGGAATTGACGCAGCGCGCCAAGGATTTTGTGCA
>JANPGB010000281.1:0-1539 GCA_031423695.1 Verrucomicrobiota bacterium
GATACCTGTGGTGTCCGCCAATCGGATGGAATTCCTCAACCAATGCAAAATCGATCTGATGATTGCGACCATGTCCGACAAGCCGGACCGTCGCAAAGTCGTCCAGGTAATCGAGCCACTTTACTATTCGGACGCCGTCAATGTTCTGCTCAAGAAGGGTGTCCAGGTCAAAACCTGGGAAGACCTCAAGGGCAAGAAACTGTGCGGCACGACGGGCGCGTTCTACAACAAGGACGTAACGCAAAAGTATGGCCCGGAAATTGCCGCTTTTGACGGCTCGGACAAGCCGCTGCTGGCGCTTAAGGGCGGCGAGTGCATCGGCTACCTCTACGACCAGACATTTATCGCCGGCAAACTCACCGACGCCGATTGGGCCGGCTATGAGATGACGCTGCCGGGCATCATGGAAACGCCGTGGGCCATTGCGGTCAAATTGGGTGAGACCGGATTTCAGAAGGTGTTGGAAGACATCCACAAGGACTGGATGAAGTCCGGGCGCATCGTCGAACTAGAAAAGAAGTGGAGCGTGCCCGCAACTGACTACGCCAAGCGCACGCACGAAAGCGCAAAAAAGGGCAGCTGAGTTCTGATCTGGCGAGGCGAACCTCAAGCGAGGTTCGCCTCAATCGTAGTGAAGTCGGCCACGGTCGAACGGGCGCCCCTCCATGCAGCCGATCTATGAGTGGTTCCGTTGGCTTTACGACACCACCGGGATCAATCTCACATTCATCTACGATGATTTCGATCGCGCACGTGTCATCAAGGGTTTCTTTCTCACTATCGAACTTGCCGTCGTTACCATCATTCTTTCAATTGTTGTCGGTCTCATCGGCGCCTGGTTCCAGGGTTCGCACACGGTCTGGCTGCGTCGCGCTGTCGCCGCGTTCGTGTCTGTTTTCCGCGATACACCGCCGCTCGTTCAGATCTACTTCTTCTACTTCGGACTTGGGTTTTGGTTGCCTCGGATACCTGACGGAACGGGCGCGACTTTGCCGATGATTTCCAACATCCAATGGGCGATCATCTCACTATCGCTGTTCGCCGGGGCCTTTAATGTTGAGATTTTCCGTTCCGGCATCGAGGCCGTTCCAAAAGTGACAGTAGAAGCGGCGACCGCCCTCGGGCTAAGCCGCTGGCAGTCCTACAGGCTCGTTGTGTTGCCGATGGCGATCCGGATTTGTCTACCTGCTTTGGGCAACAACCTGGTCAATCTCGTCAAAACAACCAATCTCGCCTACGCGATCGCGGTGCCGGAGCTGCTCTACGTCTCACGGCAGATCTGGTCCGACGCCACCAACGTCCGCGAAATGATGATGTTCATTCTAGTCGCGTATCTGGCTCTCGTGTTTGCACTCGTGTGGTTGCTGAATGGTGTCGAGCGCCGTCTCGCAGTTCCGGGTTTCGGTGAGAAAGGCGGCCACTGATGTTGCGCTATCGCGACGCGTTCACGGCCGCCAAACCTGTGTCGCGCGTCAGCGATTCTCCACGGCCGCGAGGTCGAACTCCGAGCCTTTGGTTTGTCGTGCTCTTGGCGCTCGG
>JANPGB010000282.1:0-10149 GCA_031423695.1 Verrucomicrobiota bacterium
GCGACAAACTTTTTTTCGAGCCGCTCACGCTCGAAGACGTGCTGCACATCTACGAGCGTGAAAAATGCTGGGGTGCCATCGCCCAGTTCGGCGGACAGACCCCGCTCAACCTCGCGCTCGCCCTGCAGAAAAACGGCGTCAACATCATCGGCACCTCGCCGCAGAGCATCGAAGTCGCCGAAGACCGCAAGCTGTTCGCGGCGATGCTGGACAAGCTGAAAATTCCGCAGCCGCCGAACGGACTTGCGACCAACGAAGCCGAAGCGCTCGTGATTTCAAAACGGTTGACCTACCCCGTGCTGGTGCGCCCTTCGTTCGTCCTTGGCGGCCGCGCGATGCAGATTGTTTATTCGGACTCCGAGTTGTCGCTCTACATGCGCTTCGCCGTCGAGGCTTCACCCGAGCGCCCCGTGCTCGTGGACAAATTCCTGGAAGACGCGACCGAGGTGGACGTGGACTGCATCACCGATGTTGGCCAGTTCAAAAATCCTGCGGATGGTACGATCGTTATCGGCGGGATGTTGGAGCACATCGAATTTGCCGGCGTGCATTCCGGCGACGCCGCGATGGTCCTGCCCGCGCACACGCTTTCGCAAAGTGTGATCGACACCATCCGCAAGTACACCCACGCCATGGCGCGCGAACTCAAGGTCATCGGCCTGATGAACGTGCAATACGCGGTGAAGGGAGAAACGGTTTATGTCCTCGAAGTGAATCCGCGCGCGTCCCGCACCGTGCCCTTCGTCAGCAAGGCCATCGGCTTCCCGCTCGCCAAACTCGCCGCCCGCGTCATGGCTGGAAAGACCTTGAAGGAACTCGGCTTCACCGAGGAAATCTGGCCGAAGTATTGGGCCGTCAAAGAATCTGTATTTCCGTTCAACAAATTTGTCGGTCAGGATATTTTGCTCTCGCCCGAGATGCGTTCCACCGGCGAGGTCATGGGCCTCGATGCCGATTTGGGCGTGGCCTACGCCAAATCACAGATGGCGGCGAACGCGCCGCTGCCCGCGAGTGGAAAAGTTTTCATCAGCGTCAGCGACGCGCACAAACAGGAAGTCGCGGCGGTGGCAAAACAATTTTCCGAGCTCGGCTTTGAACTCGTCGCCACCAGCGGCACGGCGGCGGTATTGGAAAAAGCCGGGCTGAACGTCGAGCGCGTGCTCAAGCTGATGGAAGGCCGCCCGAACGTCGTGGACTTGCTGAAGAACAAGCAGATTCAACTCGTCATCAACACCCCCGCCGGCCAGTCGCCGCGCGAAGACGAGGTGAAAATCCGCACCACCGCCGTCTATACCGGCACGCCGATCATGACGACCCTCAGCGGTGCGAAGGCCGCCGCCTTGGGTATTGCTGCGCTGAAGAAATCTGGCTACGCGGTAAAGACCCTCCAAGAATACCACTAATCACCTTGGGGATTAGGTTTCGCCCGCGCAATCTGGTTGAAATGATGGGCGGTTCCGTCGCCCGCGGGATTTTACCTTCCAAACAAACTGTTCGCACCGCTCATGGCGCTCACCGGTTTGTTGACCGGTGCGCTCGACACACGCGGAGCGTCAGGAATGGTGGGGGCGACATTCACGGCCGGCGCGTTGGCAATGGCCTCCGGCTGCGTGTAAGCCACCGTCGGGGCCGAGTAATAACCGCGCTCGTAATTGCGTGCACTGCGTTCCGCCAGACTGCCCAGCACCAGCCCCGCCGCCGCCCCGATGCCTGCGCCTTCCCAGCCCTGATGATGCACACTGTTCCCGATGATTCCGCCCAGCAGCGCGCCCGTCAAAGTACCGTTCACGGCATAGTTCGGCCGGCCGTAGCTATAATCATAACCATAGCCGTAACCCGGATAATACGAGGAGCAATACCACGGCGAGTAAACTGGGTAGCCGCCACCCCAATAGAATGAAAACCGTGTGCCTCCATGCGAAGCATGGCCGCGCTGGCGATAGCCATCCGCTTGCACACCGATTCCCAGAATCAAAAGGACCGTTATCAGAATGAGTTTTTTCATAATCGCTGAAGGTTGGACACCCCGCAGGGCGTTCCGATTCAATTGCCAAAACACCCTAACACAAATCGCGTGGCGGACAATCCCTGCGGTGGTAGCGGTTGTCGCGCGGCGACAACCTCGCCTGCGCGGCGCAGGCGACCCGAGCGCCCGAGCCGATTCTCCCAACGCATTGCACCGCTGAACGCGGCGCTGACTCCTCGCGGCGCGAGGAGTCCTACCACGAATGCGACGAGTTCCACCACCTTGGGGCAAAATATCATCGCGGTAATTTTGACCATGCGGCAAACCCTTTCACCCGCTACACTCGATTCATGGAACAACTTGCCCTGCGCGAATTGCATCACGAACTCAACGCGCGGTTTGCGGAACTGAACGGCATGGAAAGCGTCGCCGATTACGGGGACATGCTGGCGGAGCACGCGGCGCTGCGCGGGAGCGCGGGAGTGCTGGATCTGGGCTTTCGCGGCCGCCTCTGCCTGACGGGCGCGGATCGGGTCCGCTTTCTCCACGGCCAGGTGACCAACGACGTGAAGCGGTTGCGGGTCGGCGAAGGCTGTTACGCCGCGCTGGTCACGGCCAAGGGCAAAATGGAAAGCGATCTCAACATTTTCAACCTCCAGGACGAACTGCTGCTGGATTTTGAACCGGGGTTGACGGCGAAAATTTCCGCGCGCCTGGAAAAGTTCATCGTCTCCGACGATGTGCAGATCGTGGATGCCGCCCCGCATTACGGGCTGCTGAGCGTGCAAGGGCCCCAGGCGGAGGCGGTGGTTCGAAGTCTTGGAATATTTTCTGAAATCCCCGCCCGGCCGTTCGATTCCTTGAAAATCTCCGACACGACGCTCGGTGAAGTATATTTGGTAAACCAGCCGCGCATTTTCCTCCCTCTCCCCGCGCAGAACGAGCGGGGAGAGGGGCAGCTCGGAAAATCAAACCTCCTCACCCCGGCCCTCTCCTCGCCCGGGGGAGGAGAGGGAGGCGGAACTGAGCCGAGCAAACTTTCCGGCTCCGGCTTCGATCTGTTCGTGCCCACTCAATCGCTGGGCGCGGTGGCGGACAAACTGATCGCCGCCGCGAAAGTCGTCGGTGGGCGCGCATGCGGCTGGCAGGCGTTTGAGATCGCGCGCCTGGAAGCCGGCATTCCGCGTTATGGCGCGGACATGGACGAGTCGAATCTGCCGCTGGAAGCCGGACTAGAAAGCCGCGCGGTGAGTTACAGCAAGGGCTGCTACATCGGCCAGGAAGTGTTGAACCGCATCCACAGCATCGGCCAGGTGGCCAAGGAATGGCGCGGGCTGCGGCTGGCGGATGAACTGGCGGCGCTGCCGCTGAAGGGTGACAAACTTTTTCACGCGGGCAAGGAGGTCGGCTACATCACCAGCGCCTTTAAATCACCGGCACTCAAAAAAAATCTCGCGCTCGGCTACGTGCGCAAGGAGGTGAATCAACTCGGGACGGAGTTATCCTTGCACGTCGCGGGCAGCGAAAGTCCGGCGCGGATCGTGGCTCTGCCGTTCGCGCAGGAGTAAGGTGAACGGGGGAAGATTCGCGCAACTCGCCGCAGCAAGATTGCGGGTGTTTCGCGGTGAAAGCATCAATCCACCGGCACCCACCCCGCCGCCGTCTTCGCCAGCTTGATGACCTCCTCGAATTTCCACCCGTAGCGGCGCGTCAGCAGACCGCCGGATTTATTCAGTTTGCGGCGCTCTGCCGAGATGCTGAAATCCGTTTGGGATTTTTATTTAGCCCATTACGTCTTCGTCCCGCCGGACCAACCGGAAATGCGCCCGCCCCACCGTGGCTGGAACCACGCCCCCTAACATCATTCGTCCCGGCAGGAAAGTTTGTGATTTGAACCGTCCTCACCCCGGCCCTGCCTCATCCCCAGCCCCTCTCCAATCCGATTAGCGAGGGTGGCGTCGGACCTCCCTCGGCGGGAGCGGAGAGGGAGAAGCCTTCGCCGTCCCTCTGAAATTCGCGCGACGGGATTGGGGAACAAAAGAGCGACCCATGAAGAGAATGTTCCGCCATGCCCGCCTTAAGCAGGACTCACTTCATCCGGGCCTGATCGTAAGCCAGCCGTTGCCCCGAGGTCATCCGCTCAAAGTCCGGCAAGCCATCCACCCGTTTGGGCCAGGCGGTTTCAGTCGCTGCTTTCCCGGCGCTTTCCGGCTTGGCCCCGCCGTGCGGGTTGTTGCGCACTTCGACCGTGGCACGCCGCTTGTCGCCGCCATCGTAGCTCATCGTCTGGTCCGTGCTTTTCAAATCATCTTCCAATGAACGATGCGGCTTGATGTTCTTGCCCTGCAGTACGCCGTGATACGCGCGCACGGCTTCTTCGGGAGAAATATTTCCCTGCGTGATCAGGCGCAGCATTTCGATGAACGCCAGTTGATGCTCGGCTTGATTGATCTTGCGACCGTAGAGCGCGACACGTGCGCCGTGCTTTTGGGCGTCGTGGATGAGCTTGAAGGCGTCATAAGTCGTCCCGGCGCTGCCGCCCAGAATGCCCACCACCATCTTCGGATCATACTGGGCGAGTTCCTCCATCGCCCGCGGGCCGTGATAGACGATCTTCAGAAAGTCCGGGCGGCCCGATTCCGGCACGGCCGCCAGGGTGCGAATGATATTGTCGTTGATGAACTCGCCCAGCTTTTCCGGCGCAATGCCGCTGTTGACGTTCGGATCAAACACTTCGAGGAAATGCCGGAAGCCCTTGCGCTCCGCCTCCTCGCGAAACGCCTTGTACCACAGCAGCGCCTCACGATCCCGCTCCAGTTCGTTGACGAAGGTCACGGAATACAGGCCGAGGTTTGCGCCAGGAATTTCATCGGTGGTGCGGTCGCATTCAATCTCGCCGCATTGGATGTGGTCAATGGTTGCCGAGCGGAACGGCCGGGACGGTTCGCGGGTGTAGCAGCCATGGCGCACCGCCCAGACGTCCGTCGTGTCGTTGGCGCGGCAGGCGGGCGTGACGTGGGAGTGCTTGAACAATCCTTCCTTGATGGTGAGCTGTTCGTTGACGTAGGCGGACATGAGGAGGATGTCCACCAAACCCTGGTTGGCCACCTCCCGGATGATGTCGAGAAACTCGGGCAGGTTGCGATAGCCGAACTCGGCGCGGGTCCAAATCTCCGGCGAGAATTGTGCCGGGCGCGCTCCTTGTCTTGACAAGTAACTGCGCGGGCCGGGCGCGCGAACCCCAAACGCCATGTCGGCATCTTTCGCATCGGCAAGAATGAACTCCCGGGTTGATTGCGGGTTGGCGCGGATAGCCGCCAGTTTTTGGTCAAGAGATCGCAGCATGATTCAAATCAGTAAACAGTCTTCGGGCTCAATCTTCAACGCCTGGCCGGTTTCCGTCGAGCGCCGTGTTGAATCCAAGTTTGCGACCCAGGGCCAGGCATGTTGCCCAGGGTTCGACGGCGGCGGAACTGGTGGCGTCTCGCAGCGAAGCGGCGGCCACGCAGGCGCCGAGCTCAAGACATGCCGGCGGCGGCCAGCCCTCATGCAAACCGTAGATGACACCGGCAGCAAAGGCGTCGCCCGCGCCCACGGTGCCCCGAATCAATTCCTGCGGCAGGCGCACGGACGGTTGTATCTCGACATTTTGACCCGGCCCGATCCAGAGCGCGAACGCGGGCAGATGCACGATCACCGCGCGATGGACGCCGCGCGCCAGAATTACGCGAGCATCCGCCATCAGCTCCGCGACACTGTCGGCCGCATTGTCGCGTCCAGCCAGACGAGACAGTTCGTATTCGTTCAGCAGCAGATAATCAAGGTGCGGGAGACTGGGATTGATGATCTTTGCGAAGTCGCTGCTTTGGCGGCTGACTAAATCAGCCACTGTGATCAAGCCCAGCTGTCGGGCCTCTTGTAAGAGGTATGACGCTTCCGTCCGCCCATCCGAATCCAGTGCGTCCATGCGCTTCAGCAAGCACATGTAACCCAGATAGAAAATGCGCGCGGCCGAGGTCGGCAGATTGAAATGTTCGCGGCCGAGCAGGGCGTTTGCACCTTGCCGGTGAAAAAACGTGCGGCGTCCCGTGTCGCCCACGGTCATGACATCCGTGTAGGAAGTGGGCGCAACGTCGGATTGATGAAAGCCCTGACGATCAATGCCCTGGGCATCGCAATCTCCCAGAATGTGCTCGCCATCGGCATCCCGGCCAATCAGTCCCACACCGGCGAGCGGAAAACCGCACTGCATCCGCGCCAGATTCGTGAGCATGTTGTATGGTCCGCCGCCGTTGCCGTCCGACTGGTCAATGATGTTGGCGAGCGCATCCTGGGCCGGCCACGTGTCGAGCACCTTGACGTGGTCAATCAACCAGTTGCCGCCGGCGAGGACGCCGTGCCGCGAAAGGTTGGTTGAGGCTGTGGGCATGGGCCGGGTTATTTCACGGTGACGACGACGTAATTCTTTTTGCCTTTGCGGAGCAGGAGGTGTTTGCCGAAGAGCAGATCGCCGGCGGTCACGGCGCGCTGGAAATTCGCTTCGCGGACGTTGTTTAAATAAGCGCCGCCGCCTTCGATGTCTTTTCGCGCCTGGCCTTTCGACGGGCACAGACCGGAGTGAACAACCAGGTCGACGAAGTGCATCCCCGCCCCTTCAAGCCTCGCCCGCTCGATTTCCTTCGTGGGAATTTCTCCGATGATGTCGTTGAAGGTGGTTTCGGAAATGCCCGCGAGTTCGCCGCCAAACAGGATTTCGCTGGCGCGGACGGCTTCCGTGGTGGCGTGTTCGCCATGGATCAGATCAGTCGCAGCTTTGGCCAAAGCTTTGTGCGCCACCCGCGCGCCGGGGTTTTCCGTGTGTTGCTTTTCCAGCGCGGCGATTTCGGCCTGGGTCAGGAACGTGAAGTATTTCAGGTAGCGGATGACGTCGCGGTCATCAACGTTGATCCAGAACTGGTAGAAGCGATAGACGCTGGTGCGTTTGGGATCGAGCCAGATGGCGCCCGCCACGGTCTTGCCAAACTTCGAGCCGTCGGCGTTGGTGATCAGCGGGAGCGTGAGGCCGAAGACGTGCTGGCCGAGTTTCTTGCGGGTCAGCTCGATGCCGGCGGTGATGTTGCCCCATTGATCGCTGCCGCCGATCTGGAGTTCGCAATTGTAGTCGCGGCGCAGCGCGTAAAAATCAAAGGCCTGCAGCAGCATGTAGCTGAACTCGGTGTAGCTGATGCCAACCTCCCGGTCCTCCATGCGGGCGCGGACGGATTCCTTGGCGACCATCTGGTTCACGGAAAAATGCTTGCCGATGTCGCGCAGAAAATCGAGGTAGCTGACGGGCGCGGTCCAGGTGGCGTTGTCGAGCAGGCGCGCGGGATTCTGCTTCATCTCGAAGTCGAGGAGCTTCGCGAGCTGCACCTTCACGCTGGCGATGTTGTGGTCCAGAATTTCCTGGGTGAGCAACTGGCGTTCGGCGGTCTTGCCGCTAGGATCGCCGATGCTGCCGGTCGCACCGCCGGCCAGCGCGATGGGATGATGACCGAGCAATTGAAAGCGGCGCAGCGCGAGCAGCGGCACGAGGTTGCCGACGTGCAGGCTGTCGGCGGTCGGGTCGAAGCCGCAGTAGAGCGTCGTGGGCGCGGCGAGGCGCTTGCCCAGTTCCACCGTGTCCGTGCAATCGGCGACGAGGCCGCGCCATTGCAGTTCATCGAGAATGTTCATCGCGCGGAGATTAAGACGCGGCGGGCCGGTTGCCAATTTGATTTACCGGCGGATTGGGGCGCCTATTGATGCTCGGGCAGCCGTATTGAGCCCGGTCGAGGCGCGCGGACAGCTATGTTCGCGCGTCCCAGTCACGCGAAACATGCGGACATGGCTGTCCGCGCTCCGCCGTTTTCAAAAATGAAACGCGTGGACTTTCGCCGGAGAAAGGAAAATGATGATGCTTTGCACAACATGAGCAGCAGCAAACGCATTTCCACCGAGGGCGGGCCGCCACTGGCGCAGAATCCGTTCGCGGCCCTGAGCAGCGCGGGGCTGCCGCCCGGGCCGGAAAATCCGCCGGCCGCCGAAACCGCCGCGCCCAAAAAGAATCGCGGCCGCGTGGACATCATCCGCCAGAAGGCCGGGCGCGGAGGCAAGACAGTCACCGTCATCACGGGTTTTGTGGGCATTGGCCTGCCGGAAAAGGAACTGCTCGCCAAGAAACTTCAGAAAACCTGCGGCGCGGGCGGCACGGTCAAGGACGGCCACATTGAGATCCAAGGCGACAAGCGCGATGAGGCCGCGCACGTGCTGACCGAGGCGGGATTTCGTCCGGTGTTTGCCGGAGGTTGACATGAAAAAAGCCAAGCTCCTAAAAAAAATCATCGCCGCGCTCAAGGAGAACCTCGCCGTGCTGGACAAGGCCGCCCAGACTTCGCGCGCCGAGGCCACCCACGAAAGCAGCAAGGCGGAGAGCAAGTACGACACGCGCGGCCTCGAAGCCGGCTACCTCGCGAGCGGCCAGGCCCGGCAGGCGCGGGAGCTTCTGGACTCCATCAAAATTTACGAGGCCCTGCCCCTGCGCGATTTCGGGCCCGACGAACCGGTTAATTTGACGGCCCTGTTGAGTTTGGACATTGACGGCTCGCGTTCCTGGTATTTCATCGGCCCCAAAAACGGCGGCTTGGAAATTGAACAGTCCGGCGAAGAAATCCTGGTGATCACCCCCCAGTCTCCGCTGGGCGAAAACTTGATCGGCCGCCAGGCGGGCCAGCGCTGGACGGCCAAACTGGGCGGTTCAACGGTCAAATATCATCTCGTCTCCGTATCCTGATTTCACACGCTTATGAAAATCGAAAAAATAACTTCCGGCACCGGCCCCGCCCCGAAGACCGGCGACACCGTCAAGGTTCACTACACCGGCTGGCTCACCGACGGCAGCAAGTTCGACAGCTCGGTGGATCGCAACGATCCGTTCGAGTTCGTGCTGGGCACCGGGCAGGTCATCCAAGGCTGGGATCGCGGCGTGGCCACCATGCGCGTCGGCGACAAGGTGAAGCTCACCATCCCGCATGAACTCGCCTACGGCGAGAGCGGCTATCCCGGCGCGATTCCGCCGAAGGCCACCTTGATTTTCGAGGTGGAACTGCTCGGCATCGGTTAGCCGGTGGAGTTGGTCGCGCCACCACCAACCAGCGCTGCGTTCAGCGGCGCAACTCCCCCCGTTTCGCCCGCCCGGCGCGGGCGAAGTCGTCGCCGCGCGACGACGGCCACCACAAGCGCGCTTGAGCTTTTGCGGAATTTAATTATCGTTGGGCCATGCCGATTTACGAATTCCACTGCGGGAAGTGCGAGCGGGACAGCGAAATCCTCGTCCGCTCCAGCGATTGGACGGGCACCCAGTGTCCCCATTGCGGCTCCTCAAAAATTGAAAAGAAGTTTTCCACCTTTGCCTCCAGCGCCGCGGGCAGCGCCGCGGGCAGCGCCGCTCCATCCCCGGGCAAGAGCAAGGGCGGCGGGGGCGGCCATTGTTGCGGCGGCGGATGCCACGCGCACTGAAACGTGATTCGCGAAGGCGCGTGTTCGCGCTTCAAGCATCACATTTCAGTCCTCACGCACAAACCTCTTTCGCGGTGATCTCCCGCAGATTGTTCACGGCCCAATCCGGCGCGTGCCGCTTTAATTCTTCCAGCGTCGCCCCGCCAGTGGCGACGGCCAGGACTTTCGCACCGATGGCCCGTCCGCACCGGACATCCAGCGGAGTGTCGCCGATGACAAGCACTTCTTCGCCCCGCAGCTTCCGTCCCAGCGCGCGACCGCCGCGCGCCTTGGCGACGGCTGCGATCTGGTCGCGGTCTTCGTGATCATCGGCAAACGCGCCGGTTTCAAACTCCTTCCACAGATCGAAATGCCGCAGCTTGATTTCGCCGCCGAGCCGGATGTTGCCGGTGAGCAGGCCGAGCAAGGGCGGCGCGGGCAGGGCTTTCAGGTCGGCGAGCATTTGCCAGACGCCCGGGCAGGCTTCGGTCCGGCTGTGCGCGAGGATGTGGTCGAGCCAGAGCACGTAGCGCTCAAAGAAGCGCGCGAAATGCTCCGGCGTTTCCGCGATGGAGTGGATCCTGAAAAACTCGCGCACCAGGCTCACGTCCGTGCGGCCGGCGAATTTCAACTTTTCCAGGCCGTCGTGGGCGCCAAACTCCTCGGCG
>JANPGB010000283.1:0-38423 GCA_031423695.1 Verrucomicrobiota bacterium
CACCGCCGCCACGCCGTTGGAGCCGAAATATTCCCAGTAAGTCGCGTCGCACGCATAATACATCACCGGAGTGTTGCGCCGGAATTCCTCCGCGATGTTATGCGGCCCGCCCAGATCACCGAGGACCACGAGATCACCAAATTGATCTATATTCAGATAGGCCGGGTTGAAATTAAAGGCCGGAGTCTGATATGGCTCAAATGGCCCCAGCAAGGCAAAGCCGTGCGACACCTGAACGCCGGTCAACAGCACCGCCAGCACCGCCAGCTTCTTGAAAAATCGCAGCATAAAAAAACTGTTGCCTGAGGGATTGTTCATGGGTCGTTTCATGTCGCTCAGGGTTGTTGCAAAGTGACCTGCCCGCTTTCGGTCGCGCCAAGGAAAAAGCCCTCGCCCGCGCCGCCGTTTTGCAGCACACCGCTGATCGGGATCGCCGGCTTGCCCGTCACAGGATTGGGGACCTTCCCCGTGAAGGCACCGGTCGCCGACGTGACCGCCAAACTGACCCCGTTCGCGGACGCCTTGCCTTTGTCGTCAATCACAATGGAATAGGACATGGTGTGCCCCAGCCCCGCCCCGCTCAGGCTGAGCGTGCGCGGACCGGCCGTCACCGGCGAATTCAGTGCCAGCGACGCGGTCACACCGTTGGTGAACCCGCCGGAATACAAACCGCTTTTGGCGGATGGCTTGATCCACGCAAAGTCGCCGCCGGGTGTGCCCGAGGAAAACTCGATCCAACTGATCACCATGCCGCCGGCGCCCTGAGGGACAAACAGCGGCCAGACTCCGGTCTTGGAAATCACACTGCCTTGGGAGATCTTCCGGCCGTCCGCCAGGGAACCCTTGAACAGGATACTGCCGTCGGCATTCACCTTGATCGTTCCAAAACCGGTGCCGCCCGGTCCCTTGTCAAAACCGGGAACCGTCAGCGTGTAGCCGCCCGCGAGCGGCGCCGGCTGGGTCTTGGCTTTGAAAATCTGCCGGTCGGCATGGACGCTGGCGTTCCATTCATTGCCGGCCTGAATCCTGCCGGTGATCTGATCCCCGCCGAACAAATCCACCTGGAACGAAAGCGTGAGCGTTGACTGGCCCGGTCGCGAGAGAATGCGAGTCCCGCTGTTTCCCAAGTCGTCCAGCTTTCCCGAAAACGAAACGGACTTGCCGGCAAACGTGAGTTTGGCCGAATAAAGTTTGTTGGCGTCCACCTTCGCGGTGAAGTACCCGGAACTCGCCGAGGATACCCCGTTCAAATCGTAAAACAAACCGTTGTACTTGCCGGCCGCAGCGGCAAACGCGTTGGCACCGGGAGTGCCGGAACCCAGCGAAGCGACCATGCCCGGATAATCCAGCGTGGGCGGTTCCAAGGACGGGTCATGAATGCCGACCGGATTCGTCTTGATCGGGGCACTGGCCTGACCGACGAAGACCGGGCTGCCATAGTTGTTGGCCAGCGCGCCCGGGGCATAATCCGCGCTCGCAAAAATCTGCGCGAACAAATCATTCATGCTCGGTCCGAACGTGGGACTGGTCCACGCGGCCAGGAAGCGACCGTCGTTTTCCCCCGCCACCGAGGGTTGCTGCTGCATGCCCAGCGTGGTGGTGTTGACGCGGATTTCGTTGCCCAAATGCGAACCGTCCGCATTCAGAAATTGTCCAAAGACGCCTTCCCGGTTTCCGTCCTGGCCCAGGCTGGTCCACACCGCGAAATAGGTGCTTCCCGCCGCGCTCAACTGCGGCGTGTGCTGATCGCCGTAAAGCTGGGTGTTGGCGCGCGTCTGCGCGCCGGCCTGCGGAATGTTTCCCGTGAACGTAAACGGGCGGGTGACAATGTCCCAGCCGTTGTTCGGCAATTGCACATCCAGGGAACTCCAGGCCAGCATCACGCTTCCATCCGCAGCGGCGGCCACCACGGGCTGGGCGGAAACATTGGAGCCGGAATTCACCAGAAATTCACTGTTGGCCGCCGCACCGTCCGCGGCGAAGAGCCGCGCGTAAATATCGACGCTGGGCCGCGCAATCTGACCAACCGCCACCGGGGCGGGATTTTCGGCGTCCACGGCACGCTGCTGTTCCGAGACCCACGTCACGATGAAACCGCCGTTGGTCAGTGCCGCGACGGAAGGTGAACGCTGATTGAGCGCGGTGAATTGGTTGATCTGAAATTCGTTTCCCAGCCTTGCGCCCGCTGGCGAGAACATCTGGCCGTAGACGTCCTGCATCGTGTTTGTTGTGAAGGTGGAATAGACAATGACGACATTGCCGTTGGCCAGCACCGCGACGCCGGGATTGGCCTGATACGTTTTGGTGGAAGAATTAACGAGCTGATCGAGCGCGAGCCAGGTGTTGCTCGGCGAAAGAAACCGCGCGTAGATGTGCTGAAAGCTGAACTGCCCGCCCTGCCAGACGAACACCGCCCCGCCGTTCTTGAGCAGCGCCACGCGGGGATTCTCGTGATCGCCCGTCGCGGTTGAATTGACGCGGAAAGCCGACAGACTGGAACCCAGCCCGCTGTTCAGCGGACGACCCATGACCGTTAGGCGGTTGCCGAAAGTATTCTGATCCTGCCAGACGATGTAACCGCCCCCGGAATTGATGCTCATGCGCGGCCGGCTTTGACTGGCCGGCAACGCGCCGACGATGGCATATTCGCCACCCAGGGGCGCAAAGCTGGTCTGGGCGGAAACCACGGCCGGCACCGCGATGGCGAAACCGCAGGCCAGCTTTTGAACGAGCGACGAAAATGACATAAAACGTTTTGGGCTGTTACAGACTGCAAACCTTACCACGACTTCTCGGGCGACGCGCCTCCAAGTTCATGGATTCGCGGCGGCCGAGGTCGCCGGATAATTATTCTGTGAAAACGGGAGATCCTCATCCCGATGCACCCGATTGCCGGCCGGATCCAGAATCGTCGGCGTGACGAAAATCAGCAGGTTCTGCTTGCTGGATTTGTTCTGCTCGCTGCGGAACAGGCGGCCCACCCAAGGCAGGTCACCCAGCACCGGCAGCTGATCCTTCACCCGGGTCACATTGTCCGAGATCAATCCGCCCAGCACAATGGTTTGTCCGTCCCACACGATGCAGCTCGTGGTCACCGACCGCAGACGGAACCGCGGCAGCGGCAACACGGCCGTGATCGGCACGCCCGTGCCCTGCTGGGCCTGAATCACAAACTGGCCGGGATCATCGTAGCCAAGGAATTCAACCAGGGTCGGAATCAAAGTCATCTGGATCGTATAGCCATCGGCGGACACGTACGGAATCACGTCAATGGTCGGCCCCAAAGGAACCACGCTGGTCCCAGGGGTGATGGATTGTTGCGATTGCTGCACCACGGTGTTACCGCCGTTGCCAGCGGGTGACGAGCCACCGCCGCCTTGATTGACACCGCTGCTGGTGACGATGTAGCGCAGGTCCACCGCTTGGAACTGGGTCTGCCGTCCGCTCAGCGTGGTGACCTGGCCGTCGGTCAATTCGTCCACCCCGTCGCGTTGTTGCAGCGCGCGCAAAACCATTTTGAACTGCGGATCCGTGAGGATGCCAGTCAGCGAACCTAGCGCCGGCGCATTGATGGTGTTCCGCAATCCTGAAGTGATCAACCCATCTGAACCGGCGCTGGGAAGGAGCGTCGAGGGGCTAAGCGTGGTGGCCGGCTGGCCCGGGAAATTTCCCGACGGATTCAGCGCCGAAGGAGTCCCGGTCAGCGATGGCTGCGTGCCCCCGGAGCCGACGGCTTGTCCGCCAATCAGGAAATTGCCCAGGTACCAGTCAAAGCCCAGCGCCTTGCTGTCGTTCTGGGTGACTTCCACAAATTTCACCCGGACGTTCACCTGAGGCGGCGCGATGTTCAACGTTTGAATCGCCTGCTCGATGATATCCAGATCTTCCGAGGTGGCGCGCACCCACAACGTGCCTTCGCGGTCGTTGAAGAAAACGCTCTTGGGCGGATCCAAGTTCACGCCTTCCGCCCGGAAAAATGTAATCACCGCCGACTGCACGAGCGACATGTTGTGTATCGTGGTGACGCCTGTAATGCCGTTGCCAGTCTGGCCGCCCTGTGCTCCGCCCTGTGCTCCGCCCTGTGCACCACCCGCTCGCCCGCCACCGCCGCCACCGCCGCCGCCGCTGGTGGTCCCGCCCGCGACGCTCACACGCGGAAGAATTCCGCCGCCGCCGCCCTGACCGCTTTGGCCGCCGCCGCTGCTGCCGCCACCGCCGCCACGGCTGCCGCCGCCTCCGCCTCCGCCACCGCCGCTGCCACCGCCGCCACCGGAAGATCCGGATGTGCTGCTGGCAAAATCAAAACCTTCCACGCCTTCGAGACCTTGTTGAAAAGTATTCGGATCCACTTTGAACCGGCGACTGGACAATGGGGCGCTTTCATTTCCCTTCAGCGAAAATTCCACCGCATAATCTTTGATGGAATATTTAATGGGATGATCCGCGACAGTGATGATCGCATCCAGGGCGTCGGCGAGGCGGATGTCACTCAAAGCCGGATTGATTTTGATATGCACATCATTGTTGATGTCCAATTGTTCGGCTTGTGGCGCCTGACTCGCGATGGGCAAACCGGTCGCCGGGTCGGTCTGCTGCTGCGGCGGCGGGGCAAACCCGCGAATCGCGTCTCCGCCGAACCCGCCACCGGGGAGGCCGAGTCCGGCGACGGGAGTGGTGGCCACGGATTGCGCCGCGGCCGCGGACGAGTTAATCAGGAAATTTATCCCCTTGTTGTTCGGATCGCGTTTTTTTGCCGCGAGGCTGAGCGTGCGAATCACCTCCGAGAGCGGGACCGCTTCCTGGAATTCCAGCGAGTCGAGGTGAATCGAATCGAGCTTGCTCATGATGGCCTGCCGGGCGGGACTGGTGTTGATCAGATTGGTTCGCGCCATCGAGTTGGGAGAAGGCAGCGCGCTGCGCTTGTTGTCATCCGGCCACGAACTTTCGACCTGCACGATCTTGGTCTGGGAATCCACGTTGCGCGCGGCGACGGAGCGTTTGAAACGGGCCTGTTGCACCAGCCCCATGTAATAGCTCGCGCTCTCACTGCCGGGGTCGAGCTTCAGCGCCTGTTCCAACTTGGCGTCCGCCTCGTCGAACTTTCCGTTTTGCATCAGCACCCGCGCGTCCTGAACCAGGATTCCTGCAGTTTCCTTTTCCTTCTGAATCACCGGCAGCCGGTCGAGCACGTCCTGATTAGGGGTGAACCGTTTTTGCGCGGCCAGCTGGCTGTCGTTCTGCACCTTGAATTGTTGCGCGGCATTGTCGTGGCTGTTCACCCGGAGCACTCGCTCCACCTGGGTGTTGGCTTCCCGGTAATCTCCCCGGTCCTGCGCTTGTCGGGCCAGTTGCATGCGGGTGACGGTCAGCCCCGCAATGGTCTGTTTTTGTTCCGCCTCCACCCCCGGTCCGATGCCTTCGATGAGGGTCCAGGCTTCGTCGTAATTTTTGGCGGCCGCCACCAGGTCGTGCCGCTGTTCCGCCGCCCGGGCGTCCACCAGCTTCTGCCGCAGGTTGATGCGGTCGGCCTGCCGGCGCACCGCTTCATTGACCGCCGTGGCCGTGTCCGACTGCGCGGGCAGCCGCACCGCTGTCGCGAGCAGGATGCTCACACTGAGAGAAATCGTGAGTGCTTTTGTCATGGTTCGTTTAGTTAGTTGCTTTGTCTTCACGGCGTGGCGCTGTATTTGATGGTCAACTTCTTCTGGTTCGGGGCCGACAATACTACCTCATCCTGGCTGATGCCAAGGACTTTGTATTCATTGCCACCGAAGACGATGGAGGAATCCACCCGTTTGTTTGGAAAAGTCCGGCCGTCCGCCGCGTATTTCAAATCCACCAGGTACCCGTCCACCCGGCGGAACGGTTTCTCGCGGCTGATGGTGATCTGGTCCCCAGTGTCGGTCAGTTCCAGCACCAGCCCGGTCGGATTGTCGGCCGGCCCGGTGACGGCGCGCAAAATCACGGGATCCTTTTTTTCGCCCTTCGAAAGGTAAACCGAACGCTTGCCCTTGGGCCGGCTCCCGGCCTGCTGGTCCACACCGATGACATAGCGCGCGGTGGTGTCCGACATGGAGACCGAGTCCAGGGAGATCGTGAAGTAGAGCGGCGTGCTCTTGGTGACCTGCAGCAGCTTGGCCGCATTGCCGGGCTCATTGATGAACATCTGGCCGCTCTGGTTTTTCTGCCAGCGGAGCGGGTTGAAAAGTTTGTTCGTGGTGCTGAGATCCAAACTCGTGGGCAGGGCCGGCCGCTGCAGCAACTGCTCCGCCTGGGTGAGCACGGGCGGGTCCAGCGGTTTGACGGGCCGGTTGATGATTTTTGTGCGGCGATCTTCTTGCGCCTGCTTTTCAGTCGTCACATAGAAAAGCAGGAACACCACCGTCCCCACCAGGCCCAGCAACACAAGCCCGAGCAGCACCTTTTCGTAATTTTTCTTGAGAAATTGCATTTACTTTTTCGGCAGCAATTTTACGAGAGTCACCCCCATGGTGACCTTCAACTGTCTTTCATCAGGAAGGCCCCCGCGGCCGGCAGCCGTGGCCCCGGGGATTCCACCCGGCGGAGGCATCGCCCCAAACCGGCCAGCCATCATGGCCGCTTCAGTCATGCCCGCGCTGGCGAAGCCCTCGCTCGGCGTGCTGGAAGGAGTGCCCGGCTCGACGTTCAAAGTGGTGACGATGAAACCATGCGGATCATTCGCGAAGCCCGCGAGCACGGCGGCCAGTTCGCCGCTGAATCCAAAGAATGTCACCTCGTAGGGAGCCAGCACGGCCAGGTCATTGGTGGTGGCCGTGATTTCAAGATAATCGGACTGCGGCCCCTTGAGGTCGTCGTCCGAAACCCGTGGGCGGCGCAGATTGAAAAGTGTATTGATCTTGGCCTTGAAGAGCACATCGCAGATCGCCTTGACCTCTCCCAGCTCGGCTGCCAGCGGCTCCAGGCTGCCGCCGGCGAACTTCACCAGCGGCCGTTGCGCGGCAAAAGAAAAATCGTATTTCGGCTGCAAGGTCACGCTGGCCGCGGCCGCGTTGCGGGTCAGCTCGTCCACCGTCCGGCGGAGCGCGGCGGAAAAATCGGCGGCGCTGACATTGGTGCCGGGCGGGATGGCCGGCACGGGCGTGAAATAGTTGGCGGTCCGGGCGATTTGCGCACGCACCAAGGCCTGATTGGCCTTGGCAATCGCAGTGTTGTCGACCTTTTCATTGCCGGGGTTGGGCTGTAGGTCGGCGATCCGCTTCAGATCGGTGTAGGACTCCTCCAGCTTCGTGGTCTTCTCACTGTTGAGATTCCACTCGGCGTAAAGGTAATAAGCCGCCAGGAAAAGCAGCGCCACCGCCACCGCGCCGCTGATCACAAACAAGAGGTTTCGTTTAATCCAGGACATGATTGCTTACGGCTTGAGGGGATGCTTCAACGCGATGGACACATCGAAAGTGAACGTCCCGGTGGCCTCATCAGGCGCGATCGTCCCGACCACCTCGGTTTTTTCCGCGTCAAAATAATTCGTGCTCGCCCGCAGCTCGTTCTGGAGCGCATAGATGATCGTCGTGTTCGCGTCCGAGACGATGTTCTTCAGATCCACCGCGCGGCACTTGAGCGTGATGGTTGAAACTTCATTCGTGGCTCCCGCCACCGCCGTCTCCACCGGAGCCGCCGCCGGCTGAAAACGGCGACCCATCATGCCTTCACCCGACATTTCCACGCCACCCGGCATGGAACCCGGCATGGCCCCCGGCATGCCGCGCCGCATCATCATCTCGCGCATCTCGGGACTGATTCCCGGATTCGCCGCCGGCGCCATGCCGGCCTCTGAACCCTCCGCTCGCGGTGCGGTGGTGATGAACTGCTCAATCCACACGCCCACATCCGTCTTGAGCCGCTGCTGCGTCACCTGTTCCGTCCGGATCATCACGCGCCGAAGTTCGGACAGCGTGTCCGGCCAGTAATAGCGGTGGCTCAGCCAGACCCCGATCTGCTCCAGTTCCTTCGCGGCGTCTTTTAATTCCTTGTTCGCGGTGTTGAATTGTTTTTCCCGCCGCACCGCCTCGTCCAGCGGCTGTTTGACCTTGGAATCCAGCTCCTCCGTCTTGACCTCCGCCAGTTTCTGGAACAGGAGCCCCATGGCCGCCACCACCGCCACCAGACTGAACACGGTCGCGATCAGATACGGCTTTTTCTCGTTGAAACTTTGCATCTTCCGCGTGCTGGCCGGGATCAGATTCAATTCCACCGGACAGTGGGCCAGATTCCGCAACCCCAGGCCGACCACTTCGCCCAGCGAATGCGCCACGCGCGCCAGCTCCTCCAGGTTCACGGAGGGATCAATCTGCACGTTGCGGAACGGATTGAAATACTCCACCGGCACGTTCAGCTTTTCCGCAAAGAACTGCGCCGTGTACGGCATGATCGAAGCCCCGCCGGAGAGGAACAGCCGCGCCGGGGCCGAACCGCCCTGCTGCCCGCGATAGAACTGCATCGTCTGGTTGACCTGGATGTGCAGCCGCGTCATGAACTGCCGCGCGATCTTGGAAATCGCCGCCTGATTGGCATTTTCCGGCTCCTCGTACGCGCCGCCCAGGCTCACGAAACCCTCGTCCCGCTTGATCTTTTCAGCGACGTCGAACTTCAGCTTCGCCTCCTGCATGAAATCCTGCGTGATCGCATTTGCGCCCAGGTTGATGCTCCGTGAAAAAACTTTTCCCTTCTCGAAAAACAGCAGGTTGCTCGTCTTGGCGCCGATGTCGAGCAGCATGGTGCAGTCTTCCAGGTCGCCATAATTATACCGGAAGGCGTTGCACAAGGCGGCCGGCGAAACGTCCGCCACTTCCAGCTTCAGCTTGGCCGCTTCGGTCACGCGGAACAAGCCTTCCACGATGTCCGACTTGATCGCCACCAGCAGCACTTCCAGTTCACCGCCAGCCGCGTTGCCAAGGATCTGATAATCCCAGACCACTTCCTCGAGCGGAAACGGCACGTTCTGCTGCGCCTCGTACTGGGTGATCTGGGTCACCTTGCTGGCGTCCACCGGCGGCAGCTTGACGAACTTGGAAAAAACATGGAAGCCCGGCGCGCAGACGTTGATCTCTTTGGACTTCAGCCCCTTTTCCGCGATGAGCTCCTGGAGCGCCTTGAGAATGGTGGCTTCGCGCGGCGCCGCCTCCTGGGAAGCGCCGTCCAGCCCGAGCGATTTGATTCCGTAGTTGATCAGGCTCAGGCCGCCGCCGTCATTGAGCTGAAACTCGGCCAGCTTCAAGCTGCCCGCGCCGAAATCCACCGCCAAAAATGATTTGGTATTTAACATTTCCGTCTTTACCTGCGGCCAGACCGAGTTGCTGCAAACAGATCAGTGATGGCGGCTGGTGAAGTGTTAGTCGAAAAGACGCAAACCGGTCAAACATAAAAAAAATATTTCGTCTCAACCTTTTGAAATCGGCGCCAAAAAAAACGCCGGCGCCAAAAAATTCACCGCCGCCGACTGCGCCCCCGGCCACGGGCGCAGGTCGCTGAACGCGGCCCGCCCGACCCAGGCACAACTCGCAGTTGAAATGTCCCCTGGCTTTGTCCACTCTCTGCCCATGAAGTTCCGAAAGCTTTATCTGCCGCTGCTCGCCGCCTTGGCGGCCCTCATCGTCTGGAAGCTCCACGAAAAGACAGAAACCGGCGCGCGCCGGTTTCTCTCGTCAGAACCCACGCAGGCGCAGCCCAAATTGCCAACCATCAAACTCTGGCTCGGCTCCGAGGAACTCGCCGCCGAGATGGCGCTCACGCCGGAACAGGAACGCACCGGCATGATGTTCCGCACGAACATCACCGATGCCGATGCCATGCTGTTTGTCCTCCCGGTCCCCCAACGCGCGTCGTTCTGGATGAAGAATTGTCCAGAATCCATTTCGGCGGCCTATGTTGACACCGATGGCGTCATCCAGGAAATACATCATCTGGATCATCAGGACACCACCGCCGTCACCTCCGGCACCGACAACATTCTCTACGTCCTGGAAACCAGCGACGGCTGGTTCGCCCGGCACCACGTCGGCACCGGCACCGTCATCCGCACCGAACGCGGCACGCTCGCGGAAACCTTCCTCCGCCGGCGCTAAGTTGCGGAAATGAAAATCGCACTCGCGCAACTAAACCTCACCGTCGGCGATCTCGCCGGCAACGCGGCGAAAATCCTCGCGGCCTACCAGCGGGGCGCCGCGGCGGGGGTTGCGCTGGTCGTCTGCCCTGAGCTGAGCCTCACCGGCTACCCGCCCCGCGATCTGCTGCACAAGCAAAGGTTCGTGGCGCAGAATCTTGAAGCCCTGGCCCGCCTGGCGGCCGCCACCGGCGCGACGGGACTGCTCGTCGGCTACGTCGGCGAAAACCAAACCCGGCCCGGTCGCGCCGTCACCAATTCCGCTGCCCTGCTCCAGCACGGGAAAATTCTTGCGACGCGTTCCAAGACGCTGCTGCCGACTTACGACGTGTTTGACGAGGACCGCTATTTTCAGCCTGCGACTGAAAACCTCCCGGTCGCATTCAACGGCCGCAAAATCGCGATCACCATCTGCGAGGACATCTGGAACGACGAGGATTTCTGGCCGGACCGCCGCTACCAGCGCAACCCGCCCGTTGAACTCGCCGCCGCGGGAGCGGAAATCATCTTCAATCTTTCCGCCTCGCCCTGGCATGTCGGCAAAAACCAAACGCGCCGCGAAATGCTCCACAGCCTCGCGCTCAAAACTCAACGTCCGGTCGTCTTCTGCAACCAGGTCGGCGGCAATGACGAGCTGGTTTTCGACGGTGCCAGTCTGGCGTTCAACGCCCACGGAGAGTTGGTCGCTCAGGGGAAATTATTTGAAGAAGATTTCGTCGTCGTGGATGTGATTGGAGCGCCGGCCTCCGGCCTGGCCCGGCCCGAGCCGCCAACGAAGCACGCCGGATCGGAGATAGCCGCCCCGGTTCTCCCGTGCGAAGAAGAGCTCATCTACAAAGCCCTCGTCCTCGGCCTGCGTGATTACCTGCACACGTGCGGCTTCCAATCCGCCGTGCTCGGACTCAGCGGCGGCATTGATTCGGCGATCACGGCCGTGCTCGCGGCGGAGGCGTTGGGCAAGGAAAACGTGCGCGGCATTTCGCTGCCGTCCCAATTTTCCTCGCAACACAGCCTCGATGACGCGCGCGTTCTGGCGGAGCGGCTCGGCATCCATTACGACGTGGTGCCGATTCAGCCCGCGTTCGCCACGGTCCGGCAAACACTCCAGCCCGTGTTTGCCGGCCGCGCCGAGGATACCACCGAGGAAAACATCCAAGCCCGGCTGCGCGCCGTGATGCTCATGGCGCTGTCCAACAAGTTCGGCTCGCTGCTCCTGACCACCGGCAACAAAAGCGAGCTCGCTGTCGGCTACTGCACGCTCTACGGCGACATGTGCGGCGGCCTGGCCGTCATCAGCGACGTGCCCAAGACGATGATTTATCGCCTCGCCAATTGGATCAACCGCCACCGTGAAATCATTCCTGCTTCCTCCATCACCAAGCCGCCGTCCGCCGAACTGCGCCCAAACCAGACCGACCAGGACTCGCTGCCGCCTTACGAAATCCTGGACGCCATTCTGGATCTCTACGTCGTGCAGGGGAAATCCGCCGCCGACATTCTGGCCGCCGGTCTTGAGGAATCCACCGTGCGCCGCATTATCCGACTGATTGATGCGAACGAATACAAACGCCGCCAGTCCGCGCCCGGTTTGAAAGTCACGACCAAGGCCTTCGGTCTGGGCCGGCGGATTCCCATCGCCCAGAAATTCCGCGAATGAACAACCGTTCGCACGCCCGGCAAAACCTTGAACTCCGCGCCGAGTTCCACTAAACCTTCACCCGCGATGCACGATCATATTGTTCCGAAACTTCCCAAGTGGCCCTTCTTCCTCGGCGACGCCCTGCTGCTGGGGCTGGCAACTTACATTTGTTATCAGAGCAAATTTCCGCTGGCCCACTTTGAACTCACCTGGGTGATCGTGTGTGTGACCGTGGGCGCGATTCTCGGGGTCCTGCCGTTCTTGAGCGAACATCGCGCCGTCGTGAAAGTCGCCCAGGCGGAAAACCTCTCCTCCGCCATGACGCAAATCCAGAATCTCGAACAGGTCGCCGCCCAGATTTCCAGCGCCACCAACCACTGGCAGACCGCCCAGGATGCCGCCGACAAAACCACGCGCTTCGCCAGGGAAATTGCCGACGGCATGGCGGTGGAGCTGAAAAATTTCAACGAGTTCATGCAGCGCGCCGACGCCAGCGAAAAAGCCACCCTGCGTTTGGAAGTGGAAAAAGCGCGTCGCGCGGAAGGCGAATGGCTGCAAATCCTCGTGCGGATTCTCGACCACGTTTTCGCCCTGCACGCCGGGGCGATGCGTTCCGGCCAGCCGGGCGTCGCCAAACAGATTGACCTGTTCCAAAACTCCTGCCGCGACGCCGTCCGCCGGGTCGGATTGATTCCGTTCGTGGCCGCGCCCGGTGAAAAATTTGACGGCCAGCGCCATCAACTGGTCGACGCCGGCGCAAGCGCCGCGGACGACGCCGTCGTGGAAGAGACCCTCGGCACCGGCTACACATTCCAAGGACAGATGCTGCGGCCGGCGATTGTCAGGTTGCAGACACCGGCGGCGGACGAGCCAGACTCGACCCAGCATCAGTTGCCGCTTGAAACCGCTTAGTTTGCCGGCTGGTAGCGGCCGCCGCGCTTGCGCCGACCCGCGCCGCGTACAGCGGCGCAACGTCTTTGAGGAAGGTGTGAAGGTGCTTACACCGAAACTCCAAAGTGGGATTTTCCAACCGCCGAGCCAGCACCGGCTAATTCGGAATTCGTCTGGTCAAAAAGTGTTCCGGCCCCGCACGGGCCGGTGGGTCGGCGCGAGCGCACCGACCACTACCATTTACTGAATTTGCCCGCCTGGCGGGTTGCTTCACGTTTCCTGAATTTCAAGTTACCGCCCGAAGCGCACGATGTGCCACGGCTGCGGGCCGTCGCTGACTTTCACCGTGAGGTTCGTGGTGGCAATTAATTCCGCGCCGGACTGCGCCAACCACGTGGCGAGCGTGGTTTTTTTTTGTTCCAGGTTCAGCCCGCTGACCACGACATAGTCAATGCCCTTCGAACGGATGTCCGCCGTCGAATCGGCGAGGAGAACGTGCTCCACCCGCCGAGTGCCGTAGGGCCGCCAGAGCGAAATGTCTATGTCATCCGGCGTGCCCAGAAAGCCCATCACCGGATAATCCGCCGGCAGCAAGGGCCGGAGCGGGGCGAGCGGGTCGGAGCGGATCGCGTAGACGGAATAAACATTCGAGGCCCGGGTGAGCAACTTGTGGCCGGGATGCGACTCGAGCGCGGCGGATAGAATGGTCCGGGCCGGCCAGAGCGGGCGCGGCGGCGTGAGGATCAGCACGGCCAACGCGAGCAGCAAAACCAGCCAGCTCGCCGCGCGCCACCAGCCGCGGCGCACGATCTGCGCGTGGCCCGCGCCGAGGATCAGCGACGGCCACAGCAAAAAATAATACGGGGAAATCAGACGCGCCGCCGTGACCATGCCGGATTTGACGCAGTAGGCGAGCAGGGCGATCCAGGGCGCGAACAGCACGAGTTGGCGCACGCGGCGGGGTGCGGAAAAGTTTTTGTCGTCGCCTGATTTTCCCAGGGCGCGGTGGCGGAAAGCGGTGACGAGCGAAACCGCGAGCAGCACGCTGATTCCAAAGCCGATGCCCGCCCAGTCTTCCGTGGGCAGTTCGCCGAGCCAGAAGTAGCCGGTGTCGAAATTATTCTCGATGGTGGTGACGAAACCGTGCGGCAGCAGGTGCGGCGCGTTCTGGTTCCACCAGCCCGCGAGCGGAAAAAACGGCGGGGCGAAATTATCCAGCAGGATTTGAAAGGTGTTGCCCCAAATCCCAATCACCGGGCTATGCATGGTCTGGCCGGCGGGTTCGAGCACCGAGCCCGACCAGTCGCCGCAATACTTGAGGTTGAGCGCCGCCGTGGGAAGAAACGAAATCGTGGCGGCGACCAGCAGCACCCAGATGGTGATCGCCCAGCGTCGCAGCAGCAGCGGGAGCAACGGACAAATCAAGATCGCCCCCGGCAGCAGCAGTGGGAGGTTGGTGGCCTTCGCGCCGGTCAACAGCGCGGCGGCGATGATTGAGTACCACAGGTCCGAAACCTGCCGCGACTTCCATGCTCGCAGCCCGAACGCCACGGCCGCCAGCGCATACACGGTGGGAAAAGTGTCATTACCGGCGCTGCCGGCTTGCAGCAAAAAACTGTAGCCGGTCGGCAGCAGCCACATCCAATGCCACGCCGCCCTGGCCCGCACTCCGAGCCGGGTGCAGACCGTGAAGAACAGGCCGGGCAGCATGAGGAACGGAAGGAAGTTCAGCAGAAACAGGCCGCGATCGGATTGGGTGAACAGCACGAGCGGCGCGGCCAGCCATTCGATGCCGCAGGCGCGGTCGTTTAGGCGCCAGTCGGGCGTGTGAATCCAGAACCAGCCGTCATGCGCCAGCCAGTTCAGCAGCCGTGGCAGACGGTAGGTAAACGCGGTGTGGTTGGTCGGCGGATACAAAACCCCACCAACAAAAATCAGCAGCGTCAGCGCCGCGAACGCCGCCGGCAGCGGACGGCGGAAGCGGCGAAGCATTTTTTCCCACGAACTTCCCGGAGGTGGATTGTTTCCGGCGGCGGATTTGCGGATCCAAAACAGCAAGACCACGGCGGCGCCGAAAAATACCGCGTAGCCCGAGCGGTTCAACTGGCCAAGCGCGGACAGGCTCCAGCCCGCGAGGCTGGTCAATGCCGAGAGCCAGATCCAAAATTTCATCGGCCGGAGAAAATCCATGCGGGCAAACCATTTCGTCAGGCACGCGGAGAGTCAATTGTTTTCTTGTCCGCCGGCTCCGGCCGGGTGCACCTTGACACTGTTCTTAATTTTCCGATTTAGCTGAAAATCCCCCTTGGCCCGGACAGGCTGGAAGCACTGTCCTACCTTGGCGGCAAAGCCGCCCGCAATGTAGGGCAGGCTTCCAGCCTGCCCCTTCCGCGAGAACAGCGTCAAGATGCACCCCTCCGGCCAGATCGCATGCGAGCCTTCAATCCCCGTAGTTGAACGGGTCGGAGAATTTTGCGGCGGTGGTCACGCTGGTGTCCGTCAGCGTTTTCAGAAAGGCGACCAGCGCGGCTTTTTGCGCGGCGGTCAAGTTCAGTCGCAGCACCGGCCCCGGCGGCTGGCCCGGCGGCGTCGGCACGCGCAGCGGCGGCGCGAGGTTCGGATTGTCCACCACGCCGGAATTATAGAACTCGACGACCTGCTCCAGATTCGTGAAGCGTCCGTCATGCATGTAGGGCGCGGTGAGTGCGATGTTGCGCAGAGACGGCACCTTGAATTTTCCGTCGTCCGTGGCCAGGCCGGTGATGGCCCCGACACCCTTGTCCACAAAGGGAAATTCAAGGCCGTTGTTGTTGAGCGCCGGGCCGGGCACGAAATTGTCCGTGCCGTGACAGGCGGCGCAGGTCGCGGGAGGATTGCCAACCTGGCCCAGAAAAATCCGGCGGCCGAGATTTTCCTGCGTGGTGAAGTTGGCGAAGCTGTTCGAGACGCCGGCGTCGTATTTGGAGCCCGTGGAAATGATGGAGCGGACGAATTGCGCGAGCGCCCGGGAGATGCGGTTGGTGGTGATCCCCGGCGAGCCGAACGCGACGGCGAAGAGGTTGGTGTAAAAAGGTTCGGCGGCCAGCCGGTTGGTGAGGGCTTCCAGGGTCATGCCCATCTCGACCGCGTTTTGAATCGGCATCAAGACCTGGTCCTCGAGCGTGTTGGCGCGTTCGTCCCAGAAGAAATGACGGCGCTGATACCAGCGGGCATTGCTCAGGCCCATGGAATTCCGGCCGGTCAATCCGCCGTCGAAGCCGACGCTGAACGGACGCGGGTCGGAGAAGCCGTGTTCGCGCTGATGGCAGGAGGAACAGGAGACGGTCTGATTGGTCGAGAGTCGTTTGTCGTAGAACAGCACGCGGCCCAACGTCGCTCCGGAATCGGTGGTGAGGTTGTTGGCGGGGGTGTTGTCCTGGCCCAGGATCGGCTGAACCAGAAAACTCGCGGGCAAAACCGGCGCGGCATAGTTGAACGAAGTCGCCGGCAGCAGCAGGGCGTTGGTGGTGATGCTGAAAATATTCTGGCGGGAGGCATCGTAGAACGCGCGGTAAAATATTCCGGGACTCGCGACGTCGCGGGAAAGGCTGCGATGGTAGCTGCCGTTGTGGATTTTCCACGTTTCAAGTTCCGTCCAGTTCACGAGGTTGCTGGAAGTTTGAATGATCCAGACCTCGTCGCCGGAATTGCTGATGCTCAGGCTGGCGGTGCCGCCGCCGTTGGGGGTGGTCAGGCTCAAGGACGAACTGGGTGCAACCAAAACCGCAGCGGAGGCGGGGGTGAGTTCAAGGGCAAGCACGCAAAGCGTGACAACGCAGACGTTGGAACAGAAGTTCGCTTTCATGCAACCACTCTGGCCCAAGCAACCTTAAGAGAAGGTGAAGGTGGAGGCCAACGTGACCTGGCTTGCAATGGCACTTGTGAAAGTGCTGATTCAAACCGAGTTGCCGATCTGATCCCAGGGCTGAAAACCGGAAATCTGACAGCCCAGGCTTCCAGCCCTTACCGCTTCGCCGCCAGCGATTGCACATGTCGCTCGATGCGGATGCCGGCTTCAACAAGCTGCTCGTAGCTGGTGGCGAAACACGCGCGGCAGAAGCCCGAGCCGTTCGCGCCGAACGCCGTGCCGGGCACCATCGCGACTTTTTCCGTCTGCAACAATCCGACCGCAAAATCTTTTTCACTCAGTCCCGTGCCGGAGACATCGGGGAAGGCGTAGAACGACGCGCGCGGAAGATGGCATCTCAATCCGATTTCGTTGAACCGGCGCACGATGAAGTCGCGGCGGCGATGATACTGGTCGCGCATCTTCTTCATGCCGTCCTCGCCGTGCGCGAGCGCTTCGATGGCGGCTTCCTGGCTGATGATCGAGGCGCACATCATGGAGTATTGATGCACCTTCATCATCGCTTCGATGAGCGGCGCGGGGCCGCAGGCGTAGCCAATCCGCCAGCCGGTCATCGCGAACGCCTTGGAAAATCCGTGCAGGAAAATCGTGCGCTCCTTCATGCCCGGCAGGCTCGCGATGCTGACGTGCTCGCCATCAAAGGTCAGCTCGGAATAAATCTCGTCGCTCATCACGAGCAGATCTTTTTCCACGGCGAACTTAGCGATGGCTTCGAGCTGCGCGCGGTTGCAGGTGCCGCCGGTGGGGTTGCACGGCAGATTCAACATGAGCAGTTTGCAGCCGGGCTGCCACGCGGCGATGAGCGCCTCGGCGGTCAGCGCAAAATTATCCCTGGCAAACGTCGGCACGGCAATCGCCTCGCCGTGCGCCAGCGTGATGCTCGGCGAATAGCTGACGTAGCACGGCTGGTGGAACATCACCTTGTCGCCAGGATTGATGAGCGCGCGGATGGCGATGTCAATGGCCTCGGAGACACCGACGGTGACAAGGATTTCGTCCTCAGGCCGGTAGCTGACGTTGAAATTCATTTCCACGTACGCGTTGATGCCGCGCCGCAACTCGATCAGGCCGAGGTTGGAGGTGTAGTGCGTCTTGCCTTTTTCAATCGCGTAGATCGCGGCTTCGCGGATGTGCCAGGGCGTGTCGAAGTCCGGCTCGCCGATGCCGAGCGAGATGACGTCCTTCATCTTGGAGACGATTTCAAAAAAGTCGCGGATGCCTGACTTGGGCAGGTTGACAACATGCCTAGCGATGAAACGTGATTGGTCCATTTTGAATTCAGGGAAGGCTGGAAAGCTTAGGCCGCGACGACTTCAACGCGCGGAGCGAAGCCAAGCTTATGAAGCAACTCCTCGCAATCCTCCCACGCGAGGCCGAATGCACGCACGTCCGCCACACCGAGACGGGCAATAACGGATGAAAGCGTCTGGGCATCGCGCTCGGCAAGTTCGCCGTCCATGAGCGTGTACTCCGACCAATCTACCAACTGCGCCAGCGTGATCTCGTGGTGGAGATACGCGGCAATCTTGTCGGCGACGGTTTGTTTCGTGATCGTCATGGCTGCACTTTATACTTTCTGGTGGCCTTTATCCACCGGGAATTTCTCGTGCGTCTCGACCAATTTTCCATGGTCGTCGTAAATCTCCTACCAGAAACGGAGCGTCGTTTCATTCGCGTCCACATCTTTAAAATAACGCGCCTGCCAGCCCAGCTTGCCCGGCACGTCGAGCCGGCAACGACGCCCACCGCCGGGCAACTCGTCCCAGTGACCGAACTTCCTTTCATTTTGCGACCGCGTGCTCACGAGCTGGCGTCCTTCATCTTGGCGACGATGTCAGAGAAATGGCGGATGCCCGACCGGGGCAGGTTGATGACGTGTTTGGCGATGTAGCGTGAGGTGTCCATGTGAAATCAATAAATGAAAATGCCTATCGGCGTCGGTGATGTGCTAGTCAGCGTGCCGCCCTTTCCTCCAACTAAAAATTACCCGGTAAATTGAAAAGAACCAAAGGCAGACACATAACGGAGTCAGTATAACTTCCGTGCCGCTTTGACCGAACAACTTATCTGCCACCAAGCTTAAAAATGCTCCCAGCATGACCGCAGGATAAATTAAAACCAAACAGACACGGCTACCGAATCCATCATAGCCAAATTTCGAAATCACTGACCACACACTAAGTGCGGTGGCGAGTGCCAATATTGCTGCCAAGATTCCAGTCTTAAGCTTGGTCATTTTGATAATGCGCTTGCTTGGCCGAAATCAGTTCACCAACCGTGGCGATTCATCGATTGCCGGTCGTTTTAAAAAATTTCACGGCGCGACCTTGAGCCGCTCGTTTTCCTCGGCTTTGCCTTCCAACAGGAAGCCGGCCTCCTTGTAGGTGCGCAGGAGAAAATGGGTGGAGGTGGACAGCACGCCTTCGAGCGAGGAAAGTTTTTCCGAAACGAACGCCGCGACTTTTTGCAGGCTCGTGCCGTTGACGAAGACGAGCAGGTCGTAGCTGCCGGACATGAGATGACAGGATTCCACGTCATCGAACCGGCTGATGCGGTCGGCGAGCCGGTTGAAACCGCCGCCGCGTTCGGGCGTGAGCCGCACCTCGATGACGGCGCGGACGGCCCCGGTATCTTCCTGGGCAAGATTGATGACGGGCCGCCAGCCGAGCAGGACGCGCTGCTTTTTCAAGTCGTCCAACTGGCGGTTGACCTCGGTTTCAGCAAGGTTCAGCACCTGCGCCATCTGCGTTGTGTTCAGGCTGCCGCCTTCGAGCAAAAGTTTAAGAACCGGATTCATTCGTGCGGGGATTGTTTCAAAAACCGGCGGAAAATCCACTCTAATTCTTGGCCTGATTCACGGCTTCAGCCATTTCACAAACCACTCGATGGCCGCCTGCTCCGATTCAGGCCTGACTTGATGACCAGTTTTTTCCTGGATGCGCGCGGTGAAATGGTCTTCGGCCCCGGCGCGACGATAGCCAGCCTGCGCGGCGGTGAGGCAGTTGGTCAACCCCGGCAACGGCGTCTTGTCGTCGCTGTCGCCGTTGATGACCAGCAGCGGACGCGGCGCGATCAGCGGCAGCATCGCCGGGCCGTCAAACTCGGTATAGATGCCGGGCACCACGCGGTCGTAG
Source organism: Verrucomicrobiota bacterium (assembly GCA_031423695.1). Lineage (GTDB taxonomy): Bacteria > Verrucomicrobiota > Verrucomicrobiia > Limisphaerales > CAIQOK01 > CAIQOK01. The sequence continues at coordinate 19,713 of JANPGB010000283.1, forward strand.
AACTTTTTCACAAACGCGCCGTCCGGCGCGGGCACGTTCGCGTCTTCGGCAATGGCGGCAAACGCTCGTGGAATCGTGCCCACGCGGCCCTGCCATTCGTTGTGATCAAGCGCCCATTGAAAACTTTGCACCCCGATGCACGGCACGGCCACGGCAATCCGTTTGTCGGCTGCAGCGGCAAGATAAGTTTCAATGCCGCCCTTGGAAATGCCGATCAGCCCGATGCGTTTCGCGTCCACATCCTTCCGGGTCTTGAGATAATCGATCAGCCGCATCACGTCCCAAACGGTGTCGAAGTAAAGTGGATGCTCCTTGCCGTCGTGCCACGCGCGGACGATGGCGTCCTCGTATTCGGAGGAACCCTTGCCGGCCTGGGTGCGTTCGCCATGATAACGCCCGTCGATGGCCACGGCGATGAACCCCTGATCCGCCAGCTTGCGACAAAGCGCGGACATGTTTTGCTTGCTGCCGCCGGTGCCATGCAGGGCAATCACCACCGGGCGACGTCCGCGGGAAAGCTCCGGTTTGACGAGGATGCCCGGCACGCGCTGCGCGGCGTCCGCTGCAAACGAGAAATGAAATTGCGCCAGGCCGTTGGTGGATGGCAGCTCCTCCACCCGCGCCGCCAGCGGCATCTTGGGGTGATGAATGAGTTTGAGGAAGTCGCTGCGGGAATCGGCGGCGGTGGCCGAAACCACCAGCAGGCACACGGCAGCCATCAATGGGGGAAAACGCTTCATGGCTTCATTTCAGCCCAAGCCAGGAGGAAATGGCAAGGCGCTTTTGTTGGCTGCTTCGAGGCGGTTCCTGGTTTCGGGTGCGGCGGCGGCAGGTCGTGGGCACATAGGGCGAGCCCGGTAGCGGCGGTCGCGCTGCGACCACCTCGCCCGCGTAGCGCAGTCAACCCACCCGCCCGGGACGCCCGCTTCACCCCAAACGTTGCACCGCTGAACGCGGTGCTGCTTCCTCGCAGCGCGAGGAGTTCCACCACCAACCGACCCCACCCGCCTCAGATTTCCATTTTTAAGAGTTGGCATCCGCCGCCACATTCGTATCGTGAGCGGGCAAAATTTTAACTGAAAACTATTATGGCCCGAACCGAACGAACCAAAATTCACAACCGCGAAGCGATTGCCGACATGCCCGAGTGGATGAAGGAAAAAAACTGCCCGCATAAAAAGAAATACATGGCGGGCAAGCGCATCCAGCCAAAAAACCTGACCGGCAAGGAAAAGCTCACCTACATCATTGACGAGTGCTTCCTCGCCTACAACTCCGCGCGCCTCAAGGAAGCCTGCCAGCTCTACACCGACCGCATGTTGGACAACGACGTGACCATCGGCATGAGCATCAGTGGTGCGCTCACACCCGCCGGACTTGGCTGCTCCAGCATCATCCCGCTCATCAAGGCGGGTTTTGTGGACTGGATCGTTTCCACCGGCGCGAATCTTTATCACGATCTGCACTTCGCGCTGAACTATCCGGTTCACTCCGGCAGCTTCAAATTCGACGACACCGATTTGCGCGACAACGACCTCGTCCGCATCTACGACGTCGTGATTCCCTACTCCGACGGCTTGATGGCGACGGACGAACTGCTGCGCGAAATGTTCTGCAGGCCCGAGTTTCAAAAGGAAATGGGCACGACGGAACTCCACTATCTCATCGGCAAATACGCCGCCGAATGGGAACGCAAGAACAAGCTCAAAGACGTATCCGTGATGGCCGCCGCGTATCGGGCGGGCGTGCCGTGCTTCACCAGTTCGCCCGGTGACTCCACCATCGGCATGAATGTCGCGGGCGTGGAACTGCGCGGCAGCAAGCTGCGCGTGAACCCGTCCATTGACGTGAATGAATCCACCGCCATCGTCCTTGCCGCCAAACGCAACGGCGGTCGCAGCGGCGTCGTCCTCTGGGGCGGCGGCAGTCCGAAAAACTTCACGCTCCAAACCGAGCCGCAGATCCAGGAAGTGCTGCGCATGAAGGAAGTCGGCCAGGATTTCTTCATCCAGGTCACCGACGCGCGTCCCGACACGGGCGGTCTCTCCGGCGCAACGCCCGGCGAAGCAGTGAGCTGGGGCAAGGTTGATCCCACCAAGCTGCCCGACGCCGTCGTCTGCTACACGGACACGACCATCGCCATGCCGCTGCTGACGCACTACGCGCTGGCAAAGCGCAAGCCGCGCAAGTTGAAACGCCTCTACGATCAACTGCCCAAGATGATGAAGGCCTTGACGAAGGAATACTTCATCCACAACGGCGTGAAGATGCTCGACGGTTCCGAGCCGGTGCTCGACTGAACCAGTTACATTTGAAATTGTCACCGGGCTGGAGCCGCAAGGTTTCAGCCCTTTTTGTTGTCAGCCGAGGAGTCTTGGGTTAAACCGTCGGCATGGCCATCACTCTTCAAGATCTGGCGGAACGCTATCGCGTCACCAGCGGCAAGAAGTTTCAACTCCGCGACTTTAATCCCGCCGACATTTGGAAATTGAAATCTAAGGAGCACGCGCAGGCTTTGCTGGCGCATAGTTTCGAATAACTTACCGAGCTGCAGGAGAAACTTTATGCGCAGAACAACCGCTCCTTGCTCCTGATTTTTCAGGCGATGGATGCGGCAGGCAAGGACAGCACCATCAAACACGTCCTGTCGGGCCTGAACCCGCAAGGCTGCGAGGTCACTTCGTTCAAAGCGCCCACGAGCGCGGAGCTGGATCATGGCTATCTGTGGCGCTGCCATAAAGTCATGCCGGAACGCGGCCGGATCGGCATCTTCAACCGTTCCTATTACGAGGAGGTGCTGGTCGTGCGCGTGCATCCAGACCTTCTCGAAAAACAAAACCTTCCCGCCGACCTCGTCACCAAAAACATCTGGAAAGAGCGTTTCGAGGACATCACCGCTCTCGAGCGATATGCCAGCCGCAACGGCACCGTCATCCGGAAGTTTTTCCTGAATGTCTCCCCGCAGGAACAGCGGAAGCGTTTTCTGGAACGTCTCGATCGTCCGGAAAAGAACTGGAAATTTTCCGCCGCCGACCTGGGCGAGCGAAAACTCTGGCCCCATTACATGCGCGCCTATGAAGATATGATCCATCATACCGCCACGGGCGTTGCCCCATGGTACGTGGTGCCCGCCGATCACAAGTGGTTCACGCGGCTGGTCGTGGCGGCAGTCGTCGTGGAAACATTGGAATCGCTCCACCTGAAATATCCGAAAGTCTCTGCGGCCCAAAAGCGGGAGTTGACCGCCGCCCGCACGTCCCTGCAGCGATCAGAGTAATCCCAGCCCGGCGCGGGATCGGACCGCGTCAGATTGAGGCTGCAAATTGGCGAGCCTGGTGTATTTTACCGGCAGGTTTCCATTTCAGATGCGAACCGATGAAGGCGAGGCGTGCATTTACACTGATTGAACTGTTGGTGGTGATTGCCATCATTGCCATTCTTGCCGCCCTGCTGCTGCCCGCCCTCGCCACGGCCAAAGAAAAAGCCCATGCGGTTTGCTGTCTCAACAACTTGAAGCAATGGGGTCTGGCCACGCAGATTTTTGCATCCGACAACAACGAGCTGCTGCCGGAAGAAGGTTTTGCGAACCCCTCCACTTACAGCCAATTCACCAACGGCTGGTATTATTTCCTGCCCGAAGTGCTCGGGTTGCCGGTCTATTTCGACCAGCCGTGGCGCACCAATGCCAGCTTGGAACCGCAACGTTCGGTCTGGATTTGTCCCAGCAATCCCCGCCGCAGCAGCGGGGTCAACCTGTTCCACTATTGCCTCAACGAAGAGCATGACGGCACCGGGGCGGCCGACCTCAAGCAGGTGCGGCTCGGCCAGTTGCACCGGCCCAGTTCGCTCGTCTGGCTGTTCGACTCCAAGAACATCCCCGGCTTGGGCGCGGCAAGCTTCGTGCACACGAATCTCCATGGCAACGGGGCGCAGTTTAATTTCCTGGACGGCCATGCACAGCGGTTTAGCCGGAGCGCCTATCGTGATCCGGTCACCGGCAACGTCATCACCAACAACCCATCGCTGCTGTGGTGCGGCATCTGCAACTGACCAGGCGGCGATCCTTTGACACGAAGTTTTTGCCTTTTGCTTCCGCGCGGGATTTTCTAAGGTGCCGCCATGCCATCATTCGACATCGTCTCGCAGGTCAACTCCATGGAAGTTGAAAACGCCGTGAACCAGGCCAAGAAGGAGCTGGCCAACCGCTTCGACTTCAAAAGCACCAAGTGGGAAATCGGGCTGGAGAAAACCGATATCAAACTCACAGCCCAGGACCAGTTCAAGGTCACCACCCTCAATGAAATCGTCATCGGCAAGCTCGCCAAGCGCGGCATCAGCTTGAAATGCGTGGAGCAGTGCGACCCGGACATCTCGCCGCTCGGCCATGCGCGCCAGAGCATCAAAATCAAGCAGGGCATCGAAACCAAGGTGGCCAAGGAGATCACCGGCTTCATCCGCGACAGCAAGTTCAAGGTGACCACGCAGATTCAGGGCGACGAGGTCCGCGTCAACGGCAAAAGCCGGGATGATTTGCAGGATGTGATCGCCGCCGTGCGGGGGAAGGATTTTTCCGTGCCGGTGCAGTTTGTGAATTTCAGGGATTAGCGCCGTTGCCCGGAATCCATGCTTGGCAGCAGCGCAGGCGTCTCCTAATTTGGCTGGGTGATTGCCGTCCTTCGATTTATCGGGCTGATGAACGCCGCCATCTGGCTGGGGGCGGCCGTTTTCTATGCCATCGGGGTCGGCCCGGCCAGTGCGTCACCGGCGATGGAACAACTGCTGGGCGCAAAAAACTTCCCCTTTTTCTCCGGCGCCTTCACGCAGATCCTCACGGCCCGTTACTTCGTTTTCCTGTGCGTGGCTGCGGTCATCGCCCTGTTGCACCTCCTGGCCGAGTGGCTTTACATGGGGCGGCCCACGCGGAAGATTTCCATGGCCTTGCTCGCCGGGCTGTTAGGGCTGGTTTTGCTCGGTGGCGTCTGGCTGGAGCCGCAGTTGAAACAGCTTCACACCCGCCGCCATGCGCCGAACGTGCAACCGGTTGAACGCGAGGCGGCCGCCAAGTCCTTCCGCCTCTGGCAAGCTGGCCTCCTGACGCTCAATGCCGCCATGATTGCCGGCCTGGTGGTGTATGTCTGGCGTGTGGCCAACCCTTCGGATGCTCCCCGGTTTATCAGTTCGGTGAAGTTCCGGGGTTGACAAAAGTTCGGGGCGAACGAGTCTTAACGGTGGAATGAGCACTGCGGTGGTGCTCCGAACCGGGAACGCAAATGATCTCAAACGAAAGACCATCACCTTACGGGAGCCGACCGGCGTACGGCTCCAATAAACCGCCGGTCAACGAAGACACGATCAAGTCGGAAAGTGTGCAGATCGAGCGGAAAACTTTCGTGTTCACCCTCAAGGAAAATCCGCGCGGCCGGTTTTTAAGAATCACCGAGGACGTCGGCGGACGCCGCGACAGCATCATCATTCCCGCGCCGGGCTTGGAGGATTTCAAGAAGCTGCTGGAAGAAATGGTGAAAACCTCGGCGGCCACGGCTCCCAAGCACGGCTGACCCCGCCCGCCACCGGCCACCTGCCCTGAACCCCGCCGCACCGCCTAGGACTTTTCCGTCGCCATCTTTTTGCGCGGCTTGATCGCTTTCACCACTTTTGCCGGCTTGGCCGGGTTGAGCTTCGGCGCGTCACCCCAGAGCGTCTCCAGATCATACCGCTCCCGCACATCCTGCCGCATGACGTGCACGATCACATCAAAGAAGTCCAACACCACCCAAGCCGTGCGCAGCGCCCCATCCACGCAGCGCGGCCGCACATCGTGTTCCTCCCGCAGCTTGTCCGTGATCTCATCCACGATCGCGCGCAAGTGCGGCTCGCTCGAACCGGACGCGATCACAAAGTAATCCGTCACCGTGGACACCTGGCTCACATCGAGCACGCAGATGTCTTCCGCTTTTCGGTTGTCCGCAAATTCGCGGCAGAGCAAGGCCAGTTTTTTTGAGTCCATCGGACGCCACGATGCGCTAAATCCGCTCAAAGATAAAGCGGATTGTTCCGCAGCGCCTCGGCCACCGCCGCCGGCACCAGGTGATCCACGGGCAAGCCGGCTTTGATCCGGGCCCGGATCTGCGACGACGAAACGCCCAGCGGAAACCCTTTCAGCCAGCGCCCACGAAACGGGGCTGGAAACGACACCTCCCCCTGCCCCGGTCGGGGAATCACCACGAACTCCGCCAACCGCGCCAGTTCAGCGGCTTCCCGCCACGAGGGCAGTTTGGCGACATTATCCGCGCCGATCAGATAAAAAATCTCCGCTCCCGCAAAGCGGCCCGTATAATTCCGCACCGTCTCCACCGAGTAGGAAACTCCCCCGCGCTGAACCTCCTGCCCATCCACCTCGCACCACGCCTGACCCGCAAGCGCCAACCGCAGCCAGCGCAGGCGCTCGCCCCCCGCCACAGCATGGTTCTCCGGCTTGAACGGCGATTGCGCCGCCGGAATGAAGAACAGCCGGTCCAGGCCCAGCTCCTCGCGCGCCGCCTGCGCCACGAGCAGATGACCCAGATGCACCGGATCGAACGAGCCGCCGAACAAGCCAATCTTCATTTTTGAGTTCACTGTCAATTTGGGTTTCAACAACACCGCCGTATACCTTTGAACCGTTGCTCGGTGGTTTCAACGTAAATTTTTTCCGGCGATTTTTCGGCCTGGGCGGCGTTGCACTCACACGCCTGCTGCCGCGCGCGATCCAAATGGGCCTCCCCGGAAAGCTCCTTGATCAGCGCCAAACCCAGCGCCAGCAGACTCAGAAAATTCAGCGGCCGGGCTTCCGCGACGGCGTAATCCGGCAGCCAGACCGGCGGCGTCTCACGCAGCTCGGCGACCCGCTTCCGCGCCAGCAGCAGCAGCCACTCGCGCAGACTGACCACGACTATGATGGAAACGAAAACGAGAAAAGCGCCGGCCACGCAGGCGTCCAGCAGATTGTTGAAACGAAGCGTGCGGTTTGTTCCGAGGGCCAGGTTTGCGGCTGCAACCGATTTCAAGTCCGCATCAATTTGCGCAGTCGCCAACGCCTGTTTCAACGCCGGCAATTTTTCATCCAACAATTTCAGCTGCGCCAAAAAACCTATCCTTGAATCGGGGTGCCAGATCTTCTCCACCCCGGCCGTCAGCGTCACCGCCAGCAGCCAGCACAGCGGCACCAGCGTGATCAGTGCAAGCACCGGCCTTCCAGCTTTGGAACTTGGAACTTGGAACTTGGAACTTGCCTGCAACTGCATTTTTAAAATCACCGTCGTCGCCAGGCACAGCGCGATGGCGGCCAGCATTTGATTGGCGATGCCGAACAGCGGCCACAGCGAATTGATGCCGCCCAGCGGATCGCGCACGCCTTGAATCAGGAACCAGCCCCAGCCGCAGACCATCAGCCCGCTGGCGAGTGCATTCGCGCCCAGGTTTTTCGTGTCGCCGAGCGGTTTCCAAACGTGGCCGAGCACGTCTTGTAAAATGTAGCGGCCCACGCGCGTGCCGGCGTCCAGCGTCGTAAGAATGAACAACGCCTCGAACATGATCGCAAAGTGATACCACAGATCGAGCCAGCGACCGTTGACAACCTTGGAAAAAATCCCCGCCATGCCCACCGCCAGCGTCGCCGCGCCACCCGTGCGACCAAACAAAGTTTTTTCACCAACCTCCTTCGCCAACGAATCCATGTGCTCCACGGTCACGGGAAAGCCGTAAGCCGCAACTTTCGCCGCCGTCGCCGCCGCCTCGCCCTTGATGTTCATGCTCAGGTAAACGCCCGGCTCCAGTGTGCAGGCCGCGATGAGCGCCATGATCGCCACCAAGGATTCGAGACACATCGCGCCGTAGCCCACGGGCCGCGCGTAGGTTTCGCGGGAAAGAATTTTCGGCGTCGTGCCGCTGGCGATCAGCGTGTGGAAGCCGGAGATGGCGCCGCAGGCAATCGTAATGAAACAGAACGGGAAAAGTTTCCCCGCCACGACCGGGCCGGAGCCGTCCACGAACTGCGTCATGGCCGGCATGTGCAGATTCGGCAGCACGCAGAAAATCCCCACCACCAGCGCGAAGATGGTGCCGAGCTTCATGAACGTGCTCAGGTAGTCGCGCGGTGCGAGCAGCAGCCATACCGGTAGCGCGCTTGCGGCAAAACCGTAGAAAATAATCGTCCACGCCACGGTGATGTCGCGCAGGCCGAACACCTGCGACCAGTGCGGACTTTCATGAATCATTTTTCCGCCCCACACCGCCAGCAGCAGCAGCGCGACGCCGAAGACCGACGCCTCCAGAACTTTTCCAACGCGCAGAAACCGCATGTAGCCGCCCATGCCCATCGCGATGGGAATCGTCGCGCCGACGGTGAAAATGCCCCACGGACTTTCCGCCAGCGCCTTCACGACCACGAGCGCCAGCACCGCGAGCAGGATCACCATGATGGCGAGGATGGCCACTAGCGCGAGGCCGCCGGCGAAGGTGTTCAACTCTTCCTTGACCATCTGCCCGAGGGATTTTCCGTCGCGGCGCAGCGAGCAAAATAAGATCACGAAGTCCTGCACCGCCCCGCCCAGCACGACGCCGATCAAGATCCACAGCGTTCCCGGCAGATAGCCGAACTGCGACGCCAGCACCGGCCCGACCAGCGGCCCCGGCCCGGAGATCGCCGCGAAGTGGTGGCCGAAGACAATCCACTTGTTCGTCTTCACGAAATCTTTGCCATCGTCGTGGACCTCGCACGGCGTGGCGCGGCGATCGTTGAGCATCAGCACGCGGGCGGCGATCCACTTGGAATAAAACCGGTAGCCGATGGCGTACGTACAAAGCGCGGCGATGAGGATATAGACGGAATTAATTTCCTCGCCGCGATGCAGCGCCAGCGTGGCAAACGCCCAGGCCCCGAGGAGGGCGAGCAGAAACCAGAACAGGCGGGCCAGGATTTTTTTCATGGATGATAAAAAAACAGGTCAACTGCTCAGGACGAAATCGGTTTCAAACATTTCATAGTCCGTCTTCTTCAGGCCCAGCCGACGGTAAGCTGCCTGCGCCCGCGAGTTGTTGGCTTCGACATAAAGGCGCAGACCGCAGACGTCGTCACGTTGCCTGGCCAGAGCATTGACGTGCTCAAACAGCGCGCGAAAAACCCCGCCGCCCCGGAACATTTCCGGCACATAGACGCTTTGAATCCACCAGAAGTCACCGTTGCGCCAGTCGCTCCACTCGCGCGTGATCAAAAGCTGGCCGGCAGGCTGGCCGTCCACTTCGGCGAGAAAATAAATTCCCTTGGCCGCATCCTTCAACAGCGCCTCCACTCCCGCCGTCACGTGCGCCAGATCAAGCCGGCGCTGTTCGGTTTCCAGCGCCAGACACAGGTTGCCGTTCACGATGAACGGCGCGTCGGTCAATTGGGCCTGTCGGATGGTTGTTGTGATGCCGCCATGCTAATGCGCCGGCAAAGCCAGAATCAATTCTTTCCGGGCATCCAGGTGGGGCGCGTTACTCCGTTCGCGCCGTTCGGTGTGGTCGAAGCCCGGCGCGCAGAGGACTGACGCGCCCTACCAATTCGCGGAAAATCAGGTATCTTCAAAACCCATGGATGAGCCGATGCAACTGCCCATTGACGGCGTGCTGGACTTGCACTCCTTCAAGCCGCGTGAGGTGAGGGAGCTGGTGCTGGACTATCTCGCGGCGTGCCGGGAGCGCGGCATCCTGCAGGTGCGGATCATCCACGGCAAAGGCATCGGTAGCCTGCGGCGCACGGTGCATTCGATCTTGGAAAAGCATCCCGACGTGGTTGCCTTCACGCTGGATCATCCGCAGTTCGGCGGCTGGGGCGCGACGCTGGTCTCCCTGCGCAAACCACCCTCGTAAAAAATTGGCAAAAGATCCACCCGCAAGACTGTCACTGCCCCCCGGACTTCGCCTTCGCCAGGTCGTAAACAAAAATGCCGTGGCCCACGCCCGCCGCCTCGCGCGAGGTCGCCATCTGAAAGGCGATGAACTTTCCGTCGTCGCTCACGACCGGGTTGGACGCCTTGTAACCGGGATAATCGCTGAAGTGCGTGAGCCGCTCGTAAGCGCCGCTGCCGTCCAGCTTCAGCCTCCAGAGATCCACGTAGCTTGGGCCTTTGAGATTCTGTTTGTCACATTCGACGAGCGTGATCTGGCCGTCGGGAAAAATGCCGTCGGGTTCGTCGTATTGGCCGGGCGAGTTGGAGTAGTTGGTCACCGCCTTCGTGGAGAGATCAACGCCGCACACATCGGTGCCCTGGTGACCGTAGGCGCTGAAGGTCAGTTCCTTTTCCTCCGGCGGCCGGAAGTTCTGCGTCTCCAGCGTGCATTTGAAAGGGAGGTTGGTGCTGACGAGGATGAGCCGCTGATTCGCCAGTTTCGGCGTGCCGTTCTCGAAAACGATGTCCGCCTCCTGCATGCGCGAAGTGCCGGCGGGCATGTCGTCGGGATATTCGGCGGCCACATGCGTCCAGGCGAAGTGCATCCGTTTGCGGGAGACGGCCGGGCCTTCGCTGCACTTGGTGCCGAGCGGTGCGGCGGGTTTTGCAAGGCTGTGGTCGAGCACGTAAAGCCAGCATTGCTCGCGAGCCTGGCCGATTTTTTTTGGATCAAATGTTTCCGGCCCCGCAAGCAGAATGTCGCCGTTCGCCAGATACAGCGCGCGGGTGTAGCCGTGATGCGGGTAATGCGCGGTCAGGTTCCGCACGCGCTTCGTTGCGAGATCCAGTTCCAGCGCGTCGCCGAACGTCTTGGACAGAAAAAGAATTTTCCTCCCGTCGTGCGACCAATCGGCGCGCTCGCCGAACCAGGCGACCTGCGTGATGTGCGGCGGCAGGTGGTCTGCCGGGCTTTGACCCACCGGCGCCGCAGCGGAGGTGGTCGCACCCGCCAGGCCGCCGGACGGCGCGGGGGCGGTCCGGCAGCCGGCCCACAAAAGAAGCGCCAGCGCCACCGTGAAACTGCCAGGCGAACGCTGCATCAGACCACGTATGCTTTTCATAGATTTTCGGAGGTTCTTTGATCAGTGCTGCGGCACAATGCGACAGGCGGCCGCACCGCAGCAACCAAAAAACCATGGAGGATTGTTCGCCGCCGTGCCCGACTAAACTTCCAGCTTCGCGTCCAGGGTGACCTTGGCGTTGAGCAGCCGCGAGATGGGGCAGCCGGCCCTGGCGGCGTTGGCGATTTCCAGGGCCTTGACTTTGTCCGCGCCTGGAATTTTTGCGGTCATGTCCAGATGCGATTGGGTCACGGTGAAACCGGCGTCGGTCTTTTCCATGGTGATGGTGGCCGTGGTGTGGATGGCCGTCGGCGTGAGGCCGGCCTTGCCGAGTTCCGCGGAGAAGGCCATCGAGAAACAGCCCGCGTGCGCAGCCGCGATCAATTCCTCGGGATTCGTGCCGACGCCGTTTTCAAAGCGCGTGCTGAACGAGTACTGCGTCTCCTTGAGCACCCCGCTCTCGGTGGAGATGTGGCCCTTGCCGCTTTTCAAATCGCCGCTCCAAACCGCTGATGCTTTACGTTTCATAATTTCCCTTTCATAGACGGAACGTGAATTCGCTCCGATGCCGGAGATGCTATCCCTGGTTCATTGCAATCTCAAGGGTTGACCGACCCTTCCGCCGGCGAATTCACAGGGAGCTGATGCGCCAAACTGCTCGACGCGCCGCCGGTAACTTTTCTCGATGCGAACCCAAAGCAGAGCCGCGTTGTGGCAGGCGCCTTACAGAAAGGTGGTCGGCTTGGCGTCCCCACGAAATGACGGAATAGATTACCAGAGGGCCAGCAAGACTTCCTGAAGCAGGTCGTTGCGGTCATCGCCTGCCGCGAAACCATTGAAGACATGATGTAGAATCGCACTGTGCCCGCGCGTCCAGTCGGTGAATCGCTGCTTTTGTTCGGCAATATCCATGAGCATTTAATAGAGTAAGAAGCAGCATGCGGCGGATATCTTACAAAGAAAGTGAAGATTCGACCGCAGCGGGGGTGGCACGAGGGATTCCGATGGATTCATTACGAGCTTGTCTCCGGAATCGGGCTTCCTCAAAATCAGCCCATGTCGGCAAACCCGCTCAACCCCTCGGCCATCCTTCAAACCGCGTTTTCCTTCTGGTCCTCGAAAGTATTGCTCACGGCCGTTGAGTTCGGCGTGTTCACCAATCTTGCCGGACGCAAGCTCACTGGCGCGGAACTCGGCGCGGAGCTGAAGCTTCACCCGCGCGCCATCGCCGACTTTTTCGACGCGCTCGTGGCGATGCAATTTCTTGACCGCGAAGGCGACGGCCCGGCTGCAAAGTATTTCAACACGCCGGAGGGCGCGCTGTTCCTCGACCAGAAAAGCCCGCGCTATGTCGGCGGCATTCTCGTCATGCTAAACGCGCGGCTCTTCAAATTCTGGAATGATCTGCCCGAGGCGCTCCGCACCGGCAAACCGCAGAACGAAGTCAAGCACGGCGCGAAAGGCATCTTCGAGGAACTTTACGCCGACCTGCCTAAGCTCGAACAATTTCTCGGAGCGATGACCGGTATTTCCCGCATCAACTTTGAAGCCTTTGTCGAGAAGTTTGATTTCTCCCAATACAAAACGCTCTGCGATGTCGGCGGGGCGACCGGTTTGCTTTGCATCGAGGCCGCCAGGAGGCATGCGCACCTGAACTGCACCAGCTTTGACCTGCCGCCGGTTGAACCGGTGGCGCAAAAACACATCGCCGACGCCGGCTTGAGCGGACGCGTCCGCACGGCCGCGGGTGATTTCTTCAAAAACCCGCTACCCAAGGCCGACGTCATCACGATGGGGATGATCCTGCACGACTGGAATCTGGAAAAAAAGATCCACCTCATCCGCGCCGCCTTCGACGCCCTTCCACCCGGCGGCGCCTTGGTCGCCATCGAGTCGCTGATTGACGACGCGCGCCGCGAAAATGTGCAAGGGCTGCTTATGTCGTTGAACATGCTCATCGAATTTAGCGACGCGTTCGACTATTCCGGCGCGGACTTCCGCATGTGGTGCGGTGAAGTCGGCTTCAAACGCTTTGAAGTCATCCACCTCGCCGGCCCGTCCAGCGCGGCGGTGGCTTATAAATGAAATTCCGAAAGCCTTAAACCTTGTTCACACGATGAATCCCATTCAAATCCCCGTCAACGGCGGCAAAGCCCTCAACATCCTCGGCATTCCGATGCTCATCCGCATCCACGGGCGCGACACCGGCGGCGTGGTCAGCGTGGTGGAATCACACGACGTGCCGAGCGGCGGCCCGCCGCCGCACATCCATCACCGCGAAGACGAGACGTTTCAAGTGCTCGAAGGCGAATACGAGTGGACCGTGGATGGGAAAAATTTCATCGCCAAACCGGGTGCGACGATTTTTGCGCCGCGCGGGATTCCGCATACCTACCGTTACCTCGGCCAGACGCCCGGCCGGCTCATGTGCATCATCACGCCGTCAGGCTTTGAGGGCTTCTTTGAGGAAATCGGTGCGCTGGGTCCGCAGCAACAGCAGGACATCCCGCGCGTGATGGAGATTGCGAAAAAATTCGGTCTGGAAATCCTGCCGCCGCCCGGCGCGTGAGACATGGGATCCCTGCTGGCTTCACCAGCCAGAAGCTTTTGTAGGAATCTCGTCGGGATTTTACGGCAACTGCTGCGCGCGATAGAATTGTTGCGGCTGGGCGAGGGCGTTGGTCAGTGTTTGCAGCACGGTGCCGCCAGTGCCGGAATTCGTCGTGTCCGCCAGCGTTGCCCAGGTGCCGGAATCCAAATCGGCACGGCTTTGTATGGCGTAGTTGAATCCAGTCTGGGAATTGAAACTCACGCGTAAATCATTCCCGGCCTTATTCACGGCAGTGATCTTCAGCACGAAAGGGTCAGGTTTGAATGTGAGGTATCTGGGGCCATTCAGCAAAGTTGCAAATGTCGTCGTGGTTCCGTTGGAAGTGACCATGCAGATCTTGTCTTCTTAAGGCTGGGTCCCGTAAAGGTTGCCGCCCTGGTCAAAAGCCAGGCCTTGCACTCCGGTAGTGAGCGTCCCGAAGTTGACGAATGAACCACCACCCGGGGGAATTTTGTAGAGATTCGTCTTGGTGAGATCGGACGCGTAAAGGTAGCCGAGGGAGTCGAAGGCTAGTGCGTAGAGGTTGTTCCCGGGGAGGGTCGCATAGTCAATCGCCGCTCCGCCACCGGCGGGAATTTTTTTACCGAATAATAACCGACAACCAACACGTAGAGATTGCCGCCGCTGTCAAGCGCCAGACCGGTGGAGCCGCCGGCCATGGTCGCATAGGTGCTCACCGAGCCACCAGGCGTGATCTTTTTGATCTCGAGTGATGCGGCCCCTGCCACATAGAGATTGTTGCCGGCATCGATCACCATTCCCTGACCACCGTAACCGGGGAGGGTTGCCAAGACGCTCACCGCGCCACCGGGCGTGATCTTGCTGAAGTTCCCGCCACCCAACACCAACAGGTTGCCGCTGGAGTCAAACACCATCCCTTGGGGATTCGTGCCGGGAGGCAGGGTCGCAAAAGTGGTCTTTGGGCCGGGTGGGGTGAAGGTATAAATAACGTCGCTGGCCGACAGATAGACCGTCGGCGCCTCTTGCGCGAGGGTGCCACGGGGCGTGAGGATAATGGCTGCGGCGACAAACGTGGCCGTGGACAACAGAAACCCGTATTTTTTCATAGGCTGAAATCTACTTAGGGTTGGAAGACTCGGAACCGTATTGTTGCCAGATCAATTTAGCAAACGATTACGGACTGGCGCTCTGGGTCCGCATTCGTTGCCCGCCATTCCACGTGTGCTGCTGATCGCACAACATCTGGGCTGGAATTTCTGCCCCCACCCGGCGCGTGAGTTCCTTCAATAAAGGATGGATGGCAGGAATGCGCCGCGCGGTTCGTTGTAAAGACCGAGGCTCATCAAGGTCAGCGGCTGGGTGACCCGCAAGCCTTCATTCAAGCACCAGCGGAAAACCTCGCTGTTACGGCTCGGCAGCAGAAAACCCGGCCCCGCAAATTCCGGCGCGGCGGCGATCAGCGCCTTCAAAGCGTCGTTGTTCTCCGCCACGGCATGGGTGAAGAAGCCGATTCCCGTCGCATAACCGGTGATGCTTCCGTTGCGCTCCACCACCGTCGCAGTCTTTTGTTGGATCGCGCCCAACAATTCATTCTTCCGGTCGTGCCCGTGAACGTTCCGGCAGAGCTGGCTGCAGGCTTGAACGTCATCCGGCGTCGCCTCGCGAACGACAAAACCCGGCCATGATTTCTTGAGCGGAGTTCCCCGGATGCAGGCCAGCGGTTCGCGGACTTCAAAGCCGAGCTTGGTGTA
Organism: Verrucomicrobiota bacterium; assembly: GCA_031423695.1. Classification (GTDB taxonomy): domain Bacteria; phylum Verrucomicrobiota; class Verrucomicrobiia; order Limisphaerales; family CAIQOK01; genus CAIQOK01. Next base: position 35,065 of record JANPGB010000283.1, read on the forward strand.
CAGCGAAAGTGAACGATTGTGAAACGCAGCCTGCACCAGCCGCACTCCGGCGAATTTCTGTTGCGCCGCGCGCGCCAGGACATTTTCCATCAGCCCACGGCCCACGCCGCCGTTTTGGTTCGTCGGGTCAATCGTGATCGGGCCGACTCCGGCAATGGCATCGCTCTCCCAGAGAAAATTGCTGCCGACAACTTTTCCGCCCACCGCCGCCACGACCGAGTAAACATCCGGGCGTGACAGCAGCCACCCCAGCAAACCGGTGGCCACTTCCGCCGAAGGGAAGTCCGGCGGAAAATTGTGCTGCTTGGAAATCGCGGCGAAGGCGTTGAAACAAATTTCACCGCACGCGATGCCATCTTCCGGCTTACCCGGTCGCAACGTAAAACTCATGGCGGCAATTTGCCGCGTCCGGGCAATTTCGTCCACCGGATTTCATCGCGCCAACGCACGGCGGTGGCCGTCGGCAATTTGCCGCAGCCACCGCCGGACAGCCAGCGCGGGATGAAGATTGCGGAAAAATTCGTGGTGGAATTCCTGCTGCAACCGGACGCGTAGCGTTGGGCTTGAGGCGGAGCGCGACTCCGTGAGTCGCAGCGGCGGCGCAAGCACGGACGGCGCTGGGTGATTTCAACGCATCATTTCGTGCGGAGGTGCTGCGGGTCACAGACCCGCGCTCCGGGCCACAGCCCCAGCGGGGCGATATCTTTGTGGGCGGGTTCTACAAAGATTTCGCTCCCGACGGAGCTGGGCGCTGGTGGCCGTCTGCAAACACCATCCCGCGCGGGATGGGGATTGCAAAATATTCGGGCTGGAATTTCCGCCGCTCGGGATGTAGGAGTGAATCATTCGGGACGAGGAAATTATATGAGCAGCACGAAAGCCAAGAACACCATCTGTCTTTGGTTCAACAAAGATGCGGAAAAAGCCGCGCGCTTTTACGCGAAAACTTTCCCGAACAGTAAAGTCACCGCGATCTGCAAAGCGCCCGACAATTTTCCCGGTGGCAAGAAGGGTCAGATTCTCACCGTGGAATTCACCGTCTGCGGCATACCCTGCGTGGCTATCAATGGCGGGCCGCAATTCAAACAAACCGAGGCGTTCTCCTTCCAGATCGCGACGGATACGCAGGCGGAAACGGATCGCTACTGGAAGGCAATCGTCAGCAACGGCGGCGAGGAAAGTCACTGCGGCTGGTGCAAAGACCGCTGGGGCATCAACTGGCAAATCACCCCGCGCGTGTTGACGGACGCAATGGCAGCCGGCGGCGCGGAAGCCAAACGCGTCTTTGCCGCGATGATGGAAATGGACAAGATCGACATCGCCAAAATCGAGGCCGCCCGCCGCGGCTGTCGGGAACAACGGCGTTTGGGCCGACAGCCCAACGTTGCGGCAAGGCCGCCCGCGCGGGATGGAGATTGTTAAAAAATTCGGGTTTGAAATTCTGCCGCCGCCCGGCGCGTGAGCGTGACGAATCGGGAAAGTCGCAACCGCATTACGACAATCCCAACGGGATTGCGACCTCCAGCCCAAGGTTGCGCGTGCCGCGCCGCAGCGCAGCGAAGGCGGGAGGCACGAGCTACCTTGGGTTATCGTTCGGAAATGAATTCAACCGCAACGCGGTTGCGGCAAACCTCTCGACGGCAACCATTCAATCCCAAACATATTTCTCGTCCCATTCAATCTCGTGTCGCTTCAACAACGCCCGCAGTTCTTCTTGAAACCCAATCTTTCGATGATGCTCCTCTTGTCCAGCAATATATTGCTTCACTTGTTCCAGATTGGATTGGCTCACGGAAAAATCCGCGTAGCCGCCCTGCCACTCAAAATCTGCGTAATCGCCACCGCTTTCCTTGAGCCACGCGTTCGAGACGCGCTTTAATTCCTTCACCCATTCCGCCTGCGTGATGGTGCGACCAAACCGCGCAAGGATATGAACATGGTCTTCCACGCCGCCGATCTGGATGGGGGCACAATCGAGTTGTTTGGAAATGCCGCCCAGATACGCGTGCAACGCATCCCGCGTGGCTTTGTCGCGGAGCAACGGGCGACGGTCTTTGGTGGAGAAGACGAGATGAATGTAAACGGCGGAAAGGGATTGTGGCATAGGTGTAATCGTTATGCCCGACATGCTGCGGTTTGCCAAACCCAAAGGCATCACATGGGACACGAAATGGCGTTAATGGATATGACGCGATGAAATTTAATCGCGTTCGGACGCAAACAATCCCAGAGGGATTGCGGCCACCAGCCCAAGGTTGGCGCAGCGCCTACCTTGGGTGAACGTGACAAATTGGAATCAACCCCAACGGAGTTGTGGCGAGCACCGCAGGTGGAAGAGATGAGGTGATTTTAATATAATATAACAATACAGAAATACATATTGACGTATTATACCAATACGGCATGATGTGCCTATGCAAATTGAAATACCAGAACCACTCCTCAAGCGTCTCCAAAAACACGCGACTCCATTCGTTGATTCTCCGTTGAGCGTCATCGAAAGATGGGCTGACTTTTACGAGCAGCACAACCAACAGAAAGCAGACTCCAAGACCACCAACTCAAAACACGCTCCTGTGGTGATTCCACATGGGTTGCGTCAGTTCGATCCGAAGCGTCCGCCGAGTTTGCTCCACACCAGAGTGCGCGGAGAGTTTGGCACAACACCATTTTCAAATTGGAACGATATGCTTCGAATCGCCCACATCCGCGCGTTCAAAGAAGCGGGGGCTTTTGAAGAACTCCGCAAGATGACTCGTGCGCAAATCAGAAAAGGCGCTTATTCAGATGAAGGTTATCGGTTTGTTCCTGAAATTGGTGTTTCAATTCAGGGCGTTGACGCGGGTCACGCGTGGGAATATGCGTTGCGACTGGCGATTCACTTAAAAGTTCCGGTGAAAGCTGAAATCGAATGGCGACACAATGATAACGCTGCACACCCCGGTGAACGCGGAATCATGGTTTGGACACCATGAGCCGTGGATTCCGAGCCACAACCCCGTTGGGGTTGTAATCGTTTACCAAGTTTTCCCAAGGTAGCTCGTGCCTCGCAACCTTGGGCTGGAGGACGCAATCCCTTTGGGATTGGCCGATGCCTCACGTTGCCGCGCGGAATTAGGATTGTTTGCGGCCAACGCGTGAGTTTATGTGCTTCCGCCAAACAATTTTTCCACCTTCGCCTTCACCGCTTCATCCATCTTGATGAGCGGCGGCCAGGCGCGCTTGAAACCTTCGCCGGGAATTTTCTTCGTCGCGTCAATGCCGAGCTTGCTGCCGCTGGCGATTTCGCTCGTCGCGTGGTCGAGCACGTCGGACGGGCCTTTGGTGAAGATGCTGTCGCGCTGCGGATCGGTGTTGGC
>JANPGB010000284.1:0-3179 GCA_031423695.1 Verrucomicrobiota bacterium
CTGCCTTTACAACCTCCAACAGATTGATGCTACTTCCCAGCAATAAAGACTCAAAAATAACACCCCCACCAGCGCCGCAGTCACCAAAGCCGACATTCTCCCGTACCTGGGCCGCGGCGGCAGCGGCTCGCTCACCAGCGCGTTTTGCCCGACGGATACGGCCAGGAGTTTCGACACCAGTTACACCCTCTCAACCATCGACGCAAAACCGGTCTGCCAGAAAGTGCCCGGCACCACGGTCGGCGTTTCGCACTTCATCAACTAACGCTTCTCATCCGGCTAGAAAGATCTTTCAAGCCTGGCTTTTTTCTGTCGGGTGAAGGTTACCGCCCTCGATGTTGCAGGTAATTGAAGGAGGGTGCCAACGACGAGAACAAGGCAGCCATTCAGACCGGCGTTCAACTCAGCTTCGCGTGGATTTCGACCACCACCTGATCGCCGGCACAATCAAAAACCAACGTCGTCTGCTCCACGTCGGGCAATGACTCCAGCACGAAACCCTTGCCTCGGATGAGGGTCGGCGTGCTCATCGCGCAGGGACGGCCGCTGGCGCACAGCCAGGATTTCAGCCCCCCCGTGAGCATGTTGACCACTTCTCCAATGACCTGATTGATCTGCTGCTGGCTGATGGGGTCGTCCGGCCCGAGGCCCAGCATCGCCGCCGTGGCGCACCGGGTGAACGACTCGGAATAATGCACGTAAACCACGCCCGCCGTGTTTTCCCCCGCGAACCCCACGCAACAACTCACTCGCACTGGCAAATGCGGCATCAGCTTTTTATCCGACAGGCCCGCCGGCAAATACAGCAGGGTGCTGAAAACATCCGCGACATGCCGCGACATATATTCGCCGAGCTGGGAAATCTGGAGGGTGGATGTCATCAAGGGGCCGGGTTCAACAGACTTGCGGCAGACGATGGAAACCCGCCCGGTCAGGCGCTTCCCGCAAAACCAGCTTGTTAAACAAAATCTTCAATGGATCGCTCATGCCATGGCCATGAAATGCCCCACGCTCTCCGAGGCCGCGCGCACTTCGGCGACCAGCAGCTCCATGAGTTCAGGCGTGAGTCCAAGCTCCGCCGCGACGGCGGCATCCACGCTCACAGCGCCCGGCGCAATCGCCGCCAGATGCGCGGCACAATTCGCAACGTGGGTGACTGCCGAGAGCAGCGGCCGAGGCGTCAGCGCGGGTCGGTGGTGGTTCGCCACCGCTTCCACGACCTCCTCGGGCAAATTCCAAGATTTCAACAAGCCCGCGCCGACTTCTGCATGGTCCGTGCCGAGGATTTGACGTTCGGCCTCGCTCCGGGTCAGCCCGCCCTCGGTGATGCCACCACGGATGGCGGTGTGTTGTTCAGCCCCGATCACCTGCCCCAGCACGAGTTTGCCGATGTCATGCAGCAGTCCGGCGGTAAACGCCACGGATCTCTCCACATTAATTCGCAGGCCGCTGTCGGACGCCACCTCCGCCGCCATCGCCGTGGTCAGCGAATGCTGCCACAAATCGGTGGACTCGTTGGCATAAGCCGGCAGCGACACGGTCATCGAGCTGCCGAAAGCCAGGGTCAGGACAATGTGCAGAATCTGCTGATGCCCCAACACGAGGACGGCCTGATCCACGGAGGAAACCGGTTCGGAGAAACCAAAGTACGGGGAATTGCAGGCGCGCAATAGTTTCGCCGTCAGCACATTGTCAAACCGGATGGCCTGCACGATGTCGTCGTTCTCGGTGTCAGCCTTGTCCAGCAGACCAATCAGACGAAGCGCCGCGTTGGGGATCGGCGGCAGATTCTTAACTTTGGCTACGAGTTCTTGCGCGGTCATAAAATTTTTCCGGACTATTCCGGGACATGTTCAACATTCCAAATCCGGGCCGTGACTTTTTAAAAAATCCTACGGCCCGACTCCTTATCGGCAGACCTGCCCATTAACTTGAGCAGTTGGGCAGGGGTCAGGAGCTGGCGCTCGTGTAATGGCGCAGGGAGGCGCGCCAGCCCAATTCCGAAACGGCAAAACACACCCCGCTCATTGCTACCAGCAGCAGCGCCGAGGCGGGCGAAAACTTGTCCACCAGCAACCGCACCGGCACGTTCGAGACCAGCAGCATCGGCAGCGCAAAGGTGAAGACCGCCCGGAACACCCCGCCGAACGCCTCGTCCGGCATCCGCGCGATGTTGAACAGATTGTAGTAGCCCCACACGATTCCCTGGGCGCGCACGGTCCAGAAGCTGATCGTCGCCAGCAGAAACATCAGCGAGTAATGAATCAAAATTCCCGCCACGCACAGCGCGAGAAAACCCAGCACCTGCCAGACCGTGGGCACCAGATGCAGTTGGTGCCCGGCATAGGCCATCACCGCCAGGCTCGACCCTGCGTTGACGAACGCGCCCAGATCCACCTGCCGCAGCGAGACGACAAACCGCGTGTTCACCGGCAGCAGCAGCAGGAAATCAAACTTGCCCGTGCGGACCAGTTCGGAAAGGTTGGAGCAGTTGATTAGAAAAAACGCCTGGAAGATCTGCTGGATGAAATGACTCGCGCCCACCAGCATCACCACCTCCCACTTCGTCCAGGTGCCGATCTTCTCCGTGTGCAGATACAACACGCTGATGAACGTGAGTTGCAAGCCGAACCAGAGCACCTCGACAAGAATCCACAACAGGAAGTTTCCCTTGAACATTGTCTCGCGCGTCACGGAGTTTTTCAACAACGCGGCGTAGATCGCGCCATAGCGCGCGACTCCGCGTTCCGCTTTCAGCATTTTGCCTTCTGTTGTCATTTCTTCATCCGCCCGCCGCCGCGTATTTTTTGATGCCCCGGTTCCACGCGAACCGCGCGGCCACATAGGCCGCGATGACCCACGCCAGTTGAATCAGCAATCCTTTGGCGAGTTCCATTCCAGCCGTCTTGCCCAGATAAACGCTGACGGGAAAATAAAGCTGGTACGGAAACGGTGTGAAATAGAGCGCCCGTTCAAACGCCGCCGGCAAAATGTTCAACGGAAACAAATGCCCGCTGGCGATGTATTCAAACGCGAACAGGATGAAGATGAACGTCGAGACTTCCATCACCCAGAACGCCAGCATCGCCATCATGTAGGACATGAAAAATTGCAGCAACGCCGTCAGTCCGACCGAGACCAGGAACCAGCCCAGCGTCCCCCAGTCCGGTGGCAGCACG
>JANPGB010000285.1:0-9505 GCA_031423695.1 Verrucomicrobiota bacterium
TCCGCGCTGCCGGTCTTGGGCGCGGTGTCGAACGGATGATAATACTCGCGGACTTTTTCCCAGTAGTCGGAAAATTCGTTGAGCGCCTCGAGATCCAGCTGCGTGTCGCGCGGCGAATGTTGCAGCGCGGCGACGATGGAATTCAAATTCGGCTGGCTCGTGCTGCCGCTCATGCTGGCGAGTGCGAGGTCCACAATGTCCACGCCCGCCTCGCTGGCGTTCAGAATCGCGGACGCTTGTGTGCCAGCGGTGTCGTGCGTGTGGAAATGAATCGGGATGCCGACCTCGTCGCGCAACGCTTTGACCAACGCCTTCGCGGCGAGCGGGCGGCAGATGCCGGCCATGTCCTTTATGGCGAGAATGTGCGCGCCCATCTTCTCGAGTTCCTTCGCGAGCTTGACGTAATACTTCAGAGAATACTTGTCGCGCTTGGGATCGAGGATGTCGCCCGTGTAGCACACTGCGGCTTCGCAGATCGCGTGCGTTTCCTGCACGGCGTCCATGGCGACGCGGAGGTTGGGCGTGTAGTTCAGCGAATCGAAGATGCGGAAAATATCGATGCCGGAAGCGGCGGCGTGCTTGACGAAACCGGCGACTACATTCTCGGGATAGTTGGAGTAGCCGACGGCGTTGCTGCCGCGAAAGAGCATTTGGAAACAAATGTTCGGAATCCGCGCGCGCAACTGGCGCAGACGATCCCACGGATCTTCGTTGAGAAAACGCATCGTGGTGTCGAACGTCGCGCCGCCCCACATCTCCAGCGAAAACAATCCCGGCGCGCGGCGGGCGAGCGCGTCCGCCACCGCGAGCATGTCATGCGTGCGGACGCGCGTGGCCATGAGCGATTGATGCGCGTCGCGCAACGTGGTGTCGGTGACGAGCAGTCGTTTTTGTTTGCGCGTCCACTCGGCAAATTTTTTCGGCCCCAGCGTCACCAGTAGATCGCGCGTGCCCGGCGGCGGCGCGAGCTTGTGGTCGAACGCGACGGGCGTGGCCTGGATGAGCGGCTTCTCGGGCTTGTAGCCTTTGGCGTGCGGGTTGCCGTTGACGATGACGTTGCCGAGAAAGTTCAACAACTTGGTCGCGCGGTCGCGGCGGGTTTTAAACGTGAACAGTTCGGGCGTCGTATCAATGAGCGTGGTCGTCGCCTGGCCGGTGCGGAATTTTTCGTGGGCGATGACGTTTTCCAGAAACGGCACGTTCGTCTTCACGCCGCGAATCCGGAACTCCGACAGCGCGCGGTGCATGCGATGCAAGGCGATCTCGTAGGTTTGTGCGCTGGCCACAACCTTCACGAGCAACGAGTCATAAAACGGCGTGATGATCGCGCCGCCGTAACCCATGCCGCCGTCGAGCCGGATGCCGAAGCCGCCGGGCGAGCGGTAGGCGAGAATCTTGCCGTAGTCGGGCATGAACTTGTTTTCCGGATCTTCCGTGGTGACCCGGCATTGGATCGCGTAACCGTTGCGCGGAATTTCATCCTGCATGGGCATCCCGACGACGGGATCGTGCAGCGCGTGGCCTTGCGCGATCAGGATTTGTGCGCGCACCAAGTCGAGGCCGGTGATGACTTCGGTGACGGTGTGCTCGACCTGGATGCGCGGGTTCATCTCGATGAAGAACCACTCGTGCTTGTCGAGGTCGTAGAGAAATTCAATCGTGCCGGCGTTGTCGTAACGGATTTCGCGGGCCATGCGCGCGGCGGCGTCGCAGAGTTCCTTCACGATGTTGGCCGGCAGCCCAAAGCTGGGCGCGACCTCGATGACCTTCTGATGCCGGCGTTGCACCGAGCAGTCCCGTTCGTGCAGATGAATCACATTCCCGTGCTGGTCGCCGAGAATCTGCACCTCAATGTGCTTCGCGCGCGGAATATATTTTTCGAGGAAGACAGCCGGATTGCCGAACGCGCGCTCGGCTTCGGACTGCGCTTCATCGAGCAAACCGGAAAGTTCCGACGCCTTTTGTACCACGCGCATTCCGCGTCCGCCGCCGCCAAACGCCGCCTTGATGATGAGCGGGAAACCAATCTGCTTGGCAGCCTTCATGGCCTCGTCGCGGTCGGTGATGGCTTCTTCGTTTCCGGGCAACACCGGGACGTTGATGCGTTGGGCGAGCGCACGGGCAGCGGTTTTGTCGCCCATCATGTCGAGCAGTTCCGGGCGCGGGCCAACGAATGTGATGCCGGCCTTGGCGCAGGCGCGGGCGAAGTTGGCGTTCTCGGAAAGGAAACCGTAGCCCGGATGAATCGCGTCCACACCCTTTTCCTTCGCCAGTTGGACGATGCCTTCGATGTCCAGATACGCGGCGACCGGGCCTTTGCCCTGGCCGGTGAGATAGGCCTCGTCCGCCTTGAAGCGGTGCAGGCAGAAGCGGTCCTCCTGCGCGTAGATGGCGACGGTGCGGAGATTGAGTTCCGTGCCCGCGCGGAAAATGCGGATGGCGATCTCGCTGCGGTTGGCGGCGAGGAGTTTTCTGAAAGGCTGAATCTGGCCTTTGGTCACGGGCTTCGGTTTGTTGGACGATGAACTCATGCGGGCATTTTTATAATTGGTCGCAAGGTGAAAGGCAAAGAAATGCCGAAGGGGATTGTTATTTTCTTGGAGCGCGGCTGTGTTGCAACGACCAGCCGCAGCAGCGATGAAAGGCGGGGTAGTGGAACGGTTTGAGCCTGCTCCCTCTCCCCGCCCGAGCGGGGAGAGGGTTGGGGTGAGGGGATTTGAGCTTCAAAACATAATGACCCCGCGAACCACGCGAACGAAACCGTCACTCCGGCTGCGTCAAAATATAAACGTGGCCGGGCTGAAACCCGGCGAGGCGTCGCAGCACTTCCGGCATCAACGGGTGCGTATCTTCAAAGCGGTTTGATCTGGCCCGCAAGACCACGACGGCAAAAGGCAGGTCTGTGAGTTTCTGCTGGTGCGCCAGGTTTTTATCCATCGTGAGGAAGACCTCGAATTTGCCGGAGCCGGCAATGAGGCGCAGAAGTTTTCCGTTTTTGATGCTGGCCCAGCCCGCCCGTGGAACGGTCTGGACTTCGTGGCCGGGCAGATCCTGCCGCAGACGCGCGGGCAGACATTCATCAAGGAGAATTCGCATTCAGACGGCTTGAGGGATTTTCTCCAGCATGGCGCCGGCAGATTCTTCCAAAAAGGCGATGGCCTGCTTGCGCGAGACGGTGGGAAAATCGTTGAGAAAAACATCAATGCTGTCACCGGCTTCGAGATGGTCAAGGAGCGTGCGCACCGTAACCCGCGTGCCGGCGAAGCACGGCTCGCCGCTCATGATTTCCGGGTCAATCACCACGATGGCCTTCTTCTTCATGCCGGTAATTAAACCCACGCTGGCGCGAATGACAACCCCGCAATTCCAGCCAAGATGCTTCGGGCCAAGGAGCGCGGCTGTGTCGCCGCGACCAGCCGCAGCACGGACGAATGTCGCGAGTGCCCTGGATTTAGCTGGCGCGCCATGATCGGCGAAGCGGCTGCGGCTGATCCCGCGCCGAGCGGGACACAGCCGCGCACCGGCGCACAGACGGAAATTGACGCTGGCATTTTCTCCCTCTCCGCCTCGACCGGGGAGAGGGTCGGGGTGAGGTGTCGAGACTTCTTAACCGCTGATGAACATGGATTGACGCTGCCAATTTTCCCCCGCACACTCGCCGCGTTAGAAAAACCAAAACGACCAGAAAACCAATTTAACCAAAATCATTTCGCGTAGCTTCGGCTGCTGTCCATCTCGAAACCTAGGAATTTTCGTACAAAAGACAGCGCTTGAGATGCGCCCCGACAGGGGCGCATTGAAAGCGTTCCTTTGTGGGCCCTCCTAGGTGCCTGAGATGGGACGCAAGTAAGTGCGTCCCATTTTTATTTCAGGCACCAGAGTTCCCACAAAGACAGTCTGCAAACAGGGCTGATTCGCACGCGAGCGAATACAGCTTTCTCATGCAGACAAAAACCGAACCGACCTTTCTTGAGCGCGCACTTGCCGACGGCCATGTGAAATTCAGCGGCGAAGGGAAAAACGAGCGCATCCACTACGTCGCTGTCAATCACTCCGAACGTTGGGCGGACCCGGAAGAAAAAGTTCGCGCCGAAATCTGGGCGGAACTGATTTACAAATACGAGTATCCGCCCGCCCGCATTGGCTTGGAAGTCATCGTACCCCGCCGTACACCCAGTGACCGTGCCGACATTGTCATTTACAACGACGACGAACTGAAAAGTGCCTTCTTCGTCACCGAGTGCAAGCGCGCGGAAATTTCCGACCCCGAATTTGCACAGGCGATGGAGCAGGCTTGCGGCAATCGCGCCAGCCTTGAGGCCAAGTTCTGCGGTGTAGTCTCCGGCCTGACGCGCCGCTGGTTGCGCTTCGATAAATTCCCAGCAGGCGAACGGGACCGCAACGTGATGACGGACATTCCCGTCCGTTACGGCAAGCCGCCTGAATGGCGTTTCTTCAAAAACACCAAAGGCAAAGACCTCATCGCCGTTCCCCGTGAAGATCTCCGCTCTGCCATTCGCAAATGTCACCAAACACTTTGGGAAGGCGGACGCCGCAGCCCGATTGCCGCGTTTGGCGAGTTTTGCAAAATCATCTTCGTCAAACACCGCGACGAAAAGAACCAAGACCGCGAGAATGGCAAGCCTTACGCCTTTCAGCGGCGCAGTGAAGAAAGCGCCGACCAGCTTGCGAGCCGCATCTACAAACTTTACGCCACCGAGCAGGAACTTGAGCCGGATGTGTTCACCGATAAAATCAATGTCGAGCCGTCCATCCTCGCGCAGTGCGTGGAACATTTGGAAGGCATCTCACTTGACCGCACTGAACTGGACACCAAGGGCGTGGCGTTCGAGGAATTCATGGGCGGATTTTTCAAGGGCGATTTCGGCCAATACTTCACCCCGCGCGAATTGATTGGCTTCGCCGTAGAAATGATGAATCCCCAGCGCAAGGAATTGGTGCTCGACCCGGCCTGCGGCTCTGGCGGTTTTTTGCTTTACGCCCTCGATCACGTCCGGCGCGAAGCTGACCGCCGATTTGCGGACGCGACTAGCCGTGAGCATTTCAACTACTGGCACGAGTTCGCCGAAAAAAGGCTCTTTGGTATTGAGATCAACGAGGAACTCGCGCGCGTCGCCAAGATGAACGTGATTATCCACGACGACGGCCACACCAATGTCGTCGGCCATGATGCTCTCGACTTGTTCAAAGCTCCACCGCCGAAACGGGATGCAGAGGGTCGCTTGATTGCTCCTCAACCGCGTGTCTATCTCGGAGATCGCAACGATGAAATTAAGCCGGGCAGATTTGACTTGGTCTTGACCAATCCGCCGTTCGGCTCGGTTGTTAAGCGCACCGAAAAGGGGGAGGGCTATCTGGAGCAGTACGAACTGCGCCACTATCTAAACAAATCCACCACCGACGCCGACAATGACGATTCCGCACAATCCGAAACCGATGCCAAACGCGGTGCGAAGGCGGTCAAGCAACGTGCCAGCATCAAGACTGAAATCCTGTTTCTCGAACGCGTTCATTCGTTCTTAAAACCGGGGACTGGACGCGCGGCGATTGTTTTGCCGGACGGTATCCTCACGAATTCTTCACTCCAAGGTGTGCGCGACTGGATTCTGGAACATTTCCAAATTCTCGCCGTCATTTCACTGCCACAGTTTGCTTTTTCTCATTATGACGCCGGGGTGAAGGCCAGTCTTGTTTTTCTACGCCGATTGAAAGAGAACGAAGTGGTTGCGGATGACACGCCCATCTTCATGGCGCTGGCTGAAAATATCGGCTACGACGCTACTGGACGGAAAACTTTCACCGTCACTCCTGAAAGTATCGAGGCCAGAAAGCAGAAGGTGGAGATTTACCACAGCGACCTGTTTGACTATCGTGTTTATTCCGAATGGAATTCCAGTAATCCCAAGAAGCCAAACTGGAGCGAGCGTAAGCGCGAAATAATTCCCGACACCGGCCTTGTCGCACAGTGGCGCGCATTCCAGAAAGACCCGAAACCTTTTTTCGTCTAAGCCCCGTTGCGGACGGCGAAGCTCAATGCTTTGCAGTTCGACGGGGCGAAGCTAAAAAAAGAAGCGACGTATTTTACCACCAACCACGTTTTCGGTTTCTTCAAAATCAACTTTTGTCATGTGGGCTGCCATTGAGGGGATTGAAATCTTTGGCGAATCATTTCACGAACGGCGACCATGGCGGTTTAGATTACCAATCCACTGGAATACGATATTTGCGCGGGCAAAGTGTATCAGAGTTCGGGCTTGATCTCACCGATGTGCTTTACATTTCAGTTGCCGACCACGAACGGATGCTCAGGGCAGAAGTAATTCCTGGCGATGTTCTTTTTACAATTGCAGGTTCGACTGTAAATGCGTGCGTAGTTTCAGGACTCGACAGGGCTAACATTAACCAAGCCATCGTGAAAATTAGGCCGACTTCCGAAATAGAGTCACAATATATGGCTGATTTTTTGAACAGCCTACTTGGAAAATTTCAGAGCGAGCGACAGGCCAACGGTGGCGTCCAGTTGAACATTAACTTTCGAGAGGTCGGAGAAATTCTTATAGCATTGCCATCAAAGCAACGCCAGATACGACTCATGGCCGCAATGGACGCAGCGCGGACGCAGCGCTGGTCAATGCTTTCTAAAGCCGATGCGTTGCTCTGTGGACTCGACGATTTTATTCTCGATACGCTTGGTCTTACAAAGCCACCAAAAGACGACCGTAAAGTTTTTGCCGCCACTGTGCGTCGTGCGCGTGAGCAGTCACATCTTAACGCCAACTATTTTCACCCGGAACGCATTCTTGCCATCCGCGCGATGGAAGCTGCTTCAGGGCGCTTGCCCTGTGCTAAACTCGCCAATGTCGTTGCCTTCATCCGAGATCAAATTAGGACGCCGGGAGAAAATTATTTAAGCCTCGCGCATGTCCAAAGCCACACGGGAGAATTGGTAGAAACCAATGAGGAAGTTGCCGGCGCCTGCTCGCTCTACAAAACTGGCGACGTACTTTTCGCCCGTTTACGCCCCTACTTGAACAAAGTCTATCGAGCAGAAATGGACGGCTGTTGCTCGCCGGAGTTTCATGTGCTGCGGGTGAAGAATTCTGTATCACTTCATCCTGATTATCTTGGCGCAATCCTTCGCAGCAGTCTCACGCTTGCGCAGACGCGGCACATGATGACCGGCAACACGCACCCTCGCCTGACAAACGAGGACGTGGTCAACCTTATGATTCCGATTCCAAAGAAGGTCGCCGTGCAGGAAACCATTGCCGCCGAAGGCCGCCGCCGTCGTGCAGAAGCCCGCCGTCTGCGCGCCGAAGCCGAAGCCGGTTGGCAAAAAGCCAAACTCTGGTTTGAAACGCAACTTTTGGGAGGCGCAAAATGAGCCTGCAATACCTCATGCCGGAAATCGAAAACGGGCTGGAGATTCTTTTCACCGGCAAGTCGGCAGGCCAGTATTGGAAAACCGCCTTCATTCTCTGCGACAACTACACGGAACTGACCGCAAAGCTTTTCGTCTCAACGAAAATCCGAGGTTGGACCGACCAAAAGCCTGCTGGAAATAGAACCACGTTCAAAAACTATCACGACATTCTCGCCGACGTTGAAGCGGCTGCACCAATCGCCGGGACTCCAGCAACACTGGCCGCTGTCAAAGCCTTGAATGTGGATTTGAAGGCACGTCGACAGCAGCGAAATGATTTCTTTCATTCGGCAAACCTGCTGAAGTTAAATGTGCATCTGCTGGATACGCTCAAAGCATTTTGCGGCTTGCTGGATTATGGGAAACATCTTTTCGGCGCGGATTGGGACACTGCTATCAATGGTCGTCCGGCCCTGTGCAATCTGGTTTTGCTCGTCCGCGTCGAGCACAAGGCACTGACCGCCGATTACACGGTTCAGCACAAGCTGGAAGACATCTTCCGAAAATGGGGGCGGATCAAAGACAAAGCGACCGTTCCGACAAGGGGCGCATATCTCACTGAATTCCCGGAAGATGTGCATCGCCGCATGGTCATCATCAACGGCGGCCCAAAGCTGGCGGCTGAATTGCAAAAACTGCTTTGATCCATTCCGTATGCTTTTTTGTATGGACTACTAAACCGCCAAGCCATATCCGGTCAAGTAACTGCGTGAGAACAACGGCCCGAAATACATTCTGAATCTCTTGAAGAGCATCCTCGCCGTGAGCGTGGAGACGATGAGGGTGGTGTCTGAAGCGTTGAAAGCTAGGAACTGGTGCGGCAAGATGCGATCATGAAATTTGTTCTGCGCCCGCTGCTCGTTATCGGCCTGCTGCTTTTTGGTTTTTCCGCCAACGGCGAAGTATCGGCCACCAACGAGGCCTTGCCGGGGGTTTTCATCCATTCCGAGACGCGCACGAATCCACCGACGCGGCTGTTCGTGGCGGAGGTGGACCTGCAAAATCCGAAGCTGCGGCTCCGCGTGTCGGCGGGCGGCCCGGATCCGGACGGGCCCGGCAAATGGCAGACGACGCTGATGCCGCCGACACAGATTGCGGCGCGGGAGAAATTTGATCTCGTGGTCAACGGGGATTTTTTCAAGGCGCGCGGCGTCAACGACGGCGAGGGAACCAACGCCGCGTTTCGCGCCGCTCAGTGGGCTTTGGTGGATGGGCCGGCGGTGACGGATGGGAAAACCTGGGCCACCACCACCAACGCGCGGCCGTGCCTGGTCGTTCACAAAGATCATTCCGTGACGATTGAATCACTCGCGCAACCGCCGCCGGACGCATTGGAAGTCATCGCCGGGAACACGCTGCTGCTGAAGGATGGTGCCCTCGTTCCGCATAAAACCAAAGTCCGGCATCCCCGCACCGTCGTCGGTCTGGACGCGATGGGAAAGAAGCTGACGATTCTCGTCGTGGACGGACGCAAGCCGGGCATTGCCATCGGCATGAACTATGACGAACTGGCGGCGGAGATGTTGCGGCTGGGCTGCGTTCAGGCGCTGAACCTGGATGGCGGCGGCAGTTCGGTGATGGCCGTGCGCGCAATTGGCAAAGATCAAATGGAAATCCTCAACGCGCCCACCGACGGTCGCGAGCGGGCGGTGGCGAATGTGTTGGGGATTGAGGTGGACAGATAAGTCTTGCTCCCTCTCCTCCCACGAGGGAGGAGAGGGCGGGGGTGAGGAGGTCAACCTGTCCAGATTAAAGTTCCCCTCACCCCAACCCTAGCTTCTGTTGGCTTTTGCATCGTTCTTCAGAAGATGGCAGGTGCGAGAGGGTTATGTCAATTTCGCCGTCGCCAATCACGATCTTTTCAATCAGGCATTCGACGATCTTGCGCTGGTCGTCCGTAGGCATTTTGGGCCAGCGGTCATACAGCGTGCCGGCTTCATGCAGGATGTCATCGGCGGACAGTTTATTGACCTTGAGAAAATCAACTTCAGCCTGGAGTTTGGGCAGTTCAGCCACAAGCTGGTTTAGACGTTCCTCGGCTGGTTTGTAGAAATCACCAAA